>NZ_CP102578.1:8180652-8489456 GCF_042230915.1 Archangium gephyra | reverse complement strand
AATATCAAGAACAAGCTGAAGGCAAACCAGGACAAGTTCAGGGTGACCCAGGCCGGACCGCAGTTCTTCGTCCCCAAGCGCATGAAGATTCCCAGGGGACGGGTGCTGCTCTTCGACATGGGCAAGCACGTGGCGATCTCGACGGGCCAGCTGGTGGATCTGCCGGCGAAGGACCTGACGATGTACCGCTACTTCCAAGGCACCCGCATCGGGCACGGAATGATCGAGCTCGACAGCAAATATCCCGATGACCAGATCACCTTCAGGGAAGGCTGCATCGAGGAGCTCGCGGAGTGCCACATGGACTACCTCGCGAACATGGTCGTCGCACCGTTCCCGATCTGCCTCGAGTCCGGGCAGATCCTCCTGGAGGGGGAGGCCGTCGAGGATGACCTGGTGAATCATCCCGACGTCGTCGGGGCGGTGGAGAATTATCTGCAGGCACACGCCAGTGAGATCTCGGCGGAAAAGAACGCCATCTACAAGCGGCGTGACGAGAAGCTCGCCGAGCTCACCGAGCAGCTCCTCGAGACCGACCCGGACCCTGCCTCGAAACCTCCGAGCGAGCAGCAGCAGGAATACACCCGCCTCGAGCAAGCGCTCGTCAATACGCAGACGCAGGCGGTCCGGGAGATCAACGAGTGCATCAGCGAGTGGAAGCGCAAGTCCAAGGAGTCCGATGAGGTAGCCAGGGCCATCACCAAGGCTAGGCAAGACATCGAGGCAAACGGCCGCATCGTCTTCAACTACAACCAGAACGACCCCTACGGCGGCGCCATCCAGTTCTGAGTGAGAGAGCCATGTCCATCTCGCACATCCTTCAGCAATTCGATGCGATCGGTCCGATGGGGCCCCGTACGCCCATCCTGATCGACCAGCAGTTCACGGGCTCCAACGAGCTCATCAGCCTGTTCCGCGCCGTGCTCAACGAGCAGGCCGTGATGATCGACACCGTCACCGACGCCACCTCGCGGAGCGCCGGGCACCTGGAGCTCGTGGGATCCACGTCGCTGCTCGGGATGACGGCGGCCGAGGTCCGGTTCCTGGCCCGGGAGCGTGACGGCACGCTGCTCGTCACGTTGGAGCTCACCCTCCCGGCGTCGTGGTCCTTTGGCAAGCTGTTTCCCGCGCTGCTCGGAGAGCGCCCCACGGGCGGCGAGGATCTCGCCACCGGCAAGAAGCGTCCCGAGCCCCACTTCATGACCCAGCTCGGCCTGGGCGCGTGCAAGCTCGTGTTCTCGAACGAGGCGCAATTCGACGAGAAGCTCGCCTGTGACCTGGTGCCGGGGCTCAACTTCGTCGGTGAGCTCTACCTCACCGGCGCGCTCTTCCCGATCGGCTCGCTGCTCCAGCATCGCACGCCGACCCGCATCACCGGCCCCGTCAACGAGTTCCGGTTCGATGCCGATCCCCTGGCGTTCACCGGCATCCGGCTCTCGGGTCCCCTGGCGCTCGGCTTCCAGAGCCTGGGCCCCGTGACGGTCAAGGACGCGCGCATCTTCATCAAGTCCGGGCACGATGACCTTCACCGCGACAAGGCCGTCAGCGCCACGCAGGAGCCGGGCGTCTACCTGCTCGTCGCCGCGGAAGTCGGCGGCCGCCCGCTCGAGATGGTGGGCAGGTACAACTTCGAGGGCATCGAGGAGGAACTGTTCCTCCAGGGCCGCTTCGAGGACTTCGCGCTCGCCGGCTTCTCCAGCCTCTCGCAGACCGTCGGCGTGGACGGCTTCGATGACGAGGTGCCCCAGGACCTGCCCGTTCCCAACGGGATTTCCCTCACCGAGCTCGGGGTCTCGTTCGACTTCCTCCGTCATCAGGTCACCAGCCTGATGCTCGGCGTGGGCGCCAAGACGAGCTGGGACATCCTCCCCGACGTCGCGAAGCTCCAGGAGATCGGCGTCTCGTTCACCGTGGCGAACCCGTTCGGCAGCGGCCGCTCCATCTCGACGTCGCTCTCCGGATTGCTGGCGTTCCAGAAGTTCGACCTGGCGGCCTTCGTGGAGCTGCCTTCGCTCGATCTGGGCGCCGGCCTTCCCGCGGGCCGCCCCCTTCCGCTCGGCGACGTCATCGAGTCGCTCATCCCTGGCGAGACCGGGCTCCCGGAGCTCACCATCTCGCGGCTGCTCCTCCGGGCGTCACCCCAGGCCAGGAGCTTCTACCTGACCGCGGCCCTCCAGGACCTGCTGTCCATTCCGGTCGGAGCGACGGCCTTCGAGGTGAGCAACCTCAACCTGCTCGTCGATTACAGCAAGGCCGGTGGCGCCAAGGGCCTGGTCTCGGCGCAGCTGCGCATGGGGGAGGCCAACGTCCTCCTCTCCGGTGAGGCCCGGGGCGGCCTCACCCTCTCCGGCAGCCTCCGGAACTTCGCGCTCAAGAAGTTCTGGTCCCTCGTCACCAACGGCGAGTCCCTGCCTGAAGAGATTCCGGACATCCTCTTCGACACACTCAATGTCCAGGTCAATACCCAGACAGGCGCCTTCTCGGTGCTCGGCAATGCGAGCGTCGCGTGGGACCACCTGGGCGGCGCGGGGCCTCTTCAGACGAACGCGCAGTTCTCCCTGACGCGCAATGTCTCCGGCTCCGCTGGTTCCCGTGTTTCCTCGTTCAGCGCGAGCCTGAGCCTCCAGGGCCGGGGGCCCGTGAACGTCGCCGAGGGCCTCTCGCTCGAGACGTTCAACTTCCTCTTCGACTACCAGACGGGCATCGGCTGGAAGCTCTCCGGCGGCATGGGCGCCTCCGTGTTCGACACGAGGCTCGACCTCCAGGCGGGCTACGAGACCACGCAGGGCATCCAGAAGATCAAGCTGAGGGCCACCGCGGCCCCGGCCCGGAAGCTCATCGACATCCCCGGCGTGGGCTCCTACGCGTTCGCGCAGTTCGACCTCCTGCTGGATCGCCGGACCGCCGCGGACGGCAAGAAGAAGACCTTCTTCGAGCTCCGGCTGGCCTCGACCCTCGAGCTCGACCAGCTGTTCTCGCTCGGCGGCTACCTGAGCATCAGCGATACCGCCGAGGGCAAGAGCGCGCTGCTCTTCAAGCCCAATCCCAAGTCCACCGCTTTCCACGTCGACTTCCCGGCCGGCGCGGGCATGGGAATCGGGGGCGAGCTCTTCGAGATTGGCTTCGTCAAGGAGTCCGCGAGCGCGGGGTGGAGCTTCACGGGTACCACCCACCTGGGCTTCACCGGCTTCCCGGGTGGCCTGGGGAAGATGCTCCCCTCCAAGGTCACCGCCAAGCTCGTCGCGGGGAAGAAGGACGTGCGCATCTCCGCGCTCAACGTCAGTGACCCCATCGAGCTCGCGCTGCCTACCGTCCAGGGCAAGAGCCTCGGCAAGGCCACCGTCCAGTTGACCGAGCTGGGCATCTCCATCAAGCCCCAGCTCGGCCTGGTGCTGGAGGCGGGTCTCGGCCTGCCCGCGGAGCTCAACACCTACCTGGGCGCTCAGCTCTTCCGCGTCTACCAGAAGGGCAATCCCGTCTCCATGGCGCGTACCCGGTTCACCATCTCCGGGACCGGCGTCGCCGTGCAGTTCGTCAGCTCTCCGTTCGCCGCCGCCAACACCGTGGTGATCAACGGTGAGTCCTGGTTCGACGTCGACCTCGGCCAGTACGGTGCGCTCAGCCTGAAGATGCCGACGTTCCTCTACGACGGCGTGACGCAGTACTTCGAGGCGGGAGGCGGCTGCAAGGTGACGAGGCCGCTCGCGCTGCCCCTGGCGCCGCTCAAGCTCTTCCTGGAGGCCTGTGGCGGAAAGGCCATGGCCGACATCTTCCCGGACAAGCTCCCCATCGAGAGCCTGTCGCTCGTCGACAAGAACGGCGACTTGAAGATCGACGAGCTCGTCACCTTCCTGAAGAAGGCCGGGAGCGTCCCGAACGAGGTCGTCACGGCGCTGAAGCAGACGGGCAAGGTGCTCAACCGCTTCCCGGACGGCTTCAAGTCCTACCTCAAGCTCGAGGTCCCCGAGCGTCTGGACTTCAAGTTCGGCTTCTCACCGGCCGGCCGCGTCAGCCTGGCGCTGCTCGCCCCCGAGAAGCCCGTGCGCGTGCTCTTCCCCTCCGTCGTGCAGAGCTACGTGCCCATGCCCGGGCTCACCGGCCTCGAGCTGCGGAAGATCTCCGTGGGCACGCTCATGACCGGCACGCTCTTCTACGGAGAGGTGGACGCCCTCATCGACCAGTTCGATGTGCCCTCGCTCGCGCTCTCGCTCATGCTGCCGCGCGACCAGGACTTCCCGCTGCCCACCTCGAACCAGCTGCAGCGCCGCGTCATCCTCGATGACGTCTTCTGCATCATCCCCGTCTCCCAGGGGCTGCCCGTCCCCATTCCCGTCTTCTATGACGAGATCGGCTTCGAGTACCTGGGCATCGAAGGGCTGGGCCTCCAGGCCCACGTGGGCTTCCCCAAGCCCGCTCTCGATGGGGCCGCCGCCATGGCCCTCTTCAAGACCTTCGATACGTTCTTCAACGACCGCAAGGCCCTGCTCGACCCGAAGACGCCGCCCGGGGGCGTGCAGCTCGGATTCGTCTTCCATGACGAGTTCCTGCAGGCGCCCGAGTACCTCGGCGGAGGTGTGCTCGGAACGAAGGGGAAGACCGTCAACGTCGGCTCCTGGAAGTACGTCGCCGCGATGATGAACTTCGGGAAGACGTTCTCCCTCAATGACTGCATCAGCGCCATTCCCCTGGAGAACCGCGCCGGGAGCGCCCAGTACAAGTTCGCCTTCATGAAGTTCGACGCGGACTGGCTGCTCACGACGCCCGCCGAGTTCAAGAAGGGCTCCTTCGAGCGGTTGAAGCTCAGCGCGAGTGACTGCGCCGACTTCATGACCGTACTGCCCTCGGTGGGGAGCACGGCGGGGCAGGCCCAGAAGGGCAACGAGGAGGGCCTGGTCACCTTCGTGCGCGGCAAGGCGGACCTCGAGTTCGTCCGCATGCAGGCGGCGTTCGGGCTCGCCGCGTCCGGCTCCATGGGCTTCAACACCGGGTTCAAGCTCAACGGTGCCTTCGGCAACACGGAGCTCGAGCTCTCCGGCGCCGTCATGGTGAACGCGCCACTCGCCTCGGACACCGCGGCGGCCCCCGTGCTGCAGGCCGCCACGCCGGCGCCCACGTCCACGTCCGCCGCGCCCAAGCCTCCTCAGGCCATCAAGGCCCTGTCCTTCAACGGCAAGAACTCCTGCATCGAGCTCCCCGCGTCCGACAGCCTCGTCCTGCCCGAATACACCATCGAGATCTGGCTCAAGTCGTCCAGGGTGGAGGGAAGGGAATGGGCAGACGTGTTCGGGAAGCAGGGCTCAGGCCAGCGCAACAACTTCCTGGCCATCAACGCGAACAACGCCTACTACCATCACCGCTTCACGGACAACTCCAACTACAACGCTGGCGCTCCGAATACAGCCAATGGCAGCCTGCAGTGGGGGAGGTGGCAGCACGTCGCGATCACGAACGACGGCGTCACCGCGAAGACCTATGTCGACGGGAAGGAGGCCGCGAGCGGCCCGGTGGTGGGGAAGCTTGCCCTGAGCAAGCAGTCCCTCTTCATCGGCAAGGTGGATTCGTTCTGGAAGGGCGAGATCGCCGAGATCCGCATCTGGAGGCGTGCGCTGGGCGCCGGCCAGATCGAGAGCCAGATGCGAGAGCTCCTCGACGGCGACGAGAAGGATCTCGTCTCCCTGTATCGCTTCGATACGGACACGGGGGAGCGGGTGGTGGACCTCTGTGGCAGGAACCACGGCATCCTCCGGAATGGCAGCTTCGTCGAGTCCGACCTGCTGCTGCTGCGCGGCCTCGCATTCAATGGGAAGAGTGATTACGCCGAGGTCTTGGACTCGCAAAGCCTCCGCCTCGGCGCCTACACCGCCGAGGTCTGGTTCAAGCCGGTGAAGACGGCGGAGGACATGCACGCCGATGCCCAAGCGAGCATGGTTGCCTCGCAGGAAGCCATGTTCAAGGCGATGAAGGCCATGGGCGTCAAGCCGCCGAACCTGCCGAAACCCGAATTCAAATGGAGGGGAGTGTTCGGCAAGAAGGGCCGCAACTACGCCTTGTTCATCAGGGGGGATGGCCTCGTCCACCACCGCTTCCACTCCGCCGCTGGCTCCAACGACGGCGCCCCTGACACAGCCGCGGGCGTCATCCAGTGGAACAAGTGGAACCACGTCGCCATCACCAACGATGGCAAGGTCGCCCGGACCTTCGTCAATGGCGTCAAGCTGACCGAGGGGCCCGTCACGGGCGCGCTCGTCATCGACAATGAGAGGATCTCCATCGGCCGGAACGCCGACGGGTCGGACGACGCGTTCTTCAACGGTGAGTTGGGCGAGATCCGGCTCTGGTCTCGCGCACGCTCACCCGAAGAGATCTCCGGGAACATGTACCGGCGGCTGGATGGGAAGGACGCGAGCCTGGTGAGCCTGTGGCGCTTCTCCGATGCGCAGGGCAACACCCTCCCCGACGCCTGTGGCCGGAACGCGGGCCGCCTCTCCGTCGAAAAGGCGAAGCCGCAAGAGACTGGCGTCACCCAGGGCACGTCCACGGCCCTCGTGACCGCCCCCGCGGAACCCGCCAGGGCGGCGATCCAGATCCAGGGTCATACGCACCTCGCCGTCGCCGGCCGCAAGGTCCTGGTCGGTGACCTGCGGCTCGTCAATGACCAGTTCTGGTTCACCGGACAGCTCGATCTCTTTCCCAAGGACTGGCCCCTCCAGGTCACCGGCCACGTCGAGGGCCTGGTGAGCAAGCAGCGCTTCGCCCTGAGTGGAGAGACCCGGAACGCGCTCTTCGGCCTGGTCCTCTCCGAGTCGCGCCTCTTCATGTCCAACGAGCAGCTGCGGCTCGAGGGCCGGTGGCTCGGCGCCTACCTGAAGCTCGATGTCTCGTGGGACAAGGGCGATCCGCGCTTCGCGGGCTCCGTGGGCTTCAGCGCCTCGCCTCGCCTCGACTTCGGGACCATCCGTATCGGCGGGGTGAAGGTCGCGGACAACTTCCGGATCTCACTCGACATCGCCGCGGATGTGTCCGTCGCCATCTCCCGCCAGGGGCTCGCCGGGAACGTCACGGCGAAGTTCAAGATCAATGGCAAGGGCTTCGAGCTGCGCATGGGGTTTGACGTGGCTCCGGCGGACCTCGCGCAGCTCTTCAACTGGATCAAACAGAAGATCATCGACGCTCCCGAGAAGTACCTCGCGCACCTCTTCACCGACGCGATGACGTGGCTCAAGAACGTGGCCGAGGGAACCATCGAGTTCGCCAGGCACGTCGGCGAAGCCGTCGGCGAGGTCATGAAGTCCGTCTACAAGCTGCCGGCGCAGGTCACCGTGAACATGATGAAGGGCGTGGGCTATGCGGCCAACCAGGTCGGCGCGGCCTTGAACAAGGCGTACAACGTGGCCGAAAAGGAGGCCGCGGCCATGCTCAAGGGGGCCGGGTACGCGGCGGAAGAGGTCGGCCACGCGCTGCAATCGGCCTACAACACCAGCGCCGAGGCGGCCTCGAAGGTGCTGAAGGACATCGGCTACGGCGTGAACGAGGTCGGCAAGGCCATGACCAGCGCGTACAACAAGACGGCCTCGGAGTGCGAAAAGCTGCTGAGCAGCGCTGGCTTCTCCTCCAAGTCCATCAAGGGCGCCATCAATGATCTGGGGAAGGGGGCCAGCGATCTGGGCAATGCCATCGGGAAGGGAATCGGCAGCCTCTTCTGAGCCCTGAAAGAGGGCCCCGGCGCTCCCTCCCCGTCGAAGGGAGCGCCGGTGGCCGGACCTCAATGCTTCGGAGCGGCACGGGCACGCCGCCGGCTCCACAGCATTCCCACGCCGAGCAGCCACCACGGGGCGAGGAGGGGACTCGCATGGCCCGGGGCCGTGCATGCGCACCCCGGGGGACTGGCGGTGACCGGGCCGGGCTCGGTGTCGGGCTTCCGCGTCACCGTCACCTGGAAGGCGCACTCGGCGCGCAGGCCGGCACCATCTGCGGTGCTGGCCGTCACGCGCGTGGTTCCCACGGGGAAGAGGCTGCCCGCCGCATGGCTGTAGACCACCTCCAGCGGCAGGGTCACCGTGTCACTCGCGGTGGCCGGAGGGAACGTCACCGGGATGCCCGCGTCCATGACGGCCTCGGCCACCACGTCCGCAGGACAGGTGAGCGTGGGCGCGGTGGTATCCCGCACCGTGACGGTGAAGGCGCAGGAGCCCGAGTTGCCCGCCTCATCCGTGGCGGTCTGGGTGACCACCGTGGAGCCCAGCGGGAAGCGGCTGCCGGGCGCCTGGCTGATTGAAACGGCGGGAGCACGCGTCACCTCGTCGAGGGGCGCTGGCACGGAGAAGACGACGTGCGCACCCAGGGCGTCCTCCGCCTCGGCGGTGAGCTCTCCGGGGCAGCCCACCCGGGGCGCGGTGGTGTCCCGCACCGTCACGGCGAACGAGCACGTGGCGCTGTTGCCCGCCTCGTCCCTCGCCGTGACATGCACGTCCGTCGAACCCAACGGGAAGGTACCGCCGCTCGGCAGGCTGTAGGCGAGCGAGGGCTCCGCCGTCACGTCATCCCGCACCGTGGCCGGCGGGTAGACCACCTCCGCGCCCGCGGCGCTCTCCGCCTCGGCCACGACGGCGCCGGGACACGTCACGGTGGGCGCCGTGGTGTCGGGAGGCTCAGCCAGCCGCCATGGCTCGACGCCCGTGACACCGTCGGTGGCGGAGAAGAACAGGCTCGAGCCCACGCGCAGCATTCCCTCGGGCGAGGAGGGCAGGTCGCCGGCCGCGAGCTCCCAGGCGAGCACGGTTCCAGCCTCCGTCCCATCGCTCTTCCACAGCTCCGCGCCGTGCACCCTGTCGTCAGCGCGGAAGTAGAGCTGTCCGTCGAAGGCCACCAGCCCCGAGGCATTGGAGCCCGTGGAGCCCGGGTAGATGTCCTTCAACCGCCACGTGCCGGCCGTCGTTCCATCGCTCCGCCACGGCTCCGGGCCGCTCGTGCCATCGTCCGCCACGAAGAAGGCGAGCTCCCCCACCTGCGTGAAGCCGGTGGGGCTGGAGGTCCACGACGGGTGGATGTCTTTCAGGAGGAAGGTGCCCTCCGGCGTGCCGTCGGTCCTCCACGGCTCTTCGCGGGTCTTGCCATCACTCGCGCTGAAGTAGATCAACCGCCCCACCGTCGTCAGGGACACGAGTCCCGGGCTGGAGGCGCCAGGAATGAGGTCCTTCAGGAGGAAGGTGCCCTCCGGCGTCCCATCGCTCCGCCACAGCTCCCTCCCGTGCACACCGTCGTCGGGGGAGAAGTAGAGCACTCCGTCCAGCACGGCTGGGTTCAGCAATGGGCTCGTTCCCACGAAGGACGAGCCCGCTCCGGGAAGGATGTCCTTCACGAGGCGCGTGCCGGCCTCCGTGCCATCGCTGCTCCACAGCTCCGTCCCATTCACCCCGTCGTTGGCGAAGAAGAACAGCGTGTCTCCCCGCGCCACGAGGAAGGCGGGGAACGAGGAGGCGCTCCCCGGGCGGAGGTCCTTCACGAGGCGCGTGCCGGCCTCCGTGCCGTCACTCCTCCACAGCTCCGTGCCACTCCCGGCCTCCTGCGCCACGAAGTAGAGCACTCCGCCCATGGCCGTCAGGGAGCTGGGCGCCGAGCTGCCCGCTCCGGGGAGGATGTCCTTCACCAACCTCGTGCCCGTTTCCGAGCCATCGCTCCACCACAGCTCCACGCCGCTCACCCCGTCGTCCACGGTGAAGGCGAGCGCCGGGCCCACCGCCGTGAGCGACCCCAGCACCGAGCTGCTGGCCCCCGCCCGGAGGTCCTTCACGAGGGACGTTCCGGCCTCCGTGCCATCGCTCTTCCACAGCTCCTGGCCGTGGACTCCCTCGGTGGCCTGGAAGAAGACGGTCCCCTGTACCTCCACGAACGGCTTCGGGCTGGAGCTGCCCGGCAGACGATGGATGTCCTTCACGATGCGCGTACCGGCCTCCGTGCCATCACTCCTCCACAGCTCCTTGCCATGCACTCCTTCATCCTCGGAGAAGAAGACGGCCCGGTCCGTGCACAGCAGATTGGACGGTAGGCTGCTCCCACCCGGCCCCGGAAAGACGTCCTTCACCAGGAACGTGCCCGCCTCCGTGCCATCGCTCCTCCACAACTCCGTTCCGTAGATGTCTTCCTGGGCGATGAAGAACAACAGCTCGCCCAGGGCACAATGTCCGCTGGTGCCGCCACTGCGGCTCCCGGGCACGAGATCCTTCACGAGCCTCGTGCCCGCCTCCGTGCCGTCGCTCCTCCACAGCTCGAGCCCGTGGACTCCGTCGTCCGCGTAGAAGAAGAGCGTGCTCCCGGCGGCCCGGAAGGTCATCAGCCTGGCGCTACCCGTCGGGTGGAGGTCCTTCACCCGGTATGTGCCCGCTGGCGTTCCGTCGCTCCGCCACAGCTCGCCCGTGTTGTACTCCTCGAAGTAGAGCCCTCCTCCCATCACGGTCAGGGAGCGGGCGTAGACGCCCGAGGGCGCGGCGGGGGTCTCGATTTCGTAGGTGCCCGCCTCGGATCCATCCGATCTCCAGAGTCCGTAGCCCTTCCCGTCCGTCGCGGAGAAGTAGAGCGTGTCACCGAGCCGCACCAGGGAGTTCACGGAGCCGTTGGCCGCGCCGGGCGCGATGTCCTTCACCAGGGACGTCCCTTCCTCGGTTCCATCGGTGCGCCACAGCTCGTACCCGTGCGCCCCGTCCGTGGCGGTGAAGTAGAGGAAGTCTCCCAGGGGGATGAAGTTCCCGACGCTGGAAGCCGCGCTGCCCGGCTGGATGTCCTTCACCCGCCGGGTGCCGGCTTCCGTCCCATCGCTCTTCCACAGCTCTGTGCCCGTGCCGGAGCCGTCATCCGCCGTGAAGTAGAGGTTCCCCCGGAAGGGCATCATGGTCTGCGTGCCGGAGAGCGCGAAGCTCCCCCCGATCTTCTTCACCATCACCGTGCCGGCTTCCGTCCCGTCGCTCCTCCACAGCGAGTCTCCGGTGAAGGTGACGAAGTAGAGGAGCCCGTCCATCACCGTCAGGGCCGCCGGGCTGGAGGAGAGGATTCCGGACTGGATGTCCTTCACCATCACCGTGCCGGTGTCCGTCCCATCGCTCCTCCACAGCTCGCGGCCGAGATTGCCGTCGAGCGCGGAGAAGAAGACGGTGTCCCCCAGCTGGACGAGCCGCTCCGGGCCGCTGCCGCCCTGGAGCACCGGAGTGGGGTTGATGTCCCGCACCAGCCGCGGCTCCAACGGGGCCAGCCCCTGGCGCGACTGCTCCAAGGCCGCCTCGGGAGCGGCACTCCGGACTCCGTCCGCGCAACCTCCCACCGCCGCCAGCAGGACACAGAGCCCCGCCAGCACCTTCTGGTACGGCTTCATCTCGTCGCTCTCCCCATGGTGTCCGCGCACGATGCGCGGGACCAGGAGGAGGCGTCAATTCAACACGCCCAGCCCGGGCGCCTCACACGGGCAGTCATGCACGCCTACCCGTCGAAAGGATCGCCGAGCCGCGGATCGTTCACGAAGTCCTGGTCGGTGAGGCTCTCCAGGAAGGCGATGAGGTCGGCGCGCTCCTGGGCGCTCAGCTCGAAGGGCCGCACCAGCGGGTTCTTCAGCGGGCTCGCCCGGCCATCCCCCACGTACGGTCCGCTCGTCACCTCGCGCCCACCGGCCGTGTAGAAGTCCAGCACCCCCTCCAGCGTGGCGATGCTGCCGTCGTGCATGTAGGGCGCCGTCAGGGCCACGTTGCGCAAGGGCGGCACCCGGAAGCGCCCCATGTCCCTCGGGTTGTTGGTGAACTCGAAGAGGCCGGTGTTGTTCACCGGGTAGGCGCCCAGGCCGTCCACGTTGTAGAGGCCCGTGTTCTGGAAGTCCCGCTCGGTCAGCTTCGTGTCCTTCGAGCGGAAGGAGTTCGTCAGGTGCGGCCCGCTGTGGCAGTGGTAGCACTCGGCGCGCTCGCCGAAGAACAGCTCCATGCCCCGCTTGGCCGCGGACGACAGGGCGGTGGCCTCTCCCTGGAGGTAGCGGTCATAGGGCGAGTTGCCCGAGAGCATCGTGCGCTGGAAGGACGCGAGCGCCTTCACGACGTTGTCCTCGTGGATGGGGTCCTTCTCGTCCGGGAAGGCCTCGCGGAACAGGGCGGGGTAGCGGGCGTCCTCGCGGAGCCGCTGCAGCACCTCGTCCATGCGCGTGCCCATTCCGAGCTCCAGCGGCGTCTCGGCGAAGAGCGGCACCAGCGCCTGCTTCTCCAACGTATCGAGCACGGGGTTGGCCCAGGTGTACGTAGCGAGGTAGGCCACGTTGGCCAGCCCGGGCGAGTTGCGCGGGACGGCGTGCCCCGTGGAGCCGCTGGGCGTCACCTTGGCATCACTGAAGGCCCGCTTCTGCTCGTGGCAGCTCGCGCAGGCCATGGTGCCGTTGCCGGACAGGCGCTCGTCGTAGAAGAGGTAGCGGCCCAGCGCCACCTTCTCCTCCGACATGGGGTTGTCCGCGGGAACGAAGGGCTCGGGGAAGCCCGGCGGCAGTTGCCAGGCGTAGGGCTTCTGCTTCTCCTCCTCTCCGCACGCGGTGAGGAGCAGCACCGCCAGCACCGCGGTGCTCCACGTCAACAGGGCTCGTGAGTTCATTCGGGAGGGCTCCTTCACTCGAGGTACACGGGCATGCGGCCCACGTGGCACACGTTGCAGGCACCCGAGGCCGTGGAGAAGGGCATGAAGTTGTAGCCCCCCGAGGTGGTGTTCATCACCTTCGGGTAGAGGAGCGTGTCCGGCAACGGCACCGCCTCGGTGGTGTAGAAGTTGCCGTTCGCGTCGGACTCGAGCGTGAGCACGACGGTGCCCCCGCCATTGCGCTCCGTGGACAGGAGGAGGGTGGTGTTGGGGTTGGGCCGGCGCTCGCTCGTGACGGCCGTGCCCGCCACGGTGAAGCGGCCCGGCCCCAGGCCGTTGGGCCCGTGGCACGCCATGCAGTTCTCGCCCGCCCGGTGGCTGGTGCCGCCCCGCTGGCTCTTCATCGAGACATCGAGCGAGGCCGGGCGCTCCACCGGCGCGGGCGGCGTGGGAGGCGGCTCGTCCCCGGGGTCACAGGCGGGGGCGAGCGCCACCAGCGACAGCAGGGAGAGGGTCCGGGCGAGGGGAGTGCGGAGTCTGGAGTGCATGGCGTGCGTTCTCGTGGCTCAGCGGACGCGGATGAACGAGGCGGGGACGGCCTGGGGGGCGCCCTCCGCCGTCAGCCCCACCTGGGAGAAGAGCGCGGCGCACTCGGGGTCGGAGAGGCTCGACATGCAGCCAGCGATGGTGTCCGTCTTGTAGTCCACGAGGTGGTCGAGGTCGGAGTCCGCATAGAGGGCCGCGAGGTCCAGCACCACCTGGTTGTCCTCGGGGTTGAAGCCGCTCAGGGATACCGTCGACTGGTTGGTGGCGGCGCAGGTGTAGCCCTCGGCCGTGCTGCCGGTGCAACCGGACGCGCCCAGGTGGAAGAACCAGGTGGCGTTCCTCGTGGTGTGCACCTCCAGGCGCACGAACTTGTAGCCTCCCTTCCAGCTCCACCACATGCCCGGCGCGTTGAGCGGGGCCGGAGCGGTGGCGCCGTCCAGGTGGTTCATCTCCTCGGGCAGGCCCACCTTGAACTCGAGGCCGGTGTAGTCATTGAAGTCCGGTGCGCGGCCCACCACCTCCAGGCGCGTCTCGGGGCTGCCGGTGTCGCAGGTGCCGGTGCCGTCCTCGAAGTCGAGCAGCGCGATGGCATCCCGCTGCCACGTGCCGTCCTGGTCCAGTTTCAGCGGATGCTTCTCCCCGTTGGCGCGCACGAGCGTGACGTCCCGCACGTACATCTTGAATTCGAGCAGCTCGATGGTGGTGCCCGTCTTGCCGATGTCAGGGTAGCTGGCATCGCAGCGCAGGGATTGCGCGCCCACCTGGGGGCTGAACCGCACGGAGAACTTCTTCTCGGAGGAGCCATCTCCTCCACACGCCTGGAGGAAGGGGAGCACGGACAGCAGGAGCAGAGCCGGGAGGGGCCTCTTCAGGACCTTCATCTTCCACCTCGGAATGTGCTGGGCGCGGCCAGCGGAGCAGGTGACGCCAGCCATAGCAGGGGCGGATCCGCTCACTCGTGCGGCATTGTGTCGCAGCGCGGATGCTCCGTTGGCTGCCGGGCGAGAGGTGAGGGCCCGGAGATGTTCACCTTCTCAAGACCCGAGAGTCTACGGGTAGCGCACGGGCGCGGGCTCCTCGGGCAGCGGGATGAACTCCGTCTCCTGCGGCACTGCCGCGAAGCGGCCTGCCTTCCAGTCCGCCTTCGCCTCTTCCAGCCGCTCCTTCGAGCTCGAGACGAAGTTCCAGAAGATGTAGCGCGGACCGTCCATCGGCTCGCCCCCCATGAGCATCATTCGCGCCTGCGTGGACGCTCGCAGGGAGATCTCGCTTCCCGGACGGAACACGAGCAGCTCGCCCGCGCTGAACTCCGTACCATCGAGCTCCACCGTTCCCTCCGCGAGGTAGATCGCGCGCTCCTCGTGCTCGGCCGGGATCACGAGCCCCGCGCCTTCCTCCAGCGCCGCGTCCGCGTAGAACATGTCCGAGTGCGTTTGCACCGGGGAGCGCTTCCCGTAGAGCGCTCCCGCGATGAGGCGCATCCGTACGCCCTCGCCCTCGAGGAAGGGCAGCGTGCCGGACTCATGGTGGATGAACGCGGGCCCGGTCTCCTCGTGCTGCTTCGGCAGCGCCACCCAGGCCTGCATGCCGAAGAGCTTCCCACCCGCCGCCCGGACCTCGGGGCCCGTGCGCTCGGAGTGCACGATGCCTCGTCCCGCCGTCATCCAGTTCACCTCGCCGGGCCGGATGGGCTGCACCGTCCCGAGGCTGTCCCGGTGGAGGATCTCCCCGTCGAAGAGATAGGTGACCGTGGCCAGGCCGATGTGCGGATGCGGCCGCACGTCCAGCCCGTGGCCCGAGTGGAACACCGCCGGCCCCATCTGATCGAGGAAGATGAAGGGCCCCACCATCCGGCGCCGCGCCGACGGCAGCGCCCGCCGCACCTTGAAGCCGTCGCCGAGATCCCGCGTGCCCGTGACGATCAGCGTCTCCAACTCGGGGTGCTGCCTCGTCTCAACCGGTTCATCCCAGCTCATGTGTTGCTCCTTCCGTCAGCTCGCGTGGAGGGAATCATGGGGCCATCCGCTGTTCCGCGTCAGCCGCCCATGATGGGAAATACTGTTCCATCGGTGGAATAGAGGGCCCTACGGTGACTCCGTCCCCGAGCGATGCGAGGGCCAGCGCTCGCGCAGGAAGTCCACGAAGGCCATCACCTTGGGCGAGTGGTGCCGGCTGCCTGGGTAGACGGCGTGCACCGGAGCGCCCGACGAGCTCCAGTCCGGCAGGATGCGGCGCAGGCTCCCGGAGGTAAGGTCCGTGGTGGAGGGGAGGGTGGGCAGGAGCGCGATGCCAGCGCCCGCCAGCGCCACCGCGCGCAACATGTCCGGCTCGTTCACGACGAGGCGCGGGCGCACCGAGACCTGGACCGACCTGCTCCCGGAATGCAGCGTCCAGACATTCCCCTCCAGCCCCGCGCCGAAGACGAGGCAGTCGTGCCGCTCGAGCTCCTTGGGGTTCCGGGGCGCTCCCCGCTCCGCGAGGTAGCCCGGCGCCGCCACGACGGCGCGCTCGATGTCCCCGAGCCGCCGGGCGATGAGCGAGGAGTCCGCCAGCCGTCCCGCGCGCACCGCCACGTCGAACCCCTCCTCCACCAGGTCCACCGAGCGGTCCGTGCACACCAGCTCGAGCTGCACCTCGGGGTAGCGCTTCAGGAACTCCGCGACGATCGGTCCCAGGAAGCTGAAGGTGAGCGGGGCCGTCACGCGCAGCACCCCGTGCGGCGCGGCCTGCATGCGCGTGACGGCCAGCTCGGCCTGCTCCGCCTCCGCCACGATGCGGGCGCAGTGCTCGTAGTAGGCCTGCCCCACGTCCGTGAGCCGCAGCTTGCGTGTCGTGCGCTGCAAGAGCTGCGCGCCCACCCGCTCCTCGAGCTCGGACACCTTCCGGCTCACGGTGGACTTGGGCATCCGCAGCCCGCGCGCCGCCGCCGTGAAGCTGCCGGCCTGCACCACCTTGGCGAAGACGAGGAGCTCGTTCAGGTCCATGTCGGTTCCAGGTCCTTCGTTTGTTCCATGGGTGGAACAGTTCTTCCAGTCCGCCCCATCTAATCAGGGCCCCTGCCCGCCGTTACCTTTCTTCTACAGCGTCAATCAACGCAACACCTCACCGAGAAGGAACTCGAACATGGCCAACACCACCTGGAACATCGACCTGACCCACTCCGGCATCCACTTCACCGTCCGCCACATGGTGATCTCCAAGGTGCGCGGAAGCTTCCGGAAGTTCAGCGGCACGGTGTCGCTCGACGAGCAGGATCCCTCCGCCTCGTCCGTCTCCGTCCGCATCGAGGCGCCGAGCATCGACACCGGCGTTCAGCAGCGCGATGACCACCTCCGCTCGCCGGACTTCTTCGACGTGGAGAAGTTCCCCGCCATCACCTTCCAGAGCACGAAGGTGGAGCCGTCCCCGGGCAACGGCCTGCGCGTGACCGGCAACCTGACCATCCGCGACATCACCCGCGAGGTCGTGCTCGAGGCCGAGCAGCTCGGCATTGGCAAGGACCCCTGGGGCAACATCAAGGCCGCCTTCGAGGCGAAGACCTCCATCGACCGGAGGGACTTCGGCCTGAAGTGGAACCAGGCGCTCGAGACCGGCGGCGTGCTCGTCGGCGAGAAGATCGAGATCTCCCTCGAGGTCCAGGCGGTCAAGGCGCAGGGCGCCGAGAAGGCGGCGTGAGCCCAGGTCTATCGAGGTGAAGCTCGCGTTCCATGGCGAGCTGTCCCAGCAGGACAAGCAGCGGCTCTACGACGCGGTCGCCCACTGCCCCATCCACCAGCTCATGACCTCGGCGACGATCGAGGTCGTGACGGAACCCCTCGAGGAGGGCGGACCCGGTCGAGCATGAAGTCGATCAGGGTCCGCAGCCGGGCCGGGAGATGCCGCTGCTCGGGGTAGACGAGGAAGAACTCCAGCTCTCCGGCGGACCAGTCTGGAAGGAGCTGGACAAGGCGCCCGGCGGCGACCTCTTCCGCTCCGGAGTAGGACGGCACCTGGATGGCCCCGACACCGGCGACGGCGGCCTGGACCAGGAGCGTGCCGCTGTTGCTCTGGACCCGTCCCTCGGGATGGAGGGTCAGCCGTTCGCCGGCGCGGTCGAACACCCAGCGGCGGCCGTGCAGCCCGAGGCAGGTTTTCGGGTCGAGGTCTCGCGGGTGGGCGGGAGGCACGGCGTACAGCGCGGGTGCGGCGAGCGTCAGCAGCGGGAAGCCGGCCAGGCGCCGCGACACCAGCGACGAGGAAGGCAACGGTCCGACGCGCACCACCAGGTCGAAGTCCTCCTCGACGAGCCGCACGATGCGGCTCGTCATCTCCAGCTCCAGCGAGATGCCAGGGTGGAGGGCGGCGAACTCGCCGAGCAGGGGCGCCAGGACCGTTTCGGCGTAGTGGCCGCCCATGCTCACCCGGATACGCCCTCGAAGCTGCCGGGCGCTCCGGGCCGCGTCGCGCGCCTCCTCCAGGGCTCCCAGGATGTCCCGGCAGCTCCGGTGGAAGGCGCGGCCCTGCTCCGTCAGCGCGCTCGAGCGCGTGCTGCGCTTGAGGAGCTGGACCCCGAGGTCTCTCTCCAGCGCGGCGACCCGCCGGCTCACGTGCGCCACCGACACGCCCAGCTGGCGGGCGGCGGCCGAGAAGCTCCCCGCCTCGGCCGCGGCCACGAACTCGATGATTCCACGCAGGTTTCCCAGCTTTTCCATGCGGTAAAGGAGCTTTCCCGAGGGAGGTCTGCCCTTGACCCACGCTACCGGTTAGCTCATGGGAGATCACCCCATCGGTGCCTCGCCATGTTCCTCCTCTCACTCCACCCCCCTTCCCAGATGGAGGCGCCCCGATGAGCACCCGCCGCGGGACCGACGCCTTCAGCTTCCAGGTGATGCTTCTGCTGTGCGCCCTGTGGGGCCTTCAGCAGGTGGCCATCAAGCTGGCGGCCCGGGACATGGCTCCCGTTCTCCAGGCTTCGCTGCGCTCGGGCCTCGCGGCACTGCTCGTGGGCCTCCTGATGACGTGGCGCGGTGGCTGGGAGGGCCTGCGCCAGGGCACCCTCCGCGGAGGGCTGCTCGCCGGCGTCCTCTTCGCCGCCGAGTTCCTCCTCATCGCGCTGAGCCTCGGCTACACCAGCGCGGGGCACGTGGCGGTGTTCCTCTACACCTCGCCCGTCTTCTCCGCGCTGGGCCTGCACCTGCTGCTGCCCAGCGAGCGGCTGCGGCCCTTCCAGTGGCTGGGCATCGCGGTGTGCTTCGCGGGCATCGCGGTGGCGTTCATCGGCGGCACGTCCGCCGGGCAACTGGACATGCGCATGCTGCTGGGGGACGCGCTCGCCGTGGGGGCGGGGCTGGCCTGGGGCCTCACCACCGTGGCCGTGCGTGCCTCGCGGCTCTCCGAGGCGCCGCCCGCCCTCACGCTCTTCTACCAGCTGGCCGTGGCCTTCGTGCTGCTGCTCGGCGTGTCGCTCGTCACGGGGAAGATGGGCCAGGTCACCCTGACGCCCATCGCGGTGGGCAGCGTGCTGTTCCAGGGGGTCGTGGTGTCCTTCGCGAGCTACCTCGCCTGGTTCTGGCTGCTGCGCCGCTACCTCGCGTCGAACCTGGCCGTGTTCTCCTTCATGACGCCGCTGTTCGGCGTCACGATGGGGGTGCTCATCCTCGACGAGCCCCTCACGGTGAACTTCGTCCTGGGTGCGCTGCTGGTGCTCGCGGGCATCGGGCTGGTGAGCGGAGAGGCCTGGCTGCGCCGCCTGCTCATGCGGGCCCCGAGCGCGGGGTCTCGGTAGGAGAGCGAGCGGAGGCGGCCCAACCCGCGCACCCGGCTATGCTGGCTGCGTGCTCCCCATCGTTCATGCCGCCACGCCCTGGCAGATAGCGCAGGCACGTGCCCTCATCCTGGAGTACCAGAAGGCGCTGGGCATCGACCTCGGCTTCCAGGATTTCGAGCAGGAGATGGCCGGCTTCCCAGGCGCGTACGCTCCACCGGGCGGCCGCCTGTTGCTCGCCCTGGACGGGTCCGACGCCGCGGGCTGCGTGGGAGTTCGCGAGTTGGAGTCGGGCACGTGCGAGATGAAGCGGCTCTACATTCGCCCCGCCTATCGCAGCCATGGCTTGGGCAGGAGGCTCGTCGAGGCCGCCGTGGAGCAAGCGCGAGCCGCAGGCTACTCCGCCATGTGCCTCGACACGCTGCCCCAGATGGGTGCTGCCATCCGGCTGTATGAGGCTTTCGGATTCGAGCGGACCGAGCCGTACTACGCCAATCCCATCTCCGGGGCCCTGTTCTTCAAACTGCGGCTGTAGATGCTTCAGGCCTGGGAACGGGGGTCACTTGTAGTCGACTACAAGCGTGTCCACATTGACCTACATGTGGGTGCCTCTTCACTTGTAGTCGACTACGAGTGAGGGGCCTCCAGGGGGGTGGAAGCGGCCTGCCCGCGCCCGGAAAGGCCTTGTTGTTCAGCGGGGTTGGGCGGTTGGGACGGGCGCTCTAAGATGCCGGGCCGCATGGCCCCCCCGAATCGCCGCTCCTCCCGCAAGTCCGACGAGCCGCAGCAGGCTCCGCAGGACAGTACCCGCATCAAGTCCGCCAGCGCGGTGCGCCGCAATGCTCCCCGAGAGGAGGAGGAGTACGGCGCCGCCGAGGACGAGTCGTACCCGCCCGACGAGGACACGGGCGATCAGGGGGGCTACGACGACGAGGGCACCCCGACGCCCGGCGTGGAGGAGGACGACAACCCGGACGCCACGCGCGCCGGCCCGCCCCTGACGCTGGAGATCCTCGAGGGGCCGGACCAGGGCCGCAAGAAGCGCTTCCGCAGCGTCCGCATGGTCATCGGCCGGGGCCAGGACTGCGACCTCATGCTCCTGGATCAGTCCGTGTCGCGCCGCCACGTGGAGCTGGTGTACGGCGGCGAGAGCGGCGTGATGCTGCGCGACCTCGTCAGCGGCAACGGCACCCGCGTCAATGACGAGCGCGTGGACGAGTGCAAGCTCAAGCACAACGACGTCATCGCCATCGGCCGTACCCGGCTGCGCCTCATCGACGAGCAGGAGGCCGTCCGGCAGATGCGCCTCGCGGCCGAGGAGGCCGAGCGCAAGGAGAAGGAAGAGGCCGAGCGCCAGGCGAAGGAGGAGGAGGAGGCCGCCAAGAAGGCCGCCGAGGCCGCCGCCGCGGGCTCCGGGGACGCCGCCGCCAGCCCCGAGGGCGGGGGAGATCCCGAGGCCGAGAAGGACAAGAAGACGCAGATCCGCGCCATCAAGGACATCCCGCGCCGCGGCAGCCCGCCCCCGCGCACCAACCTGGGGCTCCTGGCCGCGGCCGCGCTGGTGCTGCTGATCGCCCTCATCGGCGGTGGCGTGCTCTTCATCAAGCGGGGCCCGCCGCCCCCGCCGCCGCCCAATCCCAAGGAGGCGCTGGCCAAGGGCCTGATGCAGGAGGCTCGCACCGCCTTCCGCAACGCGGACTACGCGCAGGCGGTGAAGCTGGCCGAGGAGGCCGAGACCGTCTTCCCCGAGCTGCCCACCGACGGCTTCCTGCAGACGGCGCGCGCGGAGCTGGCCATCGTGGAGACCTTCGCGCAGGTGCGCCAGCTGGCCGGCGAGAGCAAGTTCGACGAGGCGCGCGAGCTGCTGTCCAAGACGCCGCACGGCACCGTGAAGACGGAGGAGCTGCGCGAGAAGCTCGACGCCGAGCTGGCCACGGCGGAGGTCGCCTGGCGGGTGAAGCAGGTGGAGATGGCGCTGGATGCCCTGGACGTGGAGGGGGCCCGCGCCCTCATCCGCCAGCTCCCCCTCGAGCGCCAGCCGCTCTTCCTGAGCAAGCTCGAGGAGCTGGAGATGCAGCTCGCCCAGGAGGAACGGGACGCCGCCGCCCAGGACCGCGCCTCGCGGGCCGCCGCCGCCCGCCGCGCCAAGGAGCAGCGCGAGGCCTTCATCACCGCCGCCTTCTCCCCGGTGGAGCAGCGCTTCAACGCGGGCGACTACTCGCGCGCGGCGCTCGAGTGCGACCGCGTCATCGACGCGCACTCGGATGACAAGGAGATCCGCGACCGGGCGAAGCTGCTCAAGAAACTCGTGCCCCAGTTCGCCCGCGTCTATCAGGACGCCCAGCGCAAGGTGCAGGCCAATGCCCTGGAGTCCGCGGCCCGCCCGCTGCGCTCGGCGGCCGAGCTGTACCGGCAGATCGGCTTCAAGGGCCCCGTCGGCGACACCCTCAACGGCCAGCTCGCGGCCTCCGCCGTCGTCGCGGGCAAGGCGGCCCTGGCGCGCAACGACCTGGCCAACGCCAACGGCTTCTTCAACGACGCCCTGCGCCTGAGCCCGGAGGACTCCAAGGCCCAGGCGGGCCTGGCGTCCGTCCAGGCCCGGTTGAACGACCTGTACAAGCAGGCCTACCTCATCCGCGACCGGGAGCCCGAGGAGGCGACGGAGAAGTTCCGGCTGGTCATCCAGCTCGCCGCCGAGGGCAGCGAGCTGAAGACCAAGGCGGAGGCACAACTCCTCGCGCTCGATCCGTAGCGAGTGGGGTAGGGTCGGTACCCATGGTTCGTGGAGGAGAGGGATGAACGAGTCATCGTTGCGGGAACTGGGGCTGGACCTGCTGGAGGATCGCCAGTTCGAGCGGGCGCTCGCGGTGTTCGCGGAGGCGGTGCGTCGGCTCCCGGCGGATCATCGCTCGCGCATGCTGGCGGCGCGGTGCCTGTTGGAGCTGGGAGAGCGCGAGCGGGCCATCACCGTCTACCACGCCTGCGCCGAGGGCCTGCTGCGGCGCGACTACCTGCTGTCCGCCATGGCCGCCTGCAAGCTGGGGTTGGAACTGGCGCCCCAGGAGCGGCGGCTGCGGGACACGCTGGTGCGGCTGCACGCGCGCGCGGCGCGCAACGTGGCCGGACGCGCCTCGGTGCCCCCGCCGCTGCCGCCCGAGACGCTCTATGACGGCAAGGTGGACACGGACCTGATGGGCCTGTCCGGCGAGGAGCTGAGCGACCGGGCCATCGAGGTGCTCGCCGCGCCGGATCCGGGTGGCTCGGCCAACCCGAACGACCGGCCGCCCCTGCCGCTCTTCGCGGACATGGAGCGTGACGCCTTCATCGATCTGGTGGTCCGCATGGGCTACCGCTCCATCAAGCCCGAGGAGGTGGTGAGCCGCGAGGGCGAGGCCACGGACCGGCTGCACGTCATCGTCGCCGGCAAGGCCGAGGTGACGCGGCAGGCCGAGGGCGAGGAGCGGACGCTGGGCTTCCTCGGAGGCGGC
The DNA here is from genome assembly GCF_042230915.1 of Archangium gephyra. Lineage (GTDB taxonomy): Bacteria > Myxococcota > Myxococcia > Myxococcales > Myxococcaceae > Archangium > Archangium gephyra_B. Next base: position 8,467,088 of record NZ_CP102578.1, on the reverse strand, counting down.
TCCATCTTTGGAGAGCTGTCGCTGCTCACGGGCGCGGCCACCACGGCCACCGTCACCGCGGTGTCGGACATCGAGGTGTTCGAGATCCGCCGCGAGCACCTCAACGCGGTGGCCAAGAGCTTCCCTTCGATGCCGCAGGTGCTGGCCACCTTCGCGCAGAAGCGCATGGAGCGGAACCTGACGGCCACCTCGCCGCTGTTCCAGCCCATGCCCGAGTCCGAGCGCGCCGCGCTCCTGCAGCGCTTCACCTTCCGCGCCCTGCAGCCCGGGGAGAAGGTGCTGGTGGAGGGCGAGCACTCGCCGGGCCTCTTCCTGGTGCTCGCGGGGGAGCTGGTGGTGCAGAAGGAGGACCCGGCCGGTGGCACGGTGCGCCTGGGCGTGCTGCGCGAGGGCGAGGTGGCGGGGGAGATCTCCCTGCTCACCGGCCTGCGTGCGACGGCCACGGTGGTGTCGACGCGCAAGACGGCGACGTCCTTCCTCGAGCGCTCGGCCTTCCACGAGCTGGTGAAGACGTATCCGCACATCAAGAAGTACCTGGAGCAACTCTCGGATCGCCGGCTGAAGCAGATTGGCGAGGCGTTGCGGCCCGCGGAGATCATCGACGCGGACGAGCTGCTGACGGAGAGCGGCGGCGCATGATGACGTTGTCGAGAGGGCAGGTGCTGGGGGTGGTGGTGGCGCTGCTGGCCGCCGGCGCGGTGCTGTTCTTCTGGCCCCGGGAGGAGCCCGGGGTGAAGGAGGCCATCAAACGCAAGGTGGTGCAGATGACCGACGCCGCCGAGCGCAAGGACATGGCCGAGCTGATGGACGGCGTGGCCGAGAACTTCCAGACGGGCGAGGGGTGGGACAAGCAGCAGGTGAAGGGCGTGCTGCTGGGTCAGGTGCTCCGGGGCAACTGGGTCCGCATCTTCGTGAAGGACCTGAACGTCACCGAGGTGAATCCCCGCCGTGGCGACGTGCAGATGAAGATCATCTTCGGCCGCTCGCAGACGGATCAGCTCGAGACCCTGGCGCAGGAGAGCGTGATGAGCGCCTACCTGATCGAGGGCACCTTCGAGAAGCAGGACGATGGCGAGTGGCGCATCGTGCAGGCGAAGCACCGCAGCCTGAGCCCCACCGAGCTCTTCTGACCGGCGAATCCCTCCCTCTCCTACCGGGAGAGGAGCCCCCCGCCGTTCAAAGGGGGGGCAAGCCCCCCGGGGTGAGGGTGCCACGGGCCCCTGGTCGAGCCCGTGCCCCTACTGCAGCAGCGCGTCCGCCTCGCTCTTCCACGCCTTGGCCATGGCGGGCTGGCCCTCCGTGGCCAGTCGCTTCTCCACCTCCGTGGCCCTGGCCTTCAGCGCCTCGACGGGCGTCCCGTTGAGCTGCGCGCGGCTCAGCGCGAAGAAGTAGTGCTGGCAGCCCTTGGCGAACTCGCCCTGGGCGAAAAGCAGCTCTCCCATGGCCTCGTAGGCCTCGGGCATGGCGCCCATGCCGCTCTCGGGGGCCACCTCGGTGAGCAGGGGCCGGGCGGCGTCGTAGTCCTTGCGAGCCAGCAGCAGCACGGCCTTGGCGTACTGCGCGCGCGCCATGCCCACGCCCTTCACCGCGAGCGCCCGGTCATACGCCGCCATCGCGTCCTCCGCGCGCGCCAGCGCCTCCATCACCTGGCCCCGCGCCAGCCAGTACCGATCATCCCGCTCCAGGGCGCCCACCGTCTTGCCCTCGGGCGCTGGCACCTGCACGTCGCGGAAGACGTTCTCGTACGCATCCAGCAGCGACAGGGCGCCCTCGCCATCCCCCGCCTGCTGCAGCGCCTTCGCGCCATCCAGGTAGAGCAGGGTGGCCGTGCGCCGCTTCGCCACCGCCTCCTGGAAGGCCGTGCGCGCGCCCGCGTCCTTCTTCCGCGCCAGCGCCCGCGCGCGGATGAAGAGGGCATGGTGCTCGTCCGGAGACGCCGCGAGGGCCTCCCCGGCCTCCTTCAGCGCCTCGTCCGGGTTGCCGTCCGTCAGCGCCAGCGCGGCCTTCACCACCCGGGCCCGGGCCTTCAGCGCCGGGGAGAGCTCGGCCTCGCGCGCCAGCACGTCCGACACTGTCTTGGTGGCCTCGTCCCGCCCCGTGCCCTGGTACAGCCGGGCCAGCGCCAGCGAGAGGCGCGCGCGCAGGTGCTCCGCGTTGGCGGCCGTGGCCTTCTTCAGCGCCTCGGCGGCCTGGCCGTACATGCCCTCATCCAGCAGGGCCTCGCCGTGGGCCACCGGGTAGCGCGGCTCGCGCCACGCGGCCTCACTGGCCCGCGCGAAGGCCTGCCGCGCATCCGACAGCCGCCCGCGCGCCAGCAGCGCCTGCGCCTCGGCCAGCGCCAGCTTGGGGCTCTTGGCCCCCTGCGTCTTCAAGTCCTCCAGGTACTTCTCCGCCTCCGCCGCCTTGCCCTCGGCCAGCAGCACCATCGCCCGCGTGCCGTAGCGCTCGCCCGAGCGCGAGTCCAACGCCTCGGCGCGCGCCAGCTCCTCGCGGGCCTTCGCCTCGGCCTCCGGCTGGCGGTGCTCCAGCCACAGCCGCATGTTCACGTCCGCCGCCAGCGCCCGGGCGTCCCGTGCGTCCGCGTCCAGTTGGAAGAGGGCGTCCAGCTCCGCCAGCGCCTTGCGCAGGTCCGCCGGGTTGTCGCGCTGCGCCTGCGTCCGCGCCGCCTTCATCCGCGCGTCCACCTGCTGGCGCACCTGTCCCCGGTGCACCACGTACGTCACCACGCCCGCCATCAGCACCGCCACCACGCCTATCTGGGCCAGCGCGCTCGGCAGGCTCTCCCGCCTCCGTCCGTCCCGCTGTCCGCCGGTGCTTCCATTCGTCGGGGCCATGGAGGCTGCCTCCCACACTGAAATTTGAATGGTTTCAGACGTTTGTGAATGAGACGATGGGGTCGCCCGTAGATAGGCACGGCACCCCGGAGCGTCAACGCGGGGCGCTCAACCGGGGCGGCGCGTGTGCCGCGGGGAGGACATCATGGCGCTCTACACCAACATCGACGCGGCGGCCTTCCAGCGGCTGGCGGACGCTTACGGGCTGGGGACGGTCCGCGAGTTCACCGGCATCCCCCAGGGGTCCATCAACTCCAACTACCGGCTGGTGACGGCCTCGGGCCGCTTCTTCGTGCGGCACACCACCGTGCGCTCGGCCGAGGTGCTGCGCTTCGAGGCGGAGCTGCTCTCGCTGCTCAACGAGTCCCACTGCCCCGCGCCGCGGCTCGTCTCCACGCGCGAGGGCGCCCCCTTCCTGGAGATGGAGGGCGGCCGGGTGAGTGTCTTCGCGTGGCTGGCGGGCGAGGAGCTCACCCGCGCGCAGCTCACCCCGGAGCACCTGGAGTCGCTGGGCCTGGAGCTGGGCAAGCTGCACCGCGTCACCCTGTCCTTCAGCGGCTCGCGCCCCAACCCCTACGGCCCGGAGGTGGTGGGCGGCTGGCTGGAGGAGCTGGGGCGCCACCCGGACGCGGAGCTGTCCGCCATCGCCGGGGAGCTGCGGGGCTACCTGGAGCGGGCCGAGGCGGAGCGCGGAGGCCTGGAGCCGCGCGGCATCATCCACGCGGACCTCTTCATGGACAACGTGAAGTGGCTGGGGGACCGGGTGAGCGCCTTCTTCGACTTCGAGATGGCGTGCCGGGACTTCTACGCGCTGGACGTGGCCATCACCCTCAACGCGTGGTGCTTCGACAACGGGGCCTACCGGCCGGAGCTGTGCCGGGCGCTGCTGCGCGGCTACCAGGTGGAGCGCTCGCTGGTGCCGGTGGAGCGCGAGAGCCTCTTCGGCCACGCGCTCTTCGGCGCGGTGCGTTACACCGCCAGCCGCATCCGTGATTTCCACCTGTCCGGGCTGCCGCCTGACAAATTGTCACCCAAGGACTTCCGCACCTACCTCGCCCGGGCGCGGGCTCTCTCCCACATGGGGCCCGAGGGGCTGCGCGCGCTCGCCGGAGTGTGAGCGCGCGCCGCGGGGCTCGAGGCTCACCGCCTCACCGGCTCAGAAGCCGGTGACGATGCGCCACGTCCCGTCCTCCTTCTGGAGGACCATCTGCTCCAGCTCCGAGTCGCGCTGGGGCTTGTCCAGCAGCGACGGCGCCCGCCACGTGGCGTTCCAGTAGTAGATGACGGTGGCCACGCCGTTCTGCTTCACGTCCACCTTGCGCACGTCGATGTCCACCTTGGGCGCTTCCACCCGCGAGAAGAGGGTGGGCAGCGCCTGGGGCAGGTTGTCGTAGGTGAGATCGTCCTCGGGGTCATCCGTGCCGGCGTTGTCGCGGAAGGACTTGGAGACGAGCCCCTGGAGGGCCTTGGCATCACGCGCCTCGAGGGCGGCACGGTAGCGCTCCATCACGTTGATGATGGCGCGGGTGTCTTCGGTGTCGGGGATCTGCGTGCCCGGAATGTTGCGGGGGGTGCAAGCCGCGAACACCAGCAGGGCACAGACGAGCAGCGGACGGACGTTCATGGTGTTGGAGTCTCCGTGAGGGGCAACCGCGCACGGGAAGGTGCATTCCCCGTGCCGGGGGTGGGGGATTGGACCCGGGTGGCTGGCGCGTCTATCGGAAAGCGTCGCGGGGCACCAGGGGGCCGCCGAAGTGGCGGTCCTCGAAGTCACAGCGCTCGGCCCACTCGGAGGTGGTGGCACGGAAGGCGGGGCCGTAGTCGGGCAGGGCGCCCACCTCGTGGCGCACCGTGCCGCAGTCCCCGGCCAGGTAGGCGGCTTGCACGCGCAGGCGCAGGGCCTCGCGGCGCAGGGCCTCGGGCAGCTCGCCCTCCAGGGCCCGGGAGAGGTGGGGAAGGGCCTCGGTGGGGGCTTCCACCTGGAGCAGGCGCCGGCCGAGCAGGTAGTGGAGGTACGGATCCTGGGGGGTGCGCTCCAGGGCGCTGGCGAGCCGCAGCAGGCGCAGCTCCTCCTGCGTCTCCTGGAAGTAGGCGTTGATGGGGGCGGCGCGGGCCTCGGACTCGAGCGCGGCGAGCTTCACCTGGGCGGTGCGCGTCACCTCCGGGCTGGGGGCGAGCGCGAGCACCTGCTGCAGGAAGGCGCGCGCCTGCTCCGTGTTGCCCCGCCGGGACGCGTTGTCCGCCTGGGCCAGGGCCACCTCGGCCTCCAGCGAGGGCTGGCCCTTCACCTGCCCGGCGAGCGCGGTGAGCACCTGGGCGGCCTCCTCCGGGCGCTCCAGCCTGTCGAGCGCGGCGGCCTGGCCCAGTTGGAAGGCGTGCTCCTGGGGCTGGAGGCGGGCGGCGCGCTGGTAGAGCTCGAGGGCCTGCTGCGGCTCGCTGGCGAGGAAGTCGCGGGCCTCCTCCTGGAGGAGGGCCACCTCGCGGGCGCAGGCGCGGGAGAAGAGGCTGCCGGAGCGGAAGCGCTGGAAGGCGCGGCTCACCGTGGCCTCGTCCAGGGGCAGCGAGTCCAGGAACGTCTCCCATTCGGTGGCGAGCGCGTCCAGGGGGCGGCCGTAGGCGGCCTCGAAGTCGGCGTGGGCGTAGAGGGCGCGCAGCTTGTCCGGGCCGTAGGTGTCGGCGAGGTGGCGCAGGAAGGAGCCCACCAGGGTGTACGCGCGGGCGGGGGCGGACTGGTAGAAGCCCTCGGGGCCCACCAGCTTGCGGATGTCCGGAGCCAGCTTCTGCCGGCGCATGCCCGCGGCCCACTGGTGCAGGGTGAGGTCTCCCTGGACGGGGTTGTCCGCGCCCACCGCCATGCCCTCGATGACGCCCATGAGGGGCCAGATGCCCAGCCGGGTGGTGACGCGGAAGGGCGCGCTGCCGGCGGGGGCCGCCATGACGTGCGCCAGCTCGTGCTTGAGGACGGAGTGGGGGAAGTCGCGGCCGTTGATGTGCAGCTCCAGGCGCCAGGGCTTGGCGAACTGGGTGCGGCCGGCGCCCACCAGGGCCTGCTTCTCCTCGTCCGTGCGGTAGAGCCACACGCGGATGCGGCCCTCGGGGGCGGCGCCGAGGAAGCGCGCGAGCTGCTCGTGGCGGAACTCGATGTCCCGCGCATAGCGCTCCACCTTCTCGCGGGGCAGGCCGCGCGGGTAGATGAGCTGGAAGTGCTTCGTGTCGCGCACCCCGCCGAGCCGCGCCATGAGGGCCTCGTCCGTCATCCGCAGGCCCAGGTCCGTGCCATGCGCCTCGAGGAGGATGACGGGGACGAGCACCAGGCCGAGCAGGACGAGGGCGCCGGCGCGGAGGCGGGGGCGGCGCAGGCGGGCCTCGGGGACGTCCAGGCAGAGGACGGTGAGGGCGAGGAAGGCCAGGGCGAGCAGCAGTGTCTCCAGCCGGAACCAGAGGAGGGCGGAGGAGATGGCGAGCGCCTCGTCATAGAGGGGGCCCGGCATGTGCCCGAGGAAGTGGTTGAAGGCGTAGACCTGGGGCCCGAAGACGAGGGGCCAGGCGGTGGGCAGCGCCGAGAGGAGGATGAGCCCCAGGTAGAGGAGGACGGCGCGGCCCCAGCGGCGGGTGGCGAAGCCGCAGAAGACGCCCGCGACGGCGGACAGCCCCGCCGAGGGGACGGTGAGCAGGGGGTAGAAGCCCACCAGGGAGAAGGGGTCGCACCGGGTGCCGACCAGGGCGTACAGGGTGGCCGCGAGGAACGGGGGCACCAGCACGGCCAGGTTGAGGAGCAGGGCGGGGCCCAGCGCCCTCCAGACCATGCTGCCCGGGGTGTCCGGACGGGGGGGCTCCGGGGCCTGCCCGGGCGCCTGTCCGGCGAGCAGGCGGCGCTCCTGGTGCACCGCGGCGATGCCCACCCCTCCCCCGAGCAGCCCGACGGCGATGGAGAGGGTGAGGCCCAGCTCGAAGCCGGGCACCCCGAAGAGGGGGAGGAAGACGAGGGCCGAGCCGCCAGCCGCCAGGGCCCCGGCGAGCACCAGCACCGGGGGGCGCCGGAGGAGCTCAGTGGCACGGAAGAGGACTTGCCGCATGGCCTTCTCCTATACTCCCCCCAGCATGGCCGAACAGAAGACAGGCGCTGAAATCCGCCAACACACTCGTGCTCCCATCGAGCTGAAGGTGGACTACAAGAAGCTCAACTCGTTCTTCGCGGACTACACGAAGAACATCTCGAAGGGTGGCACCTTCATCAAGACGAAGAAGCCGCTGCCCATCGGGACGCGCTTCCTCTTCAAGCTCACCGTGCCCCAGCGCGAGGCGCCCTTCGAGCTGCTCGGCGAGGTCGTCTGGTCCAAGGGCGACGCCGAGGAGCCCGGCATGGGCATCCGCTTCATCTACAACGACGACCGCCAGCGCGGCGAGTTCGAAGGGGTGGTGGAGCGGCTGATGGCGGACAGCCTCGGGACGCAGCTCACGGAGAAGCTGCTCAACAAGCAGCTCCAGGGGTGAGCCGGCGCTGGCCGTACGGGTTGTGGGCCGTGCTGGTGTTGACGGCCTGGCAGGCTCCCGAGGCCAGGGACAAGTCATCCCCGCCAGCGGGTAGGGGCCGGAAGGTGATGGACGTGGATGCGAAGGACTACGTGGGACCCGCGCTGCCGAGGGCGCAGGTGCTGCTCGAGGACACCTCGGGTGGCGTGCACCGGGTGGACGTGGAGGTGGCCGCCACGCCGGAGGCGCGCACGCGCGGGCTGATGTGGCGCCAGGAGCTGCCCGCCGGGCAGGGGATGCTCTTCGTCTTCCCCGAGGACGAGGTGCAGAGCTTCTGGATGCGCAACACGCTCATCCCGCTGGACATGCTCTTCATCGACTCGGCGGGGAAGATCGTCGGCATCGTGGAGAACGCCCAGCCGCGCACGCTCACCTCGCGCTCGGTGGGACTGCCCGGACGCTACGTGCTGGAGGTGCCCGGCGGTTGGTCGCGGGCCCAGGGCCTCGCGCGTGGCGGCACCGTGCGCTTCCAGGGCTTGGAGGGCATTCGGGTCGTGCCCTGACGGGGCCGCGTGGCCCAGGAGAGAGCATGAAGACGGTCATCTTCGCCTGTGTCCACAACGCCGGCCGCTCGCAGATGGCGGCGGCCTTCTTCAACGCGCTGGCCGATCCCCAGAAGGCCCGGGGCGTGTCCGCTGGCACGCAGCCCGGCGAGCGCGTGCACCCCGAGGTCCAGGCCGCCATGTCGGAGCTTGGCATCGACCTGTCGGGTGCGAAGCCCCAGCGGCTCACGGACGAGCTGGCCCAGGGAGCGCAGTGGCTCATCACCATGGGCTGCGGCGAGGCCTGTCCGCACGTGCCCGGGCTGAAGCGCGACGACTGGCCGCTGGAGGATCCCAAGGGCAAGCCGGTGGAGCGCGTACGCCAGATTCGCGACGAGGTGCGCGCGCGCGTGTCGGCCTTCCTGGCCCGCGAAGGCTGGCTCGGGTAGGAGTCTCAGAAGTCCTGGTTCGCGATGCCGGCCAGGGCCTCGATGAGCGTCTCCATCTCCCAATCGACCGCGGACGTGACGGCCTGCACACGTGCGGGGGCTCGCTTGTCGCTGGCGAGCAGGCCCTTGGCGCGGCGAAGGGTTGCCGCGAGCGCCGCGGCGTCGAGCATCCGGATCGTCCCCGCGAGTTCCTGGCAGAGGTGCTCGAGCTTGTCGGGAGCGCCCGCCGCGAGCGCGGACCGGAGCGCCGGCCTGGCCTGCTCGAGCTCATGGAGCGTGAGGCGGGCCAGCGCCGCGAGTACCTGCGGATCGCCCGCCGCTCGTTGCTCCAGCCTGGCCAGGCTGAAGTCGAGCGCCGGGGCCGTGGAGCTCGCGAGAGGCTCGAGCGGCTCGCGGGCCGGCTCCTGCGCTGGGCGCTCTGGCGGCTCGGGCAGCTCGCGTGACGTATGCAGCGCCATCATGCGAAACAGCACGTCCGTGTCGAAGGGTTTGCCGATGAAGTCGGTGAAGCCGGCTGTCCTGACGCGGCCCTGCTGCGAGAGCTGGGCGGATGCCGAGATGGCGATGATCGGGAGCTGGTGAAGCCGCTCGTCCGGCAGTTGCCGGATGGTCCGCGCGGCCTCGTAGCCGTTGAGCTCCGGCATGTGCAGATCCATGAGCACGAGGTCATAGCCGCCCTTGCGAACCTGCTCCACGGCCAGCCGCCCGTTCTGGACCGTGTCGAAGGCAATCCCCCAACGCTCGAACCAGTGGGTGAGCACATAGGTGTTGACCTCGCTGTCCTCGGCGAGGAGCACACGCAGCCCTCGCAGGGCCTGCTCGGGGAGCGTGCTCCTGGGACGCTCGGTGGGGACGTTCTCCCCGCTCTTCAAGCGCAGCTCGAAGGAGAAGCAGGAGCCTTTTCCCACCTCGCTCTCGACGGACATCTTGCTGCCATGCAGCTCGAGCAGCTTGCGGCTGATGGCGAGGCCAAGGCCCGTGCCTCCGTACCTCATCCCAATGTCGTAGCTCGCTTGGGTGTACTCCTCGAAGATGGCGGCCACCCGATCCGGAGCGATGCCTATCCCGGTGTCACTCACCCGGAATTCCACACTGCACTCGCCGGCGTGCTGTGCGCGGACGGCCACCGTGAGGGTGACCGAGCCCCGCTCCGTGAACGTGAGCGCGTTGCCCGTGAGGTTCGTGAGGATCTGACCGAGCTTGACCGGGTCGCCCACCAGACTGGCCGGCAGCCGTTCATCGAGCTCGGCGCGGAGCAGGAGCTTCTTCTCCTCGGCGCGGGCCGCCATGCCGTTCACGACGCCCCTGAGCAGCTCGCGCGGATCGAACGGACGCTGTTCCAGCGAGAGCTTGCCCGCCTCGATCTTGCTCCAATCGAGGATGTCGTTGACCAGGTCGAGCAGGCTGCCCGAAGACGTCACGAGGATTCGAAGGTACTTCTCCTGCTTCTCGGAGAGCGCTGTCATCCCCAGCAGCCGGGTGGCGGCGGTGAGGGCGTTGAGGGGATTGCGGATCTCATGGCTGATCGTCGCCAGGAGGGTGGCCTTGCTCTGGGCCAACTGCTCGGCCTTCCTGCGCTCCAGCAGCAGCTCGCGCTCATAGCGCTTGCGCTCCGTCGCGTTGAAGAGGGTCGTCCGGTGATAGAGGGGAGTGCCGTCAGCATCCTTCTTCTGCACGGAGTTGAGCAGGATGGGGATCGTCCGGCGGTCGGCACACACCAGCTCGAGCGAGAGCTCCCGGACGAAGCCCTGCATCTGCAGGAGCGGTGCGTAGTGCGTCTCGTGGTAGATGCGGCCGGCCATCGTGAGCAGTTCGTAGAACCGCTTGCGGCCGAGCAGTTCCTCGCGCTGATAGCCGGTCCAGGACAGGAAGGTCTGGTTGACCTTGATGATCAGGCCATCGGGACGCGTCGAGATGTAGCCACACGGAGCATGTTCGTAGAGCTCCTCCGCGGACTCCTCGAGCAGTTCCTCAGGGAGCACCGTGCGCTTCTCGCTACCCTGTGACACGGGTCACCTGGGCACCCAGAAAGGCCTTCATCGCGGCGATGGTCTCCGCGGGGGCGCTCAGGTTCGGGCAGTGCCCGGTCGCCTCCATGAGCACCAGTTCGCTACCCGCCAGGTGGCGGTGCACGTATTCCCCCACCGCCTGCCCCGCGATGGGGTCGTTCGAGCATTGGAGCACCAGGGAGGGCGTTCTGGCCTTTGGCAGGTCCGACCGGTTGTCGGAGAGGAAGGTGACGCGTGCGAAGTGCTTCGCGATCTCGGGATGCGTGCGGCAGAAGCTGTTGGTGAGCTCCGCTCCGAGCTCGGGATGGTCTGGATTGCCCATGATCACGGGGGCCATCGTGCTGGACCAGCCAAGATAGTTGTCGTCGAGCGACTCCAGCATCTGCTCGATGTCCATGCGTGAGAAGCCACCGGCATACTCGCCATCGTCGATGTAGCAGGGCGACGGTCCGACGAGCACGAGCTTGGCGAATCGCTCCGGCTCCTGGATCGCCGCCAGGACTCCGATCATCGCACTCACGGAGTGACCGACGAAGATCACCTGCTCCAGGTGGAGCTCGCGGCAGATCTCCAGGACATCGTCGGCGTAACCCTGCAGCGTTCCGTATTTCGTCCGGTCGTACGCGGAAAGCTCCGAGCCGCCGGCACCCACGTGATCGAACAGGACGGTGCGGTAGTCGCTCGCGAAGGCGGGCGTGACGAAGCGCCACATGTTCTGATCGCAACCGAAACCGTGCGCGAAGAGCAGGGGCTGAGCGTCCTTGCCCATCACCTTGACGTTGTTCCTGGCGAGGACACCCATGAGCCGCTCCGTCGCTGAGGTGAGGTGCACAGCAGCGCGCCAGGATGGCATGCCGTCCGTTCATTCACGAAGAAGAACTCACGGCAGGGTAACGGCTCGACAGCGCATGACTGCCAGCATGGGAAGTTTCCACAGTAGGAAGGTGCTGCGCGCCGGTAGTTCCTCACCCATCTGGGAGGAGCCAGGCTGACTGGTCTGCGTCCGAGGGGAGCGAGCGCTGCTCGAAAGGTACCGGTTGGTTGCCCGCTGGGGGCTCGAAGGACTGGCGGTGTCACGTGCCGTGAAGGTGCACAACGTCGCGATATGCGAGCTCTTACCTACGACGGCCCCTATCGAGTCTCCGTACGCAACAAGCCCGAGCCCAAAATCCTGCATCCCCAGGACGGCATCGTCCGTGTGACGAGCGCGGCGATCTGCGGCTCCGACCTCCATCTGCTCCACGGGCTCGTCCCGGACACCCGCATCGGGTTCACGTTCGGCCACGAGTTCACGGGCATCGTGGAGGAGGTCGGCCCGGGAGCCCAGGGGGTCAAGAAGGGTGACCGGGTGATGCTGCCGTTCCAGATCTTCTGTGGCGGCTGTTACTTCTGTACCCGGGGCCTAACCTCGTGCTGCGAGAACACCAACCCGGCCACCGACGCGGGGACGGGTATCTACGGCTACTCGCACACCATGGGCGGCTATGACGGCGGCCAGGCCGAGTACGTCCGTGTGCCCTTCATTGGGGTGGACGCCGAGAAGATTCCCGACGAGGTCGAGGACCTCGACGCCCTGCCCATCACGGACGCGTACACCACCGGCTACCAGGGCGCGGAGATGTGCAACCTCAAGGGAGGCGAGACGGTCCTGGTGCTCGGGTGCGGCCCGGTGGGCCTGTTCGCGATGTGGTCGGCCTGGGCGATGGGCGCTGGCCGGGTCATCGCCGTCGACCACGTCGATTACCGCCTGGAGTTCGCCCGGAACTGGTTGGGTGTCGAGACGCTCAACTTCAAGGACGTCGACCTCGTCACCACGGTGAAGGGGATGACGGAAGGCCGCGGCGCGGATGCCACCATCGAGGCGGTGGGCTGCGAGGCGGCGGGCGGGCCGATGCATCGCGCGCTGGGCGTCTACATGAAGCTGGAGGCGGGTTCTCCGCAGGCGATCAACTTCGCCATCCACGCGACGCGCAAGGGCGGAATCATTTCCCTCATCGGCGCCTATGGCCCTCCGTCGAACGGCGTGGACATCGGCACCTTCATGAACAAGGCGCAGACGATGCGCACCGGCCAGGCCAGCGTGAAGCGCTACATGCCGCACCTGCTGGAGCACGTTCGGGCCGGGCGGATCAAGCCGAGCACGGTCTTCACCCACCGGTTGCCGCTCGAGCAGGCGTCGCACGGCTACCACACGTTCGCCCAGAAGCGTGACGGCTGCATCAAGGTCGCGCTCTTCCCCAACGGAACCATTCACTAGGACGGAGACCCTCATGGAATCCACGCCAGAGCTATCGACCCCGGAGATCATCCAGAAGCGCTCCGGTTACCAATCCATGCAGCCCGTGAAGAGGCCGGAGTACTGGGGGGTCGACCTCGATCCCTCGCGCCGGCCGGGTGTCCCGATGGAGCGCGATCCCCAGCCGTGGCCGAACACGCGCTTCCCGCCGGAACGCCAGCCGGGTGTGCCAGCGGCGCCGATGCACGGCCGCCCCAACAAGGAGCTGCCCCCGGTTTTCGGCACCTCCACCCCGCTGAAGGGGGTCTCCGGGGCGGTCCGCAAGCTCGCCTACAGCTATCCGGACCACTACCCGAGCCACTGGCTCCTGATGATGCTCGGGGACCGGGTCGACTCCTGGGGCACTCGCGCCCGCCGCGCATTGCCAGTGCTGTTGCCGTTCGCGGTGCTGGGCTACCTCGGCGCCCGCGGACGCCGCTGAGCCACTCCACGCCCACTCCCTCTCCCTCTGGGAGAGGGTTGGGGTGAGGGTCTACCCGTGAGTCGGGGTCTTCTCGCGAGAGATGGGCCCGACCTTGCCCTGGGTGACGCGCAGGTAGTCCGCGGGCGCGAGCACGATCTGCGTGCCCCGCACGCCCGCGGACACGGCGACGGTGTCGAAGAGCTCGAGCGTCTCGTCGACGAAGACGGGGTACTCCTTCTTGCCGCCAATGGCCGTGACGCCGCCGCGGATGTAGCCCGTGAGCGGCTGCAACTCCTTGAGCGGCACGGTGTCCACCTTCCGGTCGCCGCTCAGCCGCGCGAGTGCCTTGAGATCCAGCTCGCCGTTGCCCGGGACCACGGCCATGAGGACGCCGGTCCTGTCGCCACGGGCCACGAGCGTCTTGAAGACCTGCTCCGGAGGCATGCCCACCTTGGCGGCCACGGTCTCGGCGGAGAGGTCCTCCGGGTCCACGTCGTAGTCGCGCAGCTCGTAGCGGATGCCGAGCGAGTCCAGCAGCCGTGCCGCGTTCGTCTTCACGGCCTCACGCTCCCAGGGCCTGACGGGCGGCCTTGATGCGGGCGAGCGCCTCCTCGGGGGTGGTGCCCACGGCGGACAGGTGCCCCATCTTCCGGCCCTTGCGTGCCTCGCGCTTGCCATACAGGTGCAGCCGCACGCCCGGCATGGCGAGCACGGACTCGAACTTCGGTCCGCCCTCGTGCAACCACAGGTCACCCAGCAGGTTGACGATGGCCGCGTGCCGTACCACCTCCACCGAGCCCAGCGGCAGGTTGCACACCGCGCGCACCGCCTGCTCGAACTGGCTGGTGAGGCAGGCCACCTCCGTGGCGTGGAAGCTGTTGTGCGGGCGGGGCGCCAGCTCGTTCACCAGCAGCCGGCCGTCCTTCAAGAGGAACATCTCCACCACCAGCAGGCCCTCGACCTCGAGCGCCGTGGCCATGGCGCGGGCAAGCTCCGTCGCCTGGGCGCTCACCTGGGGCGGCACCTGGCCCGGCAGCAGGGACCAGTCGAGAATCCGCTCCTCGTGGTGGTTGTAGGCCGGCGGGTACACGGCCACCTCGCCGTTGGGCGAGCGCGCCACCAGCACGGACAGCTCGGCCTCCAGGTCCAGCGCGGCCTCGACCACCACCGGGCGCTGGCCCAGCTCGCGCCACGCGTCGGGGGCCTCGGTGGCGGACTTCACCTGGTACTGGCCGCGGCCGTCGTAGCCGCCCTCGCAGGCCTTCACGAAGCAGCGCCCGCCCAGCTCGGTGGCCGCGGTGGCCAGGGACTCCTCCAGGTCCGCCTGCTTCCACGGACCCTGGGGGAAGCCGTGCTTCGCCAGCCAGGCGCGCTGCCGCCCGCGGTTCTGCACCACCTCGAGCACGCCGGGGCCCGGCCGCAGGGGCGCGTGCTGGGCCACGGCGCGCAGGGTGGCCATGGGGATCTTCTCGATCTCCAGCGTCACCACGTCGCACGCGCGTGCCAGCCGGGTGGCGTCCGCCGTGTTGCTGAAGTCGGCCGTGTAGCACTGGTCCACCACGAAGCGCGCCGAGCACGCCGGGTCTGGATCCAACGCCTGCACCTGATAGCCGAGCGTGCGCGCGGACAGCGCCATCATCCGGCCCAGCTGCCCACCGCCGAGGATGCCGAGCGTGCCGCCCGGCAGGATGGTCCTCTTGTTGTTCATGAGATCTCCCGGTCCCGGAGCACTTCGTCGGTGCGGGCCTGCCGCCAGGCGGCGAGCCGCGCGCGGAGCTCCGGGTACTTGAGCGACAGGATGGAGGCGGCGTAGAGCGCGGCGTTGATGCCTCCAGGCTTGCCAATGGCCATGGTGCCCACCGGCACGCCCTTGGGCATCTGCACGATGGACATCAACGCGTCGAAGCCGTTGAGCACCGTGGCGGGGATGGGCACGCCGAGCACCGGCAGCAGCGTCTTGCTCGCCACCATGCCCGGCAGGTGGGCCGCGCCTCCGGCCGCCGCGATGATGACCGACAGCCCGCGCCCCTCGGCCGTCTCCGCGTACTGAATCATCCAGTCCGGCGTGCGATGGGCCGAGACCACCCGCACCTCATGCGGGATGCCCAGCTCCTTCAGCACGTCGATGCCGGGGCGCAGGTGCTCCAGGTCGCTCTTGCCGCCCATGATGACGCCCACCCACGGTGTATCCGCGCTCAAGCTCTCGCCTCCGGTGCGCCCTCCTGGTGGTGCCCAGGAGGTGCGGAAAACGCGGAGATAGGGTGGGGCGATTCCGCAGGTCAACCGGAAGCGTACGGGCCGGAGGTGAAATCCGGGGGCAGGGTAGGGCTCAGTAGGTGGAGCCGAGCTTGCCGAAGCTCTTCATGGCCTTGCTCTTCGTGCGCTTGACCGCCGCCCCCACGGACTCGTCGTCGGACGCCTGCTCGTACTCCTGGAGGACGGCCTTCTGCTCCTCCAGGTCCGCCGCCACCGCCGCCGGGCTCGCCACGGCCCCCGCCTGCTCGAAGAGCACCTGGTTCTGCAGCACGTAGCCCTTCGCCTCCTCCTTGCGTCCGTCGCGCAGGGCCTGCGCCGCCATCTTCAGGTTCTTCGCGCTCATCGCCCGCGTCGCGTACACCGTGGCGTCCTTGTCCTGGCGCGCCAGCACCTCCTCGCGCCGCTCCGTCACCATCGCCGACAGGCTCGCCGCGCTCTCCACCCCCGTGCCCTTCATCAGGTCCGCGTACGCCAGCTTCAGCCCCGTGACGTCCACCGCGCTGCCCGCCTTCGTGCCCACCACCGTCAGCCGCGCCACCACCCGCTCCACCTGACCCGAGGAGAAGTCCGGCAGCGGCACCCGCACCGTGCGCCCCTCCTGGTGCGCGCGGTAGCCCAGCACCTCACCCAGCATCACCCCCTCGGGCAGCTGGAAGGTCAGCGCCACGTCGCGCGCCACGCTGGTGGAGGCCTGCTGCAGATCCTTCTGGAAGAGCGAGGCCAACTGCCCCGCGTCCTCCAGGAAGCCGTACGCGCCCGCCCCGTACTCGGCGAAGCCCTGCATCAGATCCTCGTTGAAGTCCGTGCCCACGCCGATGGCGCTCACGGTGATGCCCTCGGCGCGGATGCCCTTGACCACCTCCGTCAGGCTCGCGTCGTCGGTGATGCCCTCGGTGGCCTGGCCATCGCTCAGCAGGATGAGGCGGTTGACGGTGTAGTCACCGCGCAGGGCCGCCACGTGAGAGCGGCCCGTGTGCAGGCCCGCGCCGATGTTGGTGCCACCGTCGTCCCAGATGCCTTCGATGTACTGGAGCATCCGCTCGCGGTTGGCGGGCGTGGCCGGCAGGCTCGGCAGGCTCTTCACGTCCGAGCCGTAGTGCACGATGGCCAGCCGATCCTCCGGGCCCAACAGCCCCACGAGGTGCCGCGCGGCCTGCTTGGCCTGTTGCAGCTTGTAGCCGCTCATGGAGCCCGAGCGGTCGATGACCACCGCCAGGTTCACCGGCGTGCGCTTGGAGCCCGGCACCTCCACGCCGGTGATGTCCACCGTGACGAAGAGATCCGCGCTGCCCGGGGTGATGTAGGGGTGCGACAGCCGGCTCGTCATCGTCAACGAGCCGTTGGTCGCGGTGGAGGGCCGGGGTGGGGGAACCGGGGTGGCGGGGTGCGGCGGCGCCACGTGGGGCAGGCCCAGCACCAGGGCGGTGAGGGCGAGTCCGGCGGCCAGGGAAACGAAGGCGACCGTCTTGTTCATGACAGAGGGCTCCTTGCGGCGAGGGCCCTCTGTCGACGTACGGCGCGCCAAAAAGTTCTGTCGGCTGCCCTATTCGGTCGGGTTGCCCGCGCAGAAGTAGGGCGAATTGTTGTCGCCGAACGTCGCGTGGTACGTCGCCGGGTCGTTCTGGCGCAGGTCGTCCAGCGCCTGCTGATCCAGCAACAGGGCGCGGCAGCTCATGCGGCTCTTCACCGACTCGATCGCCTCCGGGTCCGTGACGGCGCAGGGGTCCACGAGCTCGTCCGGCACGCAGGCGGTGCTGCAGTAGCCGAACACCTGCCCGTTGTCGGCCGTCTCGAGGGGCATGTCCGCGTCCTTCACGCAGACGAGGTCCTCACAATCCAGCGAGCCGAAGGAGATGAAGTCCTGGCCCGAGGACAGGTCAGTCGCCAGGACGGGATCGGATTCCTTGGCGGGGTCCTTGCTCTTCTTCACCAGCAGGCACCGCTTCCCGATATCGGAATTGACCTTGCACCCGCCGCACAGCAGCACGGCGCTCACCAGCAGGGCCAGACGCGAAGACATCGACGTGCACCTCATGAGACTCATGTGGGCGGCCACCGTAACACAGTGCCTCCCCCTGCCAACCGTACCTTGGTCGCACGGATGCTCCCTCTGCGAGAACCCCGGACACTCCCCCTGCAACTGTACCGGGTGGATACACAAAGCGGTGCCAGAACCGTCCCCCGCGCGCATACAGAGGGAGCAGGCGAGCGGAGTTAGGTTGATGGCTTGTGAGCGTGACGGATAGGATGCGCCGTGCCTCAGCCTCCGATTTCGAAGGTGTATCGGTGGGCGGACGCCCCCATGACACGGAGCTCCCGGAAGTGAATCGCCTCCAGGCCATCGTGCTCGCGCTGTGCATCGCGCCAGCATCGGCACTTGCACAGAACCAGGAAGACACGGGGCTCGGACTCGATCTGAGCAGCGGTGAGCAAAAGCCCCAGGAAGAGACCGACGCCAGCGCGGAGACGCCCACGGAGGAGCCGCCGCCGCTGCCCTCCACGGTGGCGGAGCCGCCCCCGGCCGAGCCGCTCTCGCCGGCCGAGCGCGACGTCACGCTCGACGACCGCGTCAAGAGCGTGCAGCGCAAGGTGTACCTGAAGAAGGGCCGCTTCGAGGTGGCGCCCTCCGTCACCTTGTCGGTGAACGATCCGTACTACACCAAGCTGGGCGCCGCGGTGCGCGGGGCCTACTACCTGGCGGACACGCTGGCGGTGGCCGGGCGCTTCTCCATGATGCAGGTGCTGCCCGAGGATGACGTGCGCATCGCCAAGCGCACCTTCGACAGCCGCATCTTCTACTCGGTGCCCCAGTGGTCGGCCATGGGCGACGTGGAGTGGAGCCCGCTCTACGGCAAGGTGGCCTTCCTCAACGACATCCTCCACTTCGATGCCTACCTCCTGGGCGGCCTCGGCGTGGTGAACACCGCGACGTCCAAGGTGGAGGTGACCACCGGGGTGCCCCGTGGCCCCAGCTTCGCCGCGGACCTCGGCCTGGGCCTGCGCTTCGTGGCCCGTGACTACCTCGCGGTCAACGTGGCGCTCATCAACACGTCCTACGTGGACCAGCCCCTCAACACGAGCAAGGGCGCTACCCAGAACCTCATGACCCTCAATGCCGGCATCTCCTTCTTCTTCCCGATGAAGTCGACCGGTCGGGAGTCCGAATGAAGACCGCCACCCGTCTGCTGATCGCGCTCTGCCTGGCGCCCGTGCCCGCCCTGGCCCAGGACGAGGCGCCCGCCGCCCCGGCGAAGCCCGCCCCGGCGAAGCCCGCCCCGTCCACGTCCGGCTCCTCCGAGCAGGAAGCCGGCGACGTGTCCGAGGTGGACAAGGATCGTCTCGGCCCCCTGCGCGAGCGCGTCCGTCCCGTCTCCGGCCACCTCTTCCTCAAGCAAGGCCGCTTCGAGTTCAGCCCCTCGGCCACGCTCTCCATCAAGGATGCCTTCTTCTCGAAGTACATCCTGGGCGGCACGCTCACCTACCACCCCACGGAGACGCTGGGCCTGAGCCTGCGTGCCGGCTACTCGCTCAACACGGTGGCCAGCGCGGCGCAGATCTGCACCTTCTCCGGCGAGGGGACCACCACCACCCGTGGCTGCCGCAGGCCCTCCTATGAGGAGCTGGATGGCGAGGCTCCCGGGCAGCTGACCCTGATGGGTGGCGTCGACGTGCAGTGGGCTCCCATCTACGGGAAGATCTCCCTGCTGGCCGAGCAGTTCCTCCACTTCGACCTGTACGGCGTGGCGGGTGCCACCGCGGTGCAGTATCGCGGGCCCGCCAAGACGGCGGAGCTCACCGGCGGCGGCAACGTCGGCGTCGGCATGCGCTTCTTCCTCAACCGCTGGGTGACGGTGCGCACCGAGTTCCGCGACCTCATCTACGTCGAGAAGGCCCTCAACCCGTCCACCACGCTGCGCAACCAGCTCCTGTTCGAGCTGGGCGTGTCCTTCTTCTTCCCCTCCGCCCATCCCGAGTCATGAAACGTCTGCTCCGGCCCCTCTGCCTCGCCACCCTCGGGCTCTCGCTGGCGTGGGCGACGCCCTCGCCCGCTCAGAGCTTCGAGGGCCTGGATCTCTCCCAGCCGTCCAAGAAGAAGAAGAAGCCCACCCGCAAGCCCCCGCGCGGCGGCAAGAAGCCCACGGCCGCCCAGCCCGCCGAGGACGAGTCCGACTCGGACTCGGCCGACACCTCCACCACCACCCCGGCCGACACGGGCTCGGCGGCGTCCACTCCCGCGGCTCCCACGGCGGCTCCCTCCGCCAACCAGGGCATGGGGTTGGACCTGACGGCGGAGACGCCCAGCCAGCCCAAGGCCGCGCCCACCATGTCCTTCGACGCGGTGGACGTGTCCGGCAAGAGCGGTGATCGCCAGCGCCTGGACGTGGCCATCTCGCTCTTCAAGAACGAGGAGTACGAGAAGGCGGCGATGAGCTCCTTCGAGATGCTCCAGGACGCCAAGCTCGCCGGCCTCCACCTGGAGGCGCGCTACGTGCTGGCCAAGGCCCTCTACCGCATGGGCCTCTACCACTCGTCGCTGGGCGAGTTCTCGAAGATCCTCGCCGTCGGTCCCGAGACGAAGTTCTTCCGCACCAGCCTGGAGTGGCTCTTCTTCATCAGCCGCAAGACGAAGAACGAGACCGTCATCCTGGATGAGATCGCCCGCTACGCGAACCAGGAGTTCCCCGAGCGCTTCCGCAGCGAGTTCCACTACCTGCTGGCCCGCTACCACTTCGTGCGGGGCAAGGCCCTGGACCAGGTGGGCCGCGGCGAGGACGCCGACAAGAGCTTCAACGAGGTGAAGCGGCTCACGCTGCTCATCCCCAAGACGGACGTCTTCTACCCGCGGGCCAAGTACCTCGAGGGCCTGACCTTCTTCCGCTTCGGCAACCGCGCCCCCAGCGCGGCCGCCCGGCGCACGGACATCAACACCGTGGGCGCCATCGAGGCCATGAAGGAGATCATCCGCGTCACCCGCTCCGGCGCGGGCCTGGACGCCGAGCAGGCCACGGCCAACCAGAAGCTGCGCGAGCTGGCCTTCATGCAGCTGGGCCGTACCCACTACGGCATGCAGCAGAACCGCTACGCCCTCTTCTATTTCAACAAGGTGGAGCGCGGCACGTCGCAGTGGCTGGAGTCCATGTTCGAGTCCAGCTGGGCCAACTACCGCGTGGGCCAGTACGAGCAGGCGCTCGGCAACCTGATTACGCTCTCCTCGCCCTTCTTCCGCGAGGAGTACTTCCCGGAGGCGATGATCCTCAAGGCGGTCATCTATTACGAGAACTGCCGCTACCGCGAGTCCAGCCTCATCCTCCAGGACTTCGAGCGCACCTACCTGCCGGTGCATGATCAGCTGGAGCTGATCACCAAGAAGCAGCTGGAGGCCAGCGAGTACTACGGCGTGCTCTCCGACGTGCAGAAGAAGAACAAGGACGGGCTGGAGAAGGGCGAGACGGACGTCATCCTCGAGCGCATCCTCCGGCTGGCCCTCACGGACCAGGACCTGAAGAAGACGAACGAGTCCATCCTCGAGCTGGAGACGGAGATGGACACCTTCGGCGAGAAGGGTGACACCTTCCGCTACTCCGAGCTGTCCAAGCAGCTGCTCGAGGGCCTCAAGGTGCAGCGCACCGGCCTCATCGAGAAGGCCGGCATCATGGCCAAGGGCAAGCTGGAGGCGGAGCTGGTGTCGCTCAAGCAGCTGCTGGCCAACGGGCTGCGCATCAAGTTCGAGACCGTCACCAAGGAGAAGGAGTTCCTGGAGGAGCAGCTCAAGGCCGGCGGCAAGACGGCCGTCGTCAAGAAGTACAGGTACTCGGTGGCAGTGGCGGATGACCAGCTGTACTGGCCGTACGAGGGCGAGTACTGGCGCGACGAGCTGGGCACCTTCCAGTACACCATGACGAAGGGCTGCATCCAGCGCGACACCGCCAACCGGACCATCCAGGCCAGCGAGAGCAACTGAGCCCGGACTGCCAGTGACTCCCTCCCTCGGGGGGGAGCCCGCCGGCACCGTTCTTCACCAGGGGTCGGATCCGAGTGGATCCGGCCCCTTTCCGTTTGCCACGAACGTGTAAGATGGTGACGTCATGGCCACCAAGCTCATCACCATTGCGTTCGACGTGATGGGGAGCGACCACGGCCCCGCGGAGGTAGTCAGGGGCGCCGCGCAGCTCTCGTTGGAGTCACCACACATCCACACGTTGTTGGTGGGGGACAGAGCCCTCATTGATGACGCGCTCGCCGAGACCAAGCACAGCGGCGAGCGCATCTCGGTGCAGCATGCCTCCGAGCACGTGGGCATGGACGAGAAGCCCGGCGAGGCGCTGGCGCGCAAGCCGGACGCGTCCGTGTCGGTGGCGGCGCGGCTGGTGGCCGAGGGCGAGGCGGATGCGCTCGTGTCCGCCGGCAACACGGGGGCCTGCGTGCTCTCGTGCGCCCGCCACTTCCAGCTGCTGCCCGGCGTGCGGCGCGCGGCGCTGGCGGCCGTGTACCCCACGCGCGACAGGCACGGGCAGAAGGCGGACCCCTTCTCCCTCATCCTGGACGTGGGGGCCACGGTGGAGGCCACCGCGGAGGACCTGGTGACGTTCGCGGTGATGGGGGCGGCGTACGCGCGCATCATCTCGCGCAATGAGAATCCCAAGGTGGCGCTGCTCTCCAACGGCACCGAGCCCAACAAGGGCCCGCGCCAGGTGGTGGAGGCCCACGCGGCACTCTCGGCCATGAAGGGGCTGCAGTTCATCGGGAACGTGGAGGGCGTGGACATCCCCAAGGGCACCGCCGACGTGGTGGTGACGGACGGCTTCGTGGGCAACGTGTGCCTGAAGATGCTCGAGGGCGTGCACGACACGGTGGTGGAACTGGCCCAGTACGCCTACAAGGAGAGCCTGCGCTGGCGCGCCGGCCTGGCGATGCTGTCCGGGGGCATCCAGCGCATCAAGGACATCACCGACTGGGAACAGTACGGGGGCGCACCGGTGCTCGGGTTCGATCGCATCTTCATCAAGGCCCATGGCCGCTCCAAGGCGAGGGCCATCGCCAACGCTGGAAAGGTCGCCGCCAAGGCGGTGGCCCATGACCTGGGCAAGGCCATCCAGCAAGGTCTGGCGCGGTGAGCCTTCCGGACCGTATCGATCCCAGGCCCCCGCGGCGCATCTACCGCTGGGACCTGGACAAGACGTACCTGCAGACGGAGTTCGATTCGCTCCGGGACTTGCTGCGCACGGCCTTCCAGAAGGCCCACGAGAAGCAGGCCGTGCCGGGCGCGTCCGCGCTCATCCGCGAGCTGGCCTCCAACGGGGACTCGCGGCTGTGCATCGTCTCGGGAAGCCCCAAGCAGCTGCGCTCGGTGCTGGAGGAGAAGCTCAAGCTGGACGGGGTGGTGTGGGACGAGTTCATCCTCAAGGACAACGTGGGCAACCTGATGCGCGGGCGCTTCCGGGCCCTGCGCGGACAGGTGGGCTACAAGCTGCCCGCCATCCTGGAGAGCCGCGCCAACGCGCCCGTGGAGGCCGAGGAGGTGCTCTTCGGCGATGACGCCGAGGCGGATGCCTTCATCTACTCGCTCTACGCGGACATGATCGCCGGGCGCGTGGACGAGCGGGTGCTGCAGCAGATTCTCGAGGCGGCCGCGGTGTACCCGGACGAGGCCGCGCGGGTGCTCGCCGCGTGGAAGAAGACGCCGGTGGCGGACCCCGTGCGGCGCATCTTCATCCACCTGGACCGGCTGACGCCGCCGGCGCACTTCGCCAACTACGGCCCGCGCGTGGTGCCCGTCTTCAACTACTTCCAGGCCGCGCTGGTGCTGCTGGCCGACGGGCACCTGACGGCCCCGCAGGTCATCAAGATCGCCGTGGAGATGGTGCAGTCGGCGGGGCACAACATCATCACCCTGTCCAACTCGTTCCAGGACTTGCTGCGCCGGGGCCTGCCGCTGCAGCAGGCGGCGGAGGGGCTGGTGCAGGCGCTGGAGGGGCCCAACGCGCTCATCCAGGCGCTGCGGCCGGTGCCGGACATCATCTCGGCATTCACCAAGCGGCTGGCCGCGCTGGGCACGCCGCCGCCGCCGCCGCCGGTGCAGGCGGTGGACTACCTGGAGCTCATCCACCACGCGCTCCCGCGCACGCACAAGGGGCGCAAGACGCAATGAGGGCCCTCGTCACGGGTGCCAACGGCACCGTCGGCTCACGGCTGTGCGAGGACCTGCGGCGCCACGGCGTCGAGGTGTCCTGCTGGGACCGGGACAGCATCCCGGTGGACGACTACTGGGCCATGGAGCGCTTCGTGCGCTCGGTGGCGCCGGACGTGCTCTTCCACCTGGCCACGGCGTCGCGGCCCACGGGCCGGGCCAACGAGTCGTGGCTCATCAACTACGAGTGGACGAGCGAGCTGGCATGGCTCACCCGCCAGCTGGGCGTGCGCTTCGTGTTCTCCAGCACGGCGATGGTGTTCTCGGACCACGCGCGCGGGCCCTTCACGGTGGACTCGGAGCCGGAGGCCCCCGAGGGCTACGGGTACGAGAAGCGGCGCGCGGAGGCGCGGGCCTTCGAGCAGAACCCCGAGGCGCGCGTGGTGCGGCTGGGGTGGCAGATCGACGACCGGCCCTCGGGCAACAACATGGTGGCCTCGCTGGAGGCGCAGATGCGCGAGCGGGGCAGGGTGGAAGCGAGCACGCGGTGGTTTCCCGCCTGCTCCTTCCTGGATGACACCGTGAGGGCGCTGCAGGCGCTCGCGTGGGCCGAGCCGGGGCTCTACCTGCTCGACGCCAACGAGCGGTGGAACTACCACGAGATCGTCCTCGCGCTGAACGAGCGGCACGGTGGCCGGTGGCAGGTGGAGCCCACCGAGAGCTTCGTGTTCGACCAGCGGATGATGGACGACCGGGTGGTGCTGCCCTCGCTCAAGGCCCGGCTGCCGGGCCTGCGCTGAGGCCACTGGTCCTCACGCGGGTACCGCATCTTCTTCTTCCGGCTCGGAGTTCCCCGAGGACGCCTGGGGGATGGGCAGGGTGATGCGGAAGGTGCTGCCCCGTCCCACTTCGCTCTCCACCGTGATGTCGCCCCCCATGCCCGTGACGATCCCGTGGCAGATGGAGAGCCCCAGCCCCGTCCCCATCCCCACCGGCTTGGTGGTGAAGAAGGGATCGAAGATCCGGTCGCGGACCTCGGGCGCGATGCCGCACCCCGTGTCCATCACCTCGATGACGACCCGCCCGGCGATGGCACGCAGCCGCACGCGCACCTCGTTCTGCCCGGGCTTCCCATCGGGCACGGCATGGGCGGCGTTGATGAGCAGGTTGAGCAGCACCTGCCCCAGCCGTCCCTCGCTCGCCCGTACCATCGGCACCGGCTCGAAGTCCTTCACCAGCCGCGCGCGGTGGCGCAGCTCATTGCGCACCAGGCCCAGGCTCGACTCGATCACCCCGCGCACGTCCACGTCGGAGAGCTGCTCGCCCTCGTCGCGCGAGAGCGTCCGCAAGTCCCGCACGATGTGCCGCACCCGCTCCGCGCCCTGCTTTGTCTCGCGCAGCACGTCCTCCATCTCGCCCAGCCGCTCCCGCGGCAGCTCGTCCCGGAGCAGCTGGCACTCCTCCTCCAGGAAGCCGAGGTTGGAGAGAACGAAGGCGAGCGGGTTGTTGATCTCATGCGCCACGCCCGCGGCCAGGGTGCCCACGCTCGCCAGCCGGTCGGCGAGCAGCAGGCGCGCCTGCATCTGCTTGCGCTCGGTGATGTTGCGCGCGCTCACCACCGTGGCCGGCTCGCCATCGAAGAGCAGCCGCATCGCGCTCAGCTCCGCCGACATCAGCTGGCCGCCCGCCCGGAGGAAGCGCACCTCGCGCGTGGTGGTGGTGCCTTTCTCCAGCGAGCCCTCGAGCACGTTCGCCGCCTCGCCCCGGTCATCCGGGTGGATGAGCTCCAGCAGCGACCTGCCAGCGAGCGCCTCCACCGAGCGCTGATCCAGGAAGGCCAGGCCCGCCGGGTTGATGTAGAGCAGGTTGCCCCCCCGGTGCGCGAAGATGGCCTCCGGCAGCCCCTCGATGAGCGCGCGGAAGCTCTCCTCGGAGCGGCGCAGCGCCTTCTCGGCGTGCTTGCGCGCGGTGATGTCGATGGACACGCCTCCGAGCAACCGGCGGCCGTTCGCATCCCTCAGCGTGAACTTGTGGTTGAGCCAGTGGTGCAGCGAGCCATCCGGAGAGGAGATGACCTGCTCGGACTGGAGCGGCTGCCCGCTGGCGAGCACGGCCTGGTCCTCCCGCCGCAGCCGCGCGGCCGTCATCGGCGGCAGCAGCTCCGCGTCATCCACTCCCTGTATCGACTCCACGTCCCGGTGGAAGAAGCGGGCGTAGGGCTCGTTCACCCAGGTGCGCCGGCCCTCCTCGTCCTTCATGAAGGCCATCACCGGGCTGTGGTTCATGAAGGAGTGGAACAAGTCCTGGCTCTGCTGGAGCGCGGCGAGCGTGGCGGCCAGCTTGTCCACCAGGGCCTGCTTGGCCTCGAACTCGGCGGCGTTGCTCAGCGCCGCGCCCAGCAGCCGGCCCATCATCTCGAGCGTCCGGACGTCGAGATCATCGTAGGCGTTGGGCTCGGGGTAGCTGACGTTGATGGCCCCCACGGCGCTGCCGACCCGGTGCAGCGGGACGATGATCATCGAGCGGATGCCGGTGGCACGCGTGGCGGCCACGTTCACCCGCGGATCGTCCTCGGTGTCCCGGGTGTGGAGCACCTCGCCGCGCAGGATGCTCATCCCCGTGATGCTGTGGGAGAGCTTCAGCCGGAAGCCGCGATGGGGCATCGAGTTGCCGTGCGTCACCTGGTAGACGAGCTCGTCGCCGTCGGCCAGGGCCACCGCCGTTCCGGATGCACCGCACAGCCGCATGGCGCGCTCGGCGATGAGCGACATCACCTTGTCCAGCTCGAGCCCGGCGTTGGCGATGTCGCTCTGCGTCTGGATGATGGCCGAGAGCCGGTCCTGCACGCCGCGCGAAAGGGGCGCCTCCAGGGCGGTCTGCATCCCGGCCCTCCTGCGCCGGGCGTGCCACTCGAGCCGGGTCTGGAGCTGGGCCGGCTCGAAGGGCATGAGCAGGAAGTCATCCACCGCCGCGGCCAGCAGCGCGTCCAGGGGCACCTGCTCGGCCGAGGTGGGGACCAGCGCCAGGAGGAAGGGCCGGGGCTGCACCTCCGCGGTGCTCAGCCGGGCCATGTCCTCGGCCACCGCGCGGCCGGCGCCCACCACCAGCACCCCCTCCACGCCCTGGAGCAGCGGCCCCACCTGCTCGACTGCCGGGGCGTGGCGTACCTCGTGTCCCCAGTCCGCGAGGAGCTGGCCCACGGCGTGCCCGGCTTGTGGACTGACGAGGAGCAGTTTCATGGTGAGCGCCGCGGCGGGCTCCAGGCGCGCATCCGAGGACAGAGCCAAGGTGCGGCCGGGCTGACCTCCTCCACCCGTTTCATGTGCTCGCGAGGGGCTGGCATCCAAGCAGGCCGGGGTCCGCGAAGGCGGGCCGTGTGCCGGGCAATCCTCATTTTAGCTCGTGGGCCTCAGGAGGAATAGGGCTTCCGGCCAGCCAGGCCGGAGGAGGGCGAGCAGGCAGCGGTCCGAGGGAGGCACGCCTGCCGGGCCTGGGGGGCGGCTCGCCAACCGGGCCTGGCCGTTCTCCCGGCAACAGGGGCACGGGGCGGGCGGGTCCAGCGGGACCACGCTTCACGGATGATGCCCGCTCGGTCGCGACACCTTCCCGCGACACCTTCCGAGGAGTGGTCGATGGACTTCCTGCAAGAGCTGGGGCTGGGGCCCGCGGGGCTGGGCACCGGCATTGTCTTTGGCGCCGTGGGCTGGTTCGTGATGCGCTGCGTGCTCACCGGCTTCTTCACCGTGGACCAGAGCGAGCGCGCGGTGAAGGTGCGCTTCGGGCGCGCGGCGCGGCTCCCCGGGGAGCCCACCACGAAACGGGGGCCTGTCAGCGAGGGGCTCGCGCGCACGGACGAGGACCGCTACGTCTACCCCCAGCTCGAGGTCATCCAGCCCGGAGGCCCCTACTTCAAATGGCCCTGGGAGCGGGTGGTCAAGGTCTCCGTGGCCATCCAGACGCTCAGCATGGCCCATGACCCCGAGTCCCCCACCGCCAACCAGGGGGGCCAGGTGCTCGAGGCCGTCACCAAGGACCAGCTCAACACCGGGCTCACCGGGCAGCTGCGCTATCGCGTCTCCGAGCAGAACCTGTATGCGTACCTCTTCGCGGTGAAGAACCCCATCGCGCACGTGATGGGCTACTTCATCTCCATCCTGCGCGAGCGCATCGCCAGCTTCGAGGCGCCTCCCGCGCCCGTCGTCGAGGGCACCCTGCAGGCCGTCGAGGCCACGGCCGTC
Organism: Archangium gephyra; assembly: GCF_042230915.1. Taxonomy (GTDB): domain Bacteria; phylum Myxococcota; class Myxococcia; order Myxococcales; family Myxococcaceae; genus Archangium; species Archangium gephyra_B. Next base: position 8,439,460 of record NZ_CP102578.1, on the reverse strand, counting down.
TCCGGTGTCTCCATCAACGATCTGCGCAAGAACCTGCGAGACCTCAACGAGCACATGGAGCGCGAGTGCCGCGGCAGCCTGTCGCGCTACGGCATCGCCCTGGATGCCACGCTCATCACGGGCATCGATCCACCGGCGGAGGTGGAGTCGGCGCTCGCTGCCATCAACACCGCGCACAACCATGTCTCCTCCGACATCAGCCTCGCGCAGGCGGCGGCGGACCAGAAGATCGTCCAGTCGCGCCGGGCCGTGGAGATCGAGACCCTCAAGTCCCTGGCCGAGGTGGAGCCCTTGAACGCCCTGGCCGCGCAGCTCACCCTGCTCCACCAGAGCGGCCCCGGCGCGCTGGAGTCCTACCTGCGCAACATCCGCCTCGGGCTCTTCTCGAAGGCCAACCGCGTGGTGCTGGGGGTGAAGTCATGATGGGGTTCCTCGTCGGCGCCGTCCTGGGTTTCCTCGGCATGGCGGTGGGCGTGCCCCTCTTCCTGGGCCTGTGCCGGATGTTCGGCCTCTACGTCACCGTGGAGGAGCGCACGTGCCGCGTCTACGTGATGCTCGGCAAGGTGGTGGCCGTGCTGGACGAGCCCGGGCTGCACCTGCTCTGGCCCCGGCTCGGGTGGAAGGCGCTCCTGGTGAACTGGGTGGGCCGCTGCCACGTGCTCGACCTGCGCCTGGACCAGCAGTACCTGCGCAGCCAGGCGGTGAACTCCGAGGAGGGCGCGCCCATGGGGATTGGCATCTGGTACGAGATGTTCATCTCGGATCCCCTCAAGTACCTGTTCGAGAACGCGGATCCGCGCGGCTCGCTGGCCGCCAACGTGAGCAACGCCACCGTGCGCTGCCTGTCCAACATGAAGCTCGCCACCATGATGGAGAGCCGCCACGCGATGAGCCGCACGGTGCGCGCCGAGGTCTCCCCCATGTCGCACGCCTACGGCTACCAGCTCGGCTCGGTCTACATCCGCAAGGTGCACTTCCGCGACGTGGGGATGATCCGCCAGATCGAGGAGAAGGTGGTGAACCGGCTGCGGCAGGTGACCTCGGCCATCCGCCAGGACGGCGTCAACCAGGTGAGCATCATCACCAGCACCGCCGAGCGTCAGGCCGCCATCGAGTTCGCCAAGGCCGGAGCCCTGCGCCCTCGAATCGTGGGCGCGGCGCTGCAGCGCATCTCCGAGGATCCGGCCGTCTCGGCGGCGATGTTCGAGGTGCTGGAGCTGCAGCGCATCCAGGAGGGCGGCGCGAACGTGACGCTCATCCCCGAGGGACAGAAGAGCGACCTGCTCGCGCAACTGCTGGTGGCGTCACCGGCCCCCTCCCGGTGACACCCGCTCACGCCGCCTGCCGTGCGCTCTTGCGGTGCTCCTCCATGGCCCTGTGGCGTCCGAGGTAGTTCCCGAACGCCTGGAGCAGCCCGTCCCCGTCCTGCAGCTTGCTCAGGCAGATGGAGCGCTTGCCCTTGAACAGGCCACCTCCCTCGAGCTGCAGGTCCAGGTACTTCTTGAACATGCGGTCCTCGGTGGTGGCGGACTTCACCTGCTCGAAACGGACGGGCTCGTCCCACTCCGAGCAGCTCACCTGCGCGAAGTCCAGGTGGACCTCCGGCCCGCCCTCCTTGCCCGCGAAGGTGAGGGGCGGGAAGTACTTCTCCACATGCTGCCGCTCCGCCTCGGTGGACGGCACGTAGCGGTAGGCGAGCGCCAGGTCGTGCGCCTTGGCGAAGCGCGCCTCGTACGCGCCCCACAGCCGCGCCTCGATGAGCTCCGCCTCCAGGATGGCGCTCGTCCACGAGGTGGTGGTGGGCTCGAGCAGCACCCGCGCCACGTCGGCTGGCGCGAGCGTCTCTCCCACGTTGTCCAGGCGCGCGGCGAGCGGAGGGTGCGAGTCGAACGGGTGCGGCGTCACGGCGCCATTCAGGTCGCCGTGCACGGCCTCGGAGCTGGCGTAATCCGCGAAGCCGAGCGCGACCCGCTGCGCGATGGCCACGCTCTGCTGCTGCTCGCTGCGGGCGAAGAGGTCGGCCTCCACGCGGTCCCGGAAGCTCGCGTACGCACCGACCTTGACGAGCGAGCGGGCGATGTCCCGGCCCGACGTCATGGCCGCGGCGAGACAGTCCGCGGCGAGCTCACTCGCGCGCCGGCTGCGCCCGAGCGACAGCTCGAACAGCCCGCGGTAGGCCAGCATGAAGTGGAAGATGGGCAGTGTGAGCAGGCCCGCGCGGAGCGCATCGAGGTAGTGCCCGAAGTGCGCGAGCATGGGCGCGAGCCGCTTGCTGTGACCCGTGTCCCCTCCGAGCAGGTGCCCCATCTCGTGCGCCAGCACCGCGTCCGCCTCGGACCGCTCCAGCAGGCGCAGCAGGGACAGGCTGACGTAGAGCGTCCGGCCGGTGAGCGTCCGCTCCCCGGCGCGCACCTCGCTCTCGGTGACGAAGAAGTTGGCGTCGATGCCGGCGAGGATGTGGTCCGGCGGAGGCGTCTGCAGCTTCTCGCACAGCTGGCGCACGTGGGCCCAGAGCTCCGGCGCGTGCGCCTGCTCGAGCACCTCCGCCTCCACCTCGAAGTCCATGGGCGGGCGGCGGAAGATGGCGGCCACCACGGAGAAGAGGGCGAAGGCCGCCAGGATGCCGACGAGGAGGATGAGCTTCGGGTAGTAGCTGTGGAACCACACCGCGGTCATCCAATAGGACAGCCACACGGCGAGGCCTCCCTGCGCGAGCGCCTGCAGGGCCCCGGTGACCCGGAGCACGTTCCAGCCCACCACGAAGCTGCCGTACTGGAAGGGCCGCGAGACGAACGCCGCCAGGGCGCACGACAGGGCGATCACCGCGGAGACGAGCCCCAGCAGGGCCGAGCCGAGCGCCACCAGGCCGATCCACTCGAACTGCCGCACGTCCGAGCACCCCTCGCCGAGGCTGTCGCGCAACCCGGCCAGCTCCTCGCCCGTGGAGAGGCAGGCCGCCGAGGCCGGGACGGTGCGGAAGAACTCCAGCAGCTCCTGCCGCCGCGCCTCGTCGAGACTGGCGTCCTGCGTGATCTGGCTCTCGACGGTGGCGAGCACCTCCCGGTCGAACCGGCCGGTGGCGTGCCCGGCGAACCACAGGGCGAAGAGCGGGAGCGCGAAGAGCCAGAGGGCGGGCAGCGCGTAGACGCGGAGGAAGCCGGGGAGGGTCAGGGTCGAGCGCATGGCGGGCGGAGGGCGGGAGAGAAGCCGGACCCTATCGCGTGGGATGGGCCCCTGGGGAGCCCCCCGCCAGGCACGGGCTCCGGCGGCTTGGAGCACCCGGTGGGTTGCCTATATTCGCTTCATGAATCGAGACAGGGTGACCGCCGCGGCCTTCAACAACGCCGCCTGGTGCGATGCGGTGTGCCGGGCCCAGGGGCGTCCGGGCGAATTCTCGAGCGCGCTGTGGTTGAACCGCGCCGAGGTGCCACGCTTCTACCCCAACGCCGTCACCCTCACGCCGGAGGGAGCGGCTCGACAGATAGAAGCGCTCTCCGCGCTCGGCCTGCCGGGGCGCTGGGCGATCAAGGACAGCTTCGCGACGCTCGACCTCGCACCACTGGGCTTCGCGGAGCTGTTCTCCGCACAGTGGATCCACCTCGCTCCCGAGCGGCTGGCCCCGGCTCGTCCCGGTGGCGCGCGATGGGTCCAGGTCCGCGACACGGCCGCATTGTCCGCGTGGGAGGCGGCCTGGAGTGGCCAGTCCGGGAGTGCCGGGCCGGAGCCAGCGCATGCCGTGTTCCGTCCTGGCCTGCTCGAGGACGCGGGCACGGTGTTCCTCGCCGCGTACCACGAGGACACCCTCGTTGCTGGCGCCATCGCATACCGGGCCGCGGGCGTCGTGAGTCTGTCGAACACGTTCTTCACGGCGGCGGAGGCCGGAACGCTGCGCGCGGAGCTGCTCGGGCAACTCCTGGCCGTGTTCCCGGGCTTGCCACTCGTGGGCTACGAGCGCGGTGACGAGCTGGCCGCGTGGTGTGACCTGGGCTTCGAGCCCATCGGCCCCCTGCGGGTCTGGTTGAAGACGTAGGCACCGGAGGCCCCTGGCGTCCCGGTCCTCGGTTTCAGCTTCTCCAGTTTCTTGGGATTTGTCACGAAAAGCCGACCTTGAGCAGGAAAATGCACTAGGTTTATCGCCGCGTTTCACCAGCGGTACTGATGAACCAGCGTTCCTGGTCCAAGGAGAGCAGCATGAGAGTCTCGAAGCGAAGCTCGTCCCACGCCACTGGGTGGTCCCTGACGGGGTGTGGCGTGGGCATGCTGTTGGCCTTGTCCTTCAGCTCCGAGGCCGTCGCGGACACCACGCTGACTGGCACGGGCGCGGTGCAGTCCTTCACGGTGCCCGCCACCGGGTACTACACCATCGAGGTCGCCGGAGCGCAGGGCGGCGCCAGTGTGTATGGGAGCAGCGGAGGGCTGGGCGCCAAGGTGAAGGGCCAGTTCTACCTCACGTCGGGTTCCGTCCTGCAGGTCGTGGTGGGGAAGCGTCCCGCCGGCACGGCGGGCCAGTACGACGGAGGCGGCGGTGGCGGAGGGACCTTCATCTACAAGAGCGCCTCGCCGACGACGCTGCCCGCGACGCCGATGCTCGTGGCCGGTGGCGGCGGTGGCGGCAACGGGCTCGGGGGCTCGGCCTGGCGTGACGGCGTCAACAGCTCCGGCGCCGGTGGCCTCAATGGCAATGGCGGGCAGGGCGGAGTGGGGGACTGGACGTACGGTGCCGGTGGCGGGACGGGCTGGGTCTCCACGGGCGGTAACGGCTCGAGCCCGACCTCCGTCGGCGGGGGCCAGCGCTGGGCGGGCGGGGCAGGGGCCTACTACAGCGGTAACCGCGGCAGCACGGGTGGATTTGGCGGTGGTGGCGGCGGCGGCCTGTGTAACACCTGCGGCGGCGGCGGCGGTGGCTACAGCGGCGGTGGCGGCGGCTCGCAAGGCAACTATGAGAATGGCGGCGGCGGTGGCGGCTCGTACAACAGCGGCCGGGTTCCCATCAACCTGGCCGCCGCCAACGCGGGCGACGGGTATGCGTGGATCAGCGACGCGCAGCCCGCCGTCTCCTGGGACGGTGCTCCCTCGAGCGCGACCTTCAACGGGGTGGGGAGCTGCCAGAACTACACCGTTCCCATTACCGGCACCTACGTCCTCGAGGCGGCGGGCGCGCAGGGCGGCGCCAGCAACTTCGGTGGGAGCGGCGGGCTGGGCGCCAGGATGCGCGGAGAGTTCTCGCTCACCCAGGGACAGGTCGTGCAGATCGTGGTCGGCTCGCGTCCCCAGGGCCCGCGAGGCAGTTACGATGGCGGCGCGGGTGGCGGTGGGACGTTCGCGTTCGTCGGCTCCAACTGCACCACGCTGCCCTCCCTGCCGCTGCTCGTGGCGGGAGGCGGTGGCGGCGGCGCTGGCAGTGGTGCCACCACCGCGCAGAATGGCCTCAATGGCGCGGCTCCGGGAGGCACCAACGGCGCGGGAGGCTCGGCGTACGGCGGCAGCTTCTACTACAGCGCGGGTGGCGGGACGGGCTGGCTCTCCGGAGGCAGCAGCGGCTCGAGCCCGACCTACGCCGGTGGTGGACAGCGTTGGTACGGCGGCCGGGGCACCTCCTACAGCGGTAGCTATGGGAGCTGGGGCGGCTTCGGCGGTGGTGGCGCCGCAGGCGAACAGGGCGCTGCCGGCGGTGGCGGTGGTGGCTACAGCGGCGGTGGCGGCGGCTCTCAGACCATGGCGTCTGGCGGCGGCGGCGGCTCGTACAATGGTGGAGCCAACCCGCTCAATACCTCCGCCATCCAGACGGGCCATGGCTACCTGACCATCACCTACCAGCCCCCCGTGTGCGCGCACAGCGAGTACGAGGAAGGCGAGGGGCTCGATCCGCAGTGCAGTGCGTGCGCGAGCACCGTCTGCGGCATTGATGACATGTGCTGCAGCTCCGCGTGGGACGCGGTGTGCGTCGGCATCGCCACCGACGCTTGCGGCACCCCGTAGCGGCTTCTCGCCTGGGGTGAAGCGCTCTCCTCTCTCGGGAGAGCGCTTCTGTCCCGGCTTGACTCAGGCGGCCTGCTTCGCCCCCGTGGCCTCGTCACCGTGCCCGCTCTTCCCGGGTGCGGCGTGCGAGGCGGCAATCTGCCCGCTCAGCACCGGCAGCGCCACCTTCACCGCCACTGTCAGCACCATCAGCCCGAAGGCCCAGATGCCCGCGGTGATCTTCCACTCGGTGAGCGTGGGCACGTACTCCACCACCTCGTGCAGGGTGCTTGGGACGAAGCCGGGGATGATGAGTCCCATTCCCTTTTCAATCCACACGCCCGAGAAGGCCAGCGCGCACGCCAGGTTGAGCAGCCCAACGTTCCGCCGCGTGGCCGGCAGATGCACCAGCACCGCCGAGGCGATGTTGAGCGCCACCGCCGTCCAGATCCACGGCACCAGCGCGTGGTGTCCGTGCGAGCCGAAGAACAGGTAGCGCACCGCCGTGGCGTGCGAGCCGCCCGTGTAGAAGGCGGTGAACAGCTCCGAGCCCAGCATGAACAGGTTGAGGAGCACCGTCACCCGCATCACCGCCGTCAGCGTGCGCAGCGGGCCCTCGCCGATGGGCAGCCCCGTGAAGCGGCGGATGACCTGCAGCAGCACGATGACGAACGCCGGGCCGGTGACGAATGCCGACGCGATGAACCGGGGCGCCAGCAAGGCCGAGTTCCAGAACGGCCTCCCCCCGAGCCCGCTGTAGAGGAACGCCGTCACGCTGTGGATGCTGATGGCCCAGAAGATGGAGAGGAAGACGAACGGCAGGTACCACTGCTTGCGCGGCTTGCGGCCCAGGAACCTCATGTAGAGCAGGTAGCCGCAGATGTGCAGGTTGATGAACAGGTAGCCATTGAGCACCACCACGTCCCAGGAGAGCATCGACACCGGCCAGTTGAACCGGCCAATCCCAGGCATGATGTGCCAGAAGCGGTCCGGACGCCCCATGTCCACCACGATGAACAGCAGGCACATGAAGATGGCCGCGATCGCCAGCAGCTCGCCGATCAGCGTCACATCGTGCATCTCGTGGTCGTGGTACAGGTACGCGGGGATGACCATCATCACCGCGCCCGCCGCCAGTCCCACCCCGAAGGTGAAGTTGGCGATGTACAGGCCCCACGAGACGTGGTCACTCATCCCCGTGAGGGCCATGCCCTCGGCCAGCTGGTGCGCCCAGGCATTGGCACCCACCAGGGTGATCGCGGTGAGCACCGTCATCCACGTGTAGAAGCGCCAGCTCCCGTCCGTGCTCATCCAGAGGAGCCGTCCCAGGAACCGCGGGTAGTCGAGCAGGTGACGTGTGGCGGCCATGGCTCACTTGTCGAAGAAGTAGAAGAAGCGGGGCCGCGTCCCGAGCTCTTCCTTGAGCACGAAGACGCGCTTGTTCTCGAGCACCCAGCGGATGGGGCTCTTTGGATCCAACAGGTTGCCGAACACCCGCGCCCCGGTGGGGCACGCCTCCAGGCACGCCGGCAGCCGGCCCGCCCGCGTGCGGTGCAGGCAGAAGGTGCATTTCTCCACCACGCCCTGCGGACGTACGCGGTTGGAGAGGTAGCCCTGGTCCGGGTTGATCTCCTCGGGCGGAATCTCTGGCTTCGTCCAGTTGAAGCGCCGCGCGTGGTAGGGGCACGCCGCCTCGCAGTACCGGCAGCCGATGCACCAGTTGTAGTCCACCACCACGATGCCGTCCGGCTCCTTCCACGTCGCCTGCACCGGGCACACCTTCACGCACGGCGCGTTGTCGCACTGGTGGCATTGCACCGGCATGTAGAACTTGCCCTCGGCCGGCACCGGATGGTCGTAGTTCGCGTTGCCGTGCTCCAGGTCCAGGCTGCCCTGCTGCATCTCCAGCACCCGGATGTACGAGTTCCCCGTGCGCCGGTCGTGGTTGTTCTCCTGGTGGCAGGCCTCGGCGCACTTGCGGCAGCCGATGCACACGCTCAGGTTCAGCGCGTAGCCGAACGACACGCCCTCCTGCGGCGGCAGGTCCTGGATGTCCACGTCCCGGCCGTACTTCTGTTTCGCCTCGGCCTTCAGGTGGACGAGGATCCGGGCCATCTCGTCGCGCGTCAGCTCCTTGTAGTGCTTCTGGAGGAAGTCGTTGACGCTCAGGTCCTGCGTCCACTCGGTGAGCGGTGCCATCGCGTGTGCGAAGGCAGCGGCCCCGAGCGTGGCCCCAGCTCCCTTCATCACGGTGCGGCGGGAGACGGTGTCACTCATGGTCTGGGTGCTCCTTCGTGTCCGTCTCGCCCTGGGCGGACGGGTGGCGCGGAGGCATCACCGGATGCCCGCCCGCGTACTTCGGGCTGTGCGGGTCGTGGCAGCTCACGCAGTTGTTCCGCGTGCGGTCTCCCCGCGACAGGTCCCAGTGGCCCGTCATGCCGCCGTGCGCCCCCGCCTTGAAGTCGCGGTACTGCGACCCGTGGCACTGCCCGCACAGCGTCACCACCTCCGTCATCGGCAGCGGCTCGCCCGTGGCCAGGTGCAGCGAGCGCGGCTGGCTGGCCTGGTGGCACGAGGTGCAGGCGAGCTCGCCATGGCGGAACTGGAGGCCCTGGTGGAACTCCTTCAGCTCCTCGGGCCGCGAGGGCATGGGCTTCGTTTCACGCAGCGAGTGGCAGCTCTCGCACGACACGCGAAGCGGCCGGCCTAGCGCGTCCTTCTGATCGCTCTCGACGGAGGTGAGCTTCGCCGGCTGGTGGAGCGTCTCCTTGCCGGTGGGCGCCCCCGGGGGCGGTTGGAAGCGGGCGGGCTGATCCTTCCCGCACCCGCCGAGCGCGAGCAGCACGGCGGCGAGGGCCGGGTACATCCATCTGTCGAGAGGGCTCTCCACGGACGTCTTCGCAAAGCAGCGTCCGTGCCAGCACGGCCCGTCCCTCTGTCTCCGCCGTAAAGGTGGAGCGGCCCGCTCGCCTGCCCGCGAAAAAGCTGCATCAGGGACGCTGCTTTGGACGCAGGCTTTGCGTCACGCCCGCGGGCTCCTCCCGTACGCGGGGGTGGTCCGCCTCTTGCTCCTGGGGGTCATGCCCGAATGGACGGAGCCTGTATGCCCATCAGTAGTCTGGTGCTCACCCTCGATGCCTCTCCCGAACTGAGGGCGAGCGTGCTTCGCGAAGTCTCCCGCGATCCGCGCATCACCCTGGGCCCTCCCCTGGAGGAGCGCTGGCTGCCCGTGGTGACGGAGACCCACAGTCTTCCCGAGGGCGAGGCGCTCGCCGAGTCCCTGAGGGATCTCCCCGGAGTGAGCTTCGTGGACGTCGTGATGGTGGATTTCTCCGAGGAGGAGCGCTGAGCCATGGATCGCCGGGACTTTCTCAAGAGCACCGCCATGACCGCGGCCACGCTGGCCGCGAGCCGCCTCGCGTATGGCCAGGACAAGGCGGGCCCGACTCCGCCCACTGCTGCCCCCGGTGGCCAGGGTGTGCAGTGGAACAAGGCGCCCTGCCGCTTCTGCGGCACCGGCTGTCACGTGCAGGTGGGCGTGCAGAACGGCAAGGTGGTGGCCATCGCAGGTGATCAGCAGGCGCCGGTGAACAAGGGCCTGCTGTGCGTGAAGGGCTACCATGTGGGGCTCGCCCTCTATGGGAGCGACCGGCTCACCACGCCGCTCCTCAAGAAGGGCGACACGCACGTGCCCATCAGCTGGGAGGAGGCGATCGACATCGTTGCCCGCCGCGTGCTGAAGGACCCCAAGGGCTTCGGCCTCTACGGCAGCGGCCAGTGGACCATCCCCGAGGGCTATGCCGCCTCGAAGTTCGTCAAGGGTGGCCTGGGCTCCAACCAGCTGGATGCCAACGCGCGGCTGTGCATGGCGTCCGCGGTGACGGGCTTCCTCGCCACCTACGGCGTGGACGAGCCCGCCGGCTGCTACGACGATCTCGACGCCTGCGACGTGCTCATCATGTGGGGCAACAACCCCGCGGAGATGCACCCCGTCCTCTTCTCGCGCGTCATCGACCGCCGCTCGCGCGGGGAGAAGGTGACGCTCATCGACATCGGCACGCGCAAGACGCGCACCAGCGGGTTCTGCGACCACTCGCTGCGCTTCAAGCCCAACACGGACCTGGCCATCGCGTGCGGCATCGCCCACCTGCTGGTGGAGAACGGCACCTACGACAAGGCCTTCGTCGAGGCGAACTGCGCCTTCCGCGCCCCCAGCGAGCCCGCCGCGCTCGAGGGCAAGGCCATCACCTTCGAGGAGTACCGCGAGCTGCTGAAGCCCTACACCCCGGAGAAGGTGGCGGAGCTCTCCGGCGTCCCGGCGAAGGACCTGCGGATGCTCGCGGACCTGTTCGGCCGGCGCGACGTGCGCATCACCAGCCTGTGGTGCATGGGGATGAACCAGCACACCCGGGGCACGGCCATCAACAACCTCGTCCACGGGCTCCACCTGCTCAGCGGGCACTTCGGCAAGCCGGGCGACGCTCCCACCAGCCTCACCGGCCAGCCCTCCGCGTGCGGCACCGTGCGCGAGGTGGGCACGCTCGCCCATGCGCTCCCCGGTGGCCGCGTGGTGGCCAAGGCCGAGCACCGCGCCCAGATGGAGGAGATCTGGAACGTCCCCAAGGGCCGCCTCCACGACAAGCCCGGCTACCACACGCTGGAGATGTGGAAGCGCTTCTCCACGCCCACCGAGCAGGGCGGCGACATCCACACCATCTGGGTCCAGGTCACCAACCCCGCGCAGACCCTGCCCAACACGCACAAGCTGGTGGACCCCAGCCGCAAGCTCGCCGACAAGTTCCTCATCGTCTCGGACGTCTATCCCTCGGCCACCGCGCGCATCGCGGACCTCATCCTCCCCTCGGCGATGTGGGTGGAGAAGAACGGCATGGTGGGCAACTCCGAGCGGCGCACCCAGCAGTGGTTCAAGATGGTGAAGCCTCCCGGCCAGGCCCGTGACGATGCCTGGCAGCTCATCGCCGTGGCCCACCGGCTCCTCGAGCTCGGCTTCGAGGGCATGAAGGACAAGGACGGCCGCTTCCTCTTCGAGGTGAAGGGCAAGGACGGCAAGCCCGTGCCCCTCTGGGACTTCGCGCATTACTACGACGTCAACGTCGACGAGCACCTCTTCGAGGAGTACCGGAAGACGACCCGCATCAAGCACAAGGACCTGGCGCCCTATCAGGAGTACGTGAAGGCGCGCGGCCTGCGCTGGCCCGTGGTGCAGCAGCCGGACGGCAACTGGCGCGAGACGCGCTTCCGCTTCGCCGGCTTCGATGACCCCTACGTGAAGAAGGGGCGCGACATCCAGTTCTACCACTCGACCACGCACGACGACCGGGCGCAGATCTGGTTCAGCCCCTACGAGCCGCCTCCCGAGTCGCCCGACACCGAGTTCCCCTTCTGGTTGTGCACCGGCCGCGTCATCGAGCACTGGCACTCGGGCACGATGACCATGCGGATTCCGCAGCTCCAGCGCGCCATGCCCCAGGCCTATGTGGAGATGAACCGCGCCGATGCGCGGCGGCTCGGGGTGGGCAACGGGGACCAGGTGACGGTCGAGACGCGGCGCGGGAAGTTGGATCTGCCCGTCTGGATTGGCGGCCGCGGTGAGCCGCCCGAGGGCTCGCTCTTCGTCCCGTTCTTCGACGAGCGGCTGCTCATCAACGGGCTCACCCTCGACGAGCATGACCCGTTCTCCAAGCAGCCGGACTACAAGAAATGCGCGGCGCGCGTGCGCCGGCGTGAGCTCGTCGCGGAGAAGCAGGGATGAGCACCGGGGGCGGACAGGTCGGTGGCCTGGGGGCGCGCTGGCTGCACGTGGGCGCCGCCGTGGCGGTGGCACTCGCGGCGACGGGCTACTTCGCCGGCCTCCGCGCGCCGGAGATGCCGGAGCGTCCGGTCGCCTCGGATCCTCACGCGCAACGGGCCGAGCGCGCTCCGGGCTACAGCGAGCTGCGCGAGCAGCGGCGGGGGGCCAACGCGCACATGTACGAGGGCGCCATCGGGGCGCTGTCGGAGGAGCCGTTCCCGGTGAAGCCCTTGCCCGTGGCGACTTCCGAGCAGCGCGCCCAGGCCGTGGCACAGCGTCAGGGCCACCGCGCCTATGACGGGGCGCCGCCCACCATTCCGCATGAGATCGACCAGCGCGAGGTCCCCGGCTGTCTGGCCTGCCACGGCGAGGGCATGAAGCTGGGCAACAGGGTGGCTCCGAAGATCAGCCATCCGCCGTACCAGAGCTGCACGCAGTGCCATGTGGTGGGGGACTCGCCGCGCCCGTTGGCCCAGTACAAGGACGGTCCGGGCAACCGCTTCGTCGGGCTGGCCTCGGCCGGAAAGGGCGAGCGGGCCTGGCCAGGGGCTCCTCCAACCATGCCCCACCCGACGCTCATGCGGGACGACTGCACGAGCTGCCACGGGCCCCGGGCTCTCCCCGGGCTGCGCACCTCGCACCCGGAGCGGCTGAATTGCCAGCAGTGCCATGGATCCTCGGCGCGGCTCGACCAGCGCGCCGGTGGGGCAGGGGGGGCCGGTCTGGCCAGGGAGGCACGGCCGTGAGCTCCCAGGTCACCCTCAGCCGCCGTGCGTTCCTCGGGCTTCTCCGGCGCGAGGAGAAACCCAGGCCGCCCGTGCAGCCCGCTCCCGCTCCCGCTCCCGTTGCCTCCGAGCCCGGCTTCTCGCTCGAGGCGTTCTATGCGTCGCGTGCGCGCTCAGGCGAGGCGGCCGGTGGCCCTCCGGTGGTCTCCCCGCGCGAGGGGCTCATGACCGTGCGGGTGCGTCCGCAACTCTGTCTCGCGTGGCAGGGCTCGTTCTGCAGCACCTGCTCCGAGCGCTGCCCCGTCGAGGGCGCCATCGCCGTCGAGTCGGGCCGTCCGCGCGTCGTGGAGTCGCGGTGCAACGGCTGCGGCCTCTGCGTCCAGGTGTGCCCGGCTCTGCTCAACGCCTTCGAGCTCCTTCCTCCCCGCCAGCAGGCCCCAGGCTCATGACCACAGGTATCCGCCTCGCGAACATTGCCGTCGAGAACGCCGCGCTTCCTCAATTGCAGGACGCGCTCCTCGAACCCGAGACCCTGGCGCAGCTGTTCCGTGACATCCAACGCTGTGCCGTGGTGGACGAGGTGCTGCTCAAGGGAGGCGCCGCGTTGATGGCCTCCGAGAAGTCCGTCCCGCTCGCCGAGGCCGAGCAGGCGCTCCGGGAGAAGCGGGTGGCCGGCGTGCAGATCCGCTACTGGTATGAGGGCGCGAACTGGTGGGACACGCTGATGCACACGCCTCGGGGTGTCCGGCTGATCCGCATCGAGCACCGGCTCGGAGGGTAGGACGGCCTCCGCGCCAGTGCCGATACGGACCGCGCCAGGACTACCGGCTGGACATCCAGACGCGCAGCCAGGACTCGCTCATGCCCAGCTTGTCCGTGGTGCCAGGCAGGATGGAGCAGCGAGCCACCGGCACGTAGCGGCCAGGCTGCAGGTCCGCCGAGGCGTGGAGGCTGAGCGTCCCGTCGGTCCGCATGTCCACCTCACCTGACGTGGCCTCCTCGTTCATCATGAAGAGGCTCGCCTCGTGGGTGTCGATGCTCACCGGGGTGACCCCGTCGTCCGCGAGCAGCTCGATCTTGCAGGCCACGCCGACAGTGCCGGCGAGCTTCCTGAACCCCATGCTCGCGTCCAGGAGGACCCAGCTCCGCTCGGTGACGGTGATGCGGTAGTCCGTGGTGGAGCCGAAGAGGATTCGCAGCTCCTCGGAGCCCTCGAGGGGGATGTTCCCAGCGAAGCGGACGGTCTGCACGTCCGTGACAGGGGAGGTCCCGGCCGGTCCCTGGGCGCCCGCCTCTCCCTGGGGCCCTTGAGGACCCTCGCCACAACCCACCAGTGCCACCAGACCCGTTGCCACAACCAGCTTGCAGACGCTTTTCATGACGTGGTGCTCCTTGTCTCGAAGGGGAAAGCGCTCGAACTGCGCGCGCCCCTATAGAGCAGTGGCGACAGGAGCGTTAGTGCAGAGTGCTGCACAGCGTCATGTGCACGGAGCGAGAAAGCGAGAAGCCACGCTGCGTGCGCATCACAGCGAGATCTCCCACTGCTCCGCCACCGCGCGCTGCGCCTGCGCGTCCTGCTCCCGCCCCAGCTTCTCCAGCAGGGTGGGCCACAGCAGCGGATGCGGCAGCCCCTCCGCACACCGGCGCAGGCCCGCCTCCACTTCACCCAGCTCCAACTCCGGCGGCACGGCCAGCAGCGCGTAGAACCCGGGCACCTCCTCGCCCTCCGGAGTCATCAGCCGGTACGTGTCCGAGGTGCGCACCGACAGGCGCGCCCCGCACGCTCCCAGCGTCTCGTACATCCGCTCGATGGCCTCATCCCCCGGGCCCACGCCGTCGAGCGCGAAGACGCTGTACCTGCCCGGCCGGAGCACCTCCACGACGGGGTACAGCCAGGAGTGCTCCTCCTCCTGTCCCTCGGCGGGGCCCTCGTTGAGCGGCGAGGCGTCGAACAGCACGGCGTCCCCCACGTGCTGGGCGGCACCGGGCATGCCGATGGAGACCACGCGTGCGGTGACGGGGCCGGTGCGCCGCGCCCACACTTCCGTGGTGGTGCCATCCGGCTCGGTGTAGCGCAGCCGGCACGCCTCCCACTCCTCCTCCACCGGGCCGGAGTCCGCGGACAGCTTGAACCCGAGCCGTGCGGCGGACGCGCGCACCACGTCCCAGCGCCCGAGCAGGGTGGCCACGATCATCCGGTCCCAGTCGTGCGGCCCCGGCTCCGGCCAGCGGGCCACGGCGGCGTCCAGCCGCGCCAGGGCCTGCTCCCGCTCGCCCGTGTCGCGCTCCAGCGCCGCGAGCATCAGGGTGGTCCCGCGCAGCTCCGGGTCGAGCTCCAGCATCGCGCGCATCGGGGCCTTGGCCGCGGCCTTCTCTCCCGACTCGAGCGCGGTCCGGGCCCGCAGCCGGTACGCCTCCACCCGCAGGGGCGTGTCGCCGGACGCGGCCAGCACCGAGTCGGCGAGGGCGTGCAGCTCCGTGAAGCGCCGCCGCTCGAGCAGGTTCATGCCGAGCTCGTGCACGACTTCGGGGGTGGGGTGCGCGTCCGCGTGCAGCAGCCCGCGCAGCGCCACCTCGGCCTCCTCGCCGCGGCCCAGCCGCTCCAGCGCCTTCGCCTGGGCGCGCACGAGCGTCGCCCGCTCCCCGGGCCAGCGCGTCCTCGCCGCGTCGAGCAGCAGGAGCACGTCCTCGGGGCCCTCCTCCGCCTTCTCGAGCAGCGCCGCGGCCGACTCCGGCAGCGCGGGTGGATGCGCGGACGTGAAGGTCTCCGCCCGCGTGCGCAGCCGGCGCAGTGCCTCGTCCGCGCCCAGGGGCTTGCGCAGCCGGGGCAGGAGCGCCTCGAGCCTCGCGCACGCGTGCAGGGCGGAGCGCGGCTGACCTCGCTCCAGCGCGGCCTCGGCACGCTGCACCTCGATGCGGAACGCCCGGCGGATGGACCCCGTGCTCGCGAGCCGCTCGGCGAACTCCAGCAGCGTGCGCTCCAGGTTCACATCATTGGGGATGGCGCCGGCCTTCACCAACTGCACGAGGGCGTCCGCCCAATAGACATAGTGGCCGGGCGTGGGGCGCACCACGGACAGGGCGGGCAGGGCCTCGAGGGCCTCGGAGGTGTGTCCCATGCGCGCGAGCACCCGCGCCCGCAGGATGCGCGCCTCCGTCCGGGTGTGCTCCGACGTGGTGGTCTCCTCCATCTCCTCCGCCGCCGCGAGCGCTTCCGACAACCGGTCCAGCGCGAGGAGCACGTCGGCGCGCTCGCCCAGAAGGTACTTGCGCTTGTGCGCCTGGCCAGCGGCCACCAGGGCGGAGTCCTGCTTCTCGAGCCACGCGAGCGCCTCCTCGGGGCGCTCCTCGTCCATCAAGCCGAGGAAGTACTCGGTGGACAGGCACGTGAAGCACGGCCAGGTGGCGTCGATGCGCGCGAGCGTCTCGAGGACGACGGCCTTGCGCTCGGACGCCCAGCCCGGGCCGTCCGCGCGCCCGTAGCAGCCGGCCACGTCCTGGGTGACGCAGACGCTCTGGGGACACTCGCGCGTCTCCTCGCGGTGGGCGAACTCCAGGAGCGAGATGGACTCGGAGAGCCACTCCCCTGGCTCGGAGCGGTGGAAGATGCGGCTCTGCAGGTTCCAGTGCCGGAAGAAGACCTCCAGCCACGGGCTCTTCGCCTGGCGGGCGAGCGCGAGTGCCTCGGGGAAGAGGGCGTCCGCCTGCGCGTGTGCCTCCTCCGTGACGATGGTGGGCAGCCGATCGATGAGCTCGGCGAGGCGGGCGTTCCCCGTGCGGCGTGCTTCGGCTTCGGCTTCGTTCACCCACTTCCAGATGTCCATGACGGGCGTGTGTCCTTGGGGAGAGGGGAGAGATCAGGCGGAGGGCGGGAGCAGCGCGCACAGGGCCGCGGAGATGCCCTCCAGGGCGGAGGCCACGCTCGGCGCTCCGGCGCGCTCGTCGCGGTGGGAGAGGAGCGTGCACAGGCCCGAGAGCAGCCGCGCGGCGGAGCGTGCCCGGTCCTCGGGGGCCGCGAGCAGCGCCTGCAGCGTGGGGGCGTCCACGTTGAGGTAGAGGCGCGCCTGGGCACGGGAGGTGATGGTGGCGGTGAAGCCGCGCGCCAGTGACAGCACCGCGGCCCCGATGCGCTTGGCGGTCGCGTCCGCCTCGAGCTTCGCCTTCAGCTCGGCCTCGCGGTCCGGCACCAGCACCAGCGGCAGGGCGGGCGGGGAGAATCGGCTCGGCACCAGCTCCACGCCGTCCTGCGCGAAGAGGACGCGCAGCCGCTCCTCCTGCGCGGGCTCCAGCTGCACGCGGGGGAAGAGGGCCGCGTTGCCTTCGCGCGTGCCGAGCTGCAGCACGGGCAGCCCCTGCCGCTCGGCCCACCTCCGGGTGAAGGGCAGCGCGGCGTAGCGGCCCGAGTCCACCACCGGAACGCCGAGCGCGCGGCAGAGCACCTCCTCGGGCCCTCCGCTCTCTCCGGTGGAGGCGTGCAGCCGTCCCCCGCTGCGCCGGCGCACGGCGGGCAGGGTGAGGTCTCCCTCGGTGGTGGGCACCTTGAGCGCGTCCGCCAGCAGGGTGAAGAGCCGCTCGTCGCACAGGGCCGCCCCGAGCAGGGCCTCGTTGTGCCGCTGCAGCAGCAGCCGCCAGGTGGGCTCGTCCTCGCGGGCCAGCCGCGACAGCCCGTCGATGAGGCACTCGCGCACCTGCTCCGCCGTCACGTCGAAGGCCGCGTCGCGCTGGACGTCCTCGCGGCTCGCCGTGGGGGTGAGCGCGTCCGCTTCGAGCACGCCCCCCACGAAGCCGGCCCACTCCGGGAGCAACTCGCGCGCGTCACGGCTCACCAGCATGCCGCGCACGAAGACGGAGAGGTTGCGGTTGTCGGAGGTGCCGTACGTGGCACCGTCCTGCAGCCAGAGCAGGCCGCTCGCACTGCCTCCGTTGCCCGGGGTGGCGCCCGGAGTGACGGGTAGGGTGCACAGCGGCTCGAAGCGCCGCTCGAAGCGCGCGGCGAAGGCACGCTCGAGCGAGCGGCGGCGCAGGGGCGAGTGTGCCTCCGTCTCGCGCCACGGCGGCGGGGGGCGGTTGATGGCGGGCCGCTCCGGGCCGCTCACGTGGATGGCCATGGGCAGCAGGCAGCAGTAGCGCTGCAGCAGGGCCTCCAGGGTGGGCGCGTCACACAGGGGCCGGAAGCGCTCGGAGAGCTGGAGCACCACGCGCGTGCCGACGTCCTGCGCGGTGTGCGGGGCCACGGTGTAGCGCTCGCCCCCGGCGCTGGAGAAGTGCCACGCCTCCCGCGGCGTCTGGAAGGAGGTGGTGTAGAGGTCCACCCGCGTGCTGACGACGTAGGCGGAGAGGAAGCCGATGCCGAACTGGCCGATGAGCCCCGCGTCCGAGCCCGCGGCGCGCAGGCGCCCGGTGTAGCCCGCGCCCACGGTGGCCAGGTAGCGGTCGATCTCCTCGCGGGTGAGCCCCGCCCCGTTGTCCACGATGGACAGCGTGCCCGCGGCCGCATCCGGCACCACGAGGATGCGGGCCTCCGGGGCGGACGTGTCCTCGAGGCGCCGGCGCGTGCAGCTGTCGTGCGCGTTCTGCACGAGCTCACGGACCACCACCTCGGGGGTGGAGTACATGTTGTTGGCCAGTACCCGCATCAACCCACCCAGGTCCACCTGGGTGCGCACCAACTCGGCAACAGGACTCACGTGCTCTCCGGCAAGGAACGGAATCCGCAGGGTACGCGAGCCCGGCGGGGGAGAGGAACGTGCAGGAAGGTACCTCCCGCACGCGATCCACTCTGACGCCCCCCGCCACCCTGCCGTATTGAGCTAGAATGGGTGGGCCATGAGCGACTCGAACAAGACCGAGCAGTTTGGGCAGAAGCGGGAAGAGACGAAGCAGAACCCGAAGGTGTTCGGTCTGCGGGTGAAGATCGAGCCCTACGTGTCCGTCCCGCGCGAGCAGAAGAAACGGAAGGACGAGAAGTTTGATCCCTTCGCCGTCACCTACGAGGGCCCCAAGCCCGAGGACTTCTGAGGTCGCGCTTCTCCCGCAGCCCGCTCAACCCCACCGGGTGGGCGTCCTTCACGCGCCCGGTGCCATGGAATCCAGTGTCATCGAGTACAGGGCCCGTAAGAAGGCTCGAGGCGTATCTGCCATGACTTTCATTCCTGAGGCGATCTTCCTTCAGGATGGGGCGCTGTATGGGCCATGGCACTCGGCCCTCGTTTGGAAGCGCGGCCTCGTGGGCTGACAGGAGAGCGGAGGACTGGCACGGGTGTGATGCCGTCTCCCTCAACAACCTCATCCCGGCATCAGCCCCACGTAGCGCGACGCGGGCCGAGGGAGACTCAGCGGCTTCGTGCGCTATATTGCGCGCGCGCTCAGCATCCGGGGGGGCGCGGGTTCGAACACCGCGAAAGAGCAATCCATGCCGAAATCGATGAATGTTTCACTCCTGTTTTCAACGGGCTTCTGCGTCCTCGCGGCCGCGTGGAGCGGATGCGCCACCGTGAGTCCCCAGGCTTCGATCGTCCGGACGACGCCTGCGCCAGCTGTCCCCTCCACGCCAGCCGCTCCCTCCACGCCAGCGGCCCTCGAGAAGTCCTGCGCCAACGGAGTGCCGGCCGCTTGCGGCTCTCTCGGTGGGCTGTATATGCAAGGCGCTGGTGTCACGAAGGACGAGGCTCGCGGCGCCGCGTTGTTCGAAAAAGGCTGCACGGGGGGTGATGCCCAATCCTGTCATGGACTGGCGCTCTGCGCTGCGGATGGGCTTGGGGTGGTGCAGAATCTCAACCGCGCCAGGATCCTCCATGAGCAGGCCTGTCTGGGCGGCTACGCGGAGAGCTGCGGACCTGTTGCGATGTCCTATATCAACGGGCGGGAGGTGAGCCCCGAGGACGAGGAGCGCGCGGTCTTGCTGTTCGAGAGAGGCTGTAAGGGAGGCAATGCCCCGTGCTGCCATGCCGCGGGCGTGATGTACACGCAGGGCGTCGGAGTGAAAAAGGACGATGGCCACGCCGCGAGGTTGTTCGCTGAGGCCTGCGAGGGGGGTCATGCGGGCTCATGCCACGTGGACAATATCGTTCAGATCACGGACGCCGTTTCCAGGCTCGAATACAACAGCAAGTGGCAGAGGATTTGCGATCAGGCGGTCTGTTTCTTCCAGAGCGCCTACAAGTCCCCCCCGCCGTTTCATTTGAACAATGAAAGAGAGGCGAGCCTCGCGGTGCAGGTCACCCCCAAGAAGCCCTCGGATACCCTGGAGAAGATCGTCGCGCACGAGGTCGCTGACATCCGGAAGACCCTGGAGCTCGTCGACTACCTCGAGGAGGACGGCCACACTCCCCAAGACAACATCGCCGTCTACTCCATGAAGCTGGACGGCAGGGACGTCGCATTCATCAAGTACCGCGTGATCGGAACCGAGGGGAAGCGAGCGCCCATGCCGTTTACCGTCATCCACGGTCTCGTCGCCGGAACGAACCAGATTGGGTTCGTGCACCTCCAGACGTACTTCGCCGGCCATCAGGAGCAGGTCCGGGCTGATCAGCTCCTGATCATGAAGGAGCTGCTGAAGCACCTCGAATGACTCCAGTAGACTCCCGTTCTTTCCGGAGCCCCAAACCATGCAGCCTCCTCGCATTCCGCTGCCGCACTTCCTCCAGCTCCACCAATGGGTCGCCCATCCGCTGCGGTTCATGGAGGAGTCGGTCCAACGCTACGGCGACAGCTTCGTGATGCAGTTCCCCAACACCCCGCCGTTCCTCTTCACCCGCGACGTGGAGATGGTGCGCCAGCTCTTCACGGGCAAGCCGGAGGACCTCTACGTGGGGCCGGTGAACCGGGTGCTGGAATCCGTGGTGGGGAAGAACTCGCTGCTGCTGCTCGATGACCAGGAGCACATCCGCGAGCGGCGGATGATGACGCCGCCCTTCCACGGCGAGCGGATGCTGTCCTACGGGCTGTCCATGCGCGAGTCCGCCAGCCGCTCCATCGACCAGTGGCCGCGGGGCAGGGCCTTCACCCTCCACGAGGTGTTCCAGGACATCACCCTGGACATCATCCTCAAGACCGTCTTCGGCCTCGCCGAGGGCGAGACGTTCGAGCACTTCCACGAGCTGTTCGCGCGGATGCTCAACATGGGCTCGCACAATGCCGTGCTGTACATGAGCGCCCTGCTCCCGGCGGAGCGGATGCTCAAGCTGCTCGCGGTGGGGAGGGACCCGATTCAGCTCGGGCCCTGGAAGGCCAACGTGAGCCGCGCCCTGCCGTGGACCCAGCTCAGCCGCCTCATGCAGGAGGTGGACGCGTACCTCTTCGCGGAGATTGCCCGGCGGCGCGCCGAGGGGGTCGAGAAGCGCGAGGACGTCCTGTCCCTGCTCATGCAGGCCCGTGACGAGCAGGGCCAGCCCATGTCCGACCGGGAGCTGCGCGACGAGGCCATTACCCTGCTCGCGGCCGGACACGAGACCACCGCGACCACGCTCTCGTGGGCCTTCCACTTCGTCCTCCAGCACCCGGAGGTGGAGGAGAAGCTCCGGGCGGAGCTGCGGCAGGTGGCGGGAACGGGGCCGCTCTCCCCCGAGAAGGTGAACCGCCTGGAGTACCTGGACGCGACGTTGAAGGAGACGTTGCGGCTGGTGCCCGTCGCTCCCGCGGTGGGCCGGGTGCTGCAGCGGCCCATGAAGGTGGGCGAGTGGGACGTGCCCGCCGGCATGGCGGTGATGGCGTGCGCCTACCTCACCCATCGCCGCCCGGACCTGTGGCCCGAGCCCGAGCGCTTCAACCCCGAGCGCTTCGTAGGCAAGCGCACCAGCCCCTACGAGTATTTTCCCTTCGGCGGCGGGGCTCGGCGCTGCCTCGGCATGGCCTTCGCCACGTATGAGATGCGGATTGTCTTCGCCGAGGTCCTCCGCCGGGTGAAGCTCCGGCCCGCCACGCCCTACACGTTCCAGGTGTCGCGGCGAGGCGTCACCCTGGCCCCCCGCGGGGGCGTGCCCGTCCTCGTCGAGTCACTGAACTGACGGCGGGTTCGCGGGTTCGACCTTGCGTAGCGATGGCGTTTTGCCCGGTAACGGCCGACGGGGGCCGTGGCGCTGCTGCGGTGGCGACCGCCATCTGGGGCGACGCTCGATCGTGCCTGTTGCGCCCGCGCACCCTTATGTTCTCGTGCGCCCCATGCCCGATCACGAGCCACCTTCCCCATCTCCTGATGCCCTGGCTCTGGAAGTCCGCCAGTGCCGGGAGGCGCTCGGGCTCGACGCGGACACGGAGCGGCTCGAGGTGAGGCCGCTCCCCCCTCCCGCGCCGGAAACGGACGCGGAGGTGACGGCGGCGCTCAACGCGTTCCTCTCCTCGCTGGAGTTCCCCGAGGTCGGACCCGACTGGCGCCAGGCCGGGTGGCACGAGCTGACCCCCGAGGAGGCCGCGCGGCTGTTGACGCACCTGCTGTCGCGGACCCTCGCCTACGGAGATCTCAAGCGTGAACTCGCCGACGCCCGCGAGGGGGCGCTCGCCTTCCTGTCACTCGTCGGCCCCGCGAGCCACCTGCTGACCAACTCCAGCCTCCACACCGTACTGCTGCCGGACGGCTCATTGCCTCCGGGCGGGTACAGCTACAGCTCGGGCCGTCTCCTCACGCCGGCCACGTTCGAGGGCGGTGTCCTCGCCGTGGGCACGGGCCGCATCGGCCTCTTGTGGTTCACCGACGAGGACTGAGCAACCGAGCCCCGGAAACACCACGGGGCCATCCCGCTCTCGCGAGGCCATCTCCTTCACGTGCCCGGTACCCTGGAGTCCACTGTCCCGGTCCTGTCCCTCTTCGCGGCGAGCTGCTTTCCCTCGGGCGTCAGTGACAGACCCGCGAAGGTGACGGTGATCAGGTGCACACGTTGCAACTCGTCAATCAGGTCGAGGAGCTCGGGCCGGGGAATCCGCAGGTCCGCCCCCAGCGCATTGACCTCGTCGTGGCTCAACGGGGCTCCACCACGGGAGGCATCAAGCGAGTACAGGGCCCGTAAGAAGGCTCGAGGCGTATCTGCCATGACTCTCATTCCTGAAGTGCTCTTCCCTCAGGATGGGTCGCCGTATGGGCCACGGCAGTAGAGAATGGAGTGTGCCTCTGGCCCTTCTCTCGGAGCCCTCGTGGGCTGGCTCGAGGGCCTGTTCGTCAGGCTGGTCCAGGTGACGGGTAGAGCTCCGGGTGCAGGAAGGGCATCAGCGCGCAGGCCAGCGGCCCCTGCCACATCTCGGCCCGCGTGAAGAGGCCGTTGGTCAGGATTCCCACCGCTCCCTGATGCTTCTTGCTCTCGGTCCGGCCGGTGACCTCGTCCATCACCCGGCTCAGCTCCTCGCCCTTCAGCACCCGGGCCACGACCGCGGGCGGCAGGGGAAAGCGCACGCCCCACGTGAGGTTCTCCCGGCCCCCGGCCTCCACCACCGCCACGCAGTTGATGAGGTTGCCTTCCTCGTCCACGCCCCCTTCGAGCCCCATGCCCATCCGCGCCCCCGGCACCGCCGCGAGCGCCGCCCGCGCCCGGTTGCGCGCTCCCGTCGAGGTCTGGTCCGGGCCGATGGGTTGCTCGGGCACTCCGCTGGGGACGTCGACTCCGGCCACCGTGCAGCCGGGAAAGGCCCGCTCGCACATGGTTTTCGCGGCCGTCGTCTTGGCCGGGTTCGTCGAGCCTACGGCGATGGTGATGGACATGGGACTCGGTTCTCAACAGGGGGGAATACGGGGGCGGATACCCTCACCCCGTCCCTCTCCCAGAGGGAGAGGGGATGTTGGTCAACCCACGACGCCTCGGGGCGTGAGCGGGCGGTCCCTCGGGAGCATTCCTTCCTCCTGGAACCACCTCAGCGCCTCGCGGATGCCGAGCCGCACCGGCCTCGGTTGATAGCCCAGCTCCCGCATCGCCTTCGCCGAGGACTGGTACGCCGGCAACGGCAGCGCCTGCATGAACGCCGTGTTCACGTGCTTGAAGAGGTCCGGGGACAGCCGGCCCACCACGTCCCCCAGCCGCCCCACCGCCTTCACCACCCCGTCCGGCAGCGGAACCCTCGGCGGCGCCACCCCCGCCTCCTCCGCGCAGAGCGTCAGGAACTCGCGGTAGGTGAGGTTCTCTCCCCCCAGGATGTAGCGCTCTCCCGGGCGGCCCTTCTCCATGATGAGCTTCAGCCCTCGCGCCACGTCCTGCGCGTTCACCACGTTGATGCCGCCGCTCGGGTACGCCGCGACAATCCCCTTCGCCACGAAGAGCAGCAGCTCTCCCGTCGAGGGCCTCACGTCGTAGGGGCCCACCACGAAGCTCGGGTTGCCCGCCAGCACCTCCAGGCCCCGTCCCGAGGCCTCCAGCGCCAGCCGCTCGGCCTCCCGCTTGGACTCGTGATACGGGTTGTCCCCCGCATAGTTGTACGCGCTCTCCTCGGTCGCCGGCTCGGCCAGCGTCCCATGGCCGACCGCCGCCACGCTCGACACCACCACGACCCGCCGCACTCCGGCCGCCAGCGCCACGTCCAGAACGTTCTTCGTCCCCTGGGCGTTGATGCGGGAGACGTCTTCCCGCGTGAAGGGATCGAACCGGACGATGCCCGCGACGTGGTAGACCTGATTTACCCCTTTTAGCGCCCCCCGGAGCGAATCTGCGTCCAGCACGTCGCCGAGCACCTCGTCATAGCTCAGCCCACGCAACCCCCGGCGGTCACTCCGCTCCCGGACGAGCAGCCGGGGGCGCTCCCCCTGCTCACAGAGCAGGTGGGCGAGGTTGGCCCCCACCAGCCCCGTTGCTCCCGTCAACAATGTCTTCATGCGCTACTCCCTTCCGGGGCGGATGCGGTATAGGTCGCCCCTTAGATGCGCCCCCCAAGGGGCGTCAACCGCGAGATGACGCGAGACTCCACTGAAACACCGCCAGCCGGCGGACCGACGCTCCAGCCTGCGCCCGATGACGCGCGCGAGGTTGCTGCCTCCGAGGACGGGTCCCTGGACCCCCTCGAGCTGCTGCCGGTCCCCGAAGCAGCGGAGGAGAACCCCATAGCCATGTCCGCTTTCACGGAGACACTTCCCGAGGACACCCTCCCCGAGACCGAGTTCCTCTCCCACGCCACCCCCTCCGGCAGGCCCGCGGAGATCGACCCCGACAAGCTCGACCCGGATGCCCTCAAGGTCATCCACCGCCTGCTCTCCCATGGCCACCAGGCCTACCTCGTGGGCGGCTGTGTGCGGGACCTGATGCTGGGCCGCAAGCCCAAGGACTTCGACATCGCCACCAGCGCCCACCCGGGCGAGGTGCGCGCCATCTTCCGCAACTGCCGCCTCATCGGCCGGCGCTTCCGGCTCGCCCACATCTATTTCAAGGGTGGGAAGATCATCGAGGTCTCCACCTTCCGCGCCAACCCCACCGAGCTCGACGCCGCCAACGGCGCGCCTGAGGTCGAGACCGGCGCCGAGAACGGTGAGGAGGGCAACGAGGCCGAGGAGTCGCAGGATCTCCTCATCACCCACGACAACGTCTTCGGGACCGCCGAGCAGGACGCGCGCCGCCGCGACTTCACCATGAACGGCCTGTTCTACGACGTCGCCGAGGGCCAGGTGATCGACTACGTGCGGGGCCGGCGCGACATCGACGAGCGCTACATCCGGACCATCGGCGACCCCGAAATCCGCATGCGCGAGGACCCCGTCCGCATCCTCCGCGCCGTGCGCTTCGCCGCCAAGCTGGGGTTGGACATCGAGTCGCGCACCTACGCCGCCATGGAGGGTGCCGTCGAGGATCTCCCCCGCTGCGCCCCCGCGCGCCTGCTGGAGGAGACCTTCCGCCTCATCCGTGGCGGTGTGGCCGCGCCCACCCTGCGGCTGCTCTCCGCCCTGGATGCCCTGAAGGTGCTGCTGCCCCCCGTGGCCGCGTACTTCAAGGAGCATGGCCGCCGCGGCCAGGACACCTTCTACGCCTACGCCGAGGCGCTCGACCGGCGCGTCGCCTCCGGTGAGCCGCTGGATGACGCCATCCTGCTCGCCGCGCTGCTCGTCCCCATCGCGCAGACGGCCCCCGTCGTGGAGAGCCAGGATCCCGCCGAGCGTCCCTCGGTGGCCCAGGCCATCGAGGACCTGCTGGCCGAGTTCGTCCAGAGCGCGCGCCTGCCGCGCCGCATCGCCGAGCGGTGCCGGTTGCTGCTCATCTCCCAGCGCACCCTCACCGGCGAGCGCCGCCGCCGCACCGGCGCCTTCCGCCGCCACCCACTCTTCAACGACGCGCTCATCGTCTTCGAGATCTCCGTCGAGGCCACCGGCAAGTATCGCGAGGCCCTCGAGGCGTGGAAGCGGGGCGAGCTGCCGCCGCTCAAGCCCTCCGAGGGCGCCACCGAGGCAGGAGGCGAGGCCCCCCGCAAGCGCCGCCGCCGCCGTCGCCGCGGTGGGCGCAAGGTCGGGGCAGGGGAGGGCGCTTCCTCCGCCGCGGCCGGAGGAGCCGAGGCCTCGGGCGGTGAGGCTTCGGACGCCGGGGACTCAGGTGACTCCGACGACGCGGGGGACGACGCCGACTCGGGCGCGGACTCCGACGGCGATTCCGAGTCCGACCCGGGTTGACCCGTCGCTAGCCGGGGGCCGGCGGGAGTGAAGGGCTGAACGGTCGGCCAGGCGGGCTCACCGGGCCTTGCTTGCGAGCGAGCGGAGGTCTGACCACCTTTGCTCCCAATGGGCCGAGGCGCCTTCTCATGGGCGGTGCTGTTCACCGTGGCACTCTGGGCGCTCCCGTCCGGGGCCCAGGTCCTCGAGCTGTATCGCCCGCTCGCTCCCCCTCCAAGCATGCCGGAGCGCCCCGCGTTCGAGGAGCTTCTCTTCTCCTTCGCGGACCCCGACCGGGCCCTGGAGGGCGGCTTCCTCGTTCCCTCCCTCTCGCTCGCCGTGCGCGCGCGGGCCTGGGCCTTCATGCCGACCCGGAAGTACGAGCAGCGGGACGCCCTGGACTCGCTCTCGCAGCCGGCGCAGGACCTGACCCTGTCCGAGCTGCCAGCCGGACGGCACCTCGCCTCCCTGCTCGCCCTGGGCCCCGATGGGGGGCAAATCCGCGTGCGCGACCTCGGCCCGAGGCTGCGCGGGCCGGACAGCCCGCTCCAGAAGGGCTTCCAATCGGCGCTCGACTTCCTCCACGTCCCCAAGCCGGCGGCGATGGTCTCCGCGGGCGTGGCGGTGCTCGGGCTCGTGCATCAGTTCGGCACCGCGCAGGCCAACAACCTCGGCCTGCCCACCTCGTTGAGCGCCACCACGCTGGGGGGCAACCTCAACGCGTCCGTCCAGCTGCACTCCGAGCCCCGCTTCCGCAACGCCCGCGCGGACATGTCGGCGCGCTTCCGGTTGCCGGAGCTGCCGCTGCCCCACCTCCGCTTCGAGCAGGTGGAAGTGGGGGGCGCGGCCGCGAACACCCCCGAGGGACTCCTGCTCGACACGCGCTGGGCCACCCTGCGGGGCCGGGTGTCCTGGCTCGAGCTGTCCATGGGCATCCACTCCAACCACGCCGAGCCGCAGCTGTGGACGGACTTCGAGACGAGTGTGCAGCGCGAGCGCTTCAGCGTGCGTGCCGTGTTCAGCCGCCAGTGGGAGACGGCGCGCTTCCGCTCCCTGGCCACGGCCACGCTGCGCACGGGCCCGGTGTTGTCCGGGCTCTTCCTGGGCGTCCAGGGCACCGCGACGCGCACCTTCGGCCTGGTGGGCATGGGCTCGTTCTGAGCCCTCCCGAAGCGCGTTCAGTTGGGGCGCTTCGGCTTCTGAGGGCGGACGGGGTCCGGATCCGTCTCGTCGTTGCCCGCGATGTCCGCCGTCGTCACCGCCTTCGTTCCGAAGCGCTCGGCGATCCGATCCAGCGCGGCGTTCAGCTTGTCGCTCTTCTTGGGCTTCTCCGGCTCCGTGAACAGCCCGAGCTGCCGCGACTCGCCTCCGCCCGTCCCCAGCTCCTGCATCGAGACGCCGGTCAGCCGCACCGGCTTGTTCTCGTGGGCCTTCTCCAGCAGCTCCCTCGCCACCCGGTAGAGCGTCTGCCCGTCATCCGTCGCGGAGGGCAGGGTGATTCGCCGGGTGATGAGCGTGAAGTCCGAGAACTTCAGCTTGAGCTGCACCACCCGTCCCTTCACGCCCGCGCGCCGCAGCCGCCGGCCCACCCGCAGCGCCTGCGAGTGTACGTGCGGGCTCAGCGCCTCCATTCCCGTGAGATCCTCGTCGAACGTGTCCTCCGCGCCCACGCTCTTCGCCTCGCGGTCCGGCACCACCTCGCGCGGGTCGATTCCCTGGGCCAGCTCCCAGAGGTGACGTCCGCTCGGGCCCCACTTCGCCTCCATCCACGCCACGTCCCGCTTCGCCACGTCGCCGATCGTCTCCAGCCCCGAGCGCTTCAGCGCCTCCTCCGTCTTGGGGCCCACCCCCCACAGCCGGCCCACCGGCAGCCCCGCGAGGAACGCCACCGTCTCCTCCGCCCGCACCTCGCGCTGGCCGTTCGGCTTCGCCACGTCCGAGGCGATCTTCGCCACGAACTTCACCGAGGCGATCCCCGCCGACGACGGCAGCCCCGTCTCCGCGGCGATCTCCTTGCGGATGCGCCTCGCCATGTCCGCTGGGGCTCCGAACAGCCCCACCGACGCCGTCACGTCCAGGAAGGCCTCGTCCAGCGACAGCGGCTCGATGAGCGGCGTGTACCGCTCGAAGATGGAGAACACCTGCTCGCTCGCCTCGCTGTACGCGTTGAAGCGCGGCTTCACCACGAGCGCATGCGGCGCCATCTTCATCGCCCTCGCCATGGGCATCGCGCTGCGCACGCCGTACTTGCGCACCTCGTACGAGGCCGCCACCACCACCCCGCGCCGCGCGTCTCCGCCGACGATCAACGGCTTGCCCCGCAGCTCCGGGTGGTCCCGCTGCTCCACCGACGCGTAGAAGGCGTCCATGTCCACGTGGATGATGGCCCGCATTGGATTCACTGTATTGGACCCCTCTGACGCTCGTAGGGGGCTCGGTTTCAACCCGGGGGCCGGGCACCCTCACCCCGCCCCTCTCCCGGGGGGAGAGGGATGTGGTGGCTCTCGAGGACCTCGAGGAGCTTGTTGGGCAGGGGGCTCTCGACCCGGATCTGCTGCTTCGTCACCGGGTGGGTGACGCCCAGCGCCTTCGCGTGCAGGAAGAAGCGGCTCAGTCCCGGCTCCTCCCGCCCCCCGTACAGCGTGTCACCCACGATGGGCGCTCCCACCGCCGCCAGGTGGGCTCGCACCTGGTGCAGCACCCCCGTGTGGATCCGCACCTCCACCAGGCTGTACTCCCCCGCGCGCCCCAGCACCCGGAACTCCGAGCTCGCCTCCCGCGCGCCCTCGCCCCCGTCCAGCGCCGGCTCCACCCGGTCCGGGTGTCTCGGATGGTGCCTCAGCGGCAGGTCGATCTCCCCCTCGTCCGCCAGCGGCCCCGTCACCAGCGCCCAGTAGCGCTTGTCCACCTCACGCCCGCCGAACGCCTCCCGCACCGCGCTCCACGCCTCGCGCGTGCGCGCCGCCACCATCACCCCGGACGTCTCGATGTCCAGCCGGTGGCACAGCCCGCCCTCGCGCTCGTCTTCAGAAGCCTCCGCGCACTCGGGATGGCGGGCAATCAGCGCGTTGGCCACCGTGCCCGTCTCTCCCGGCTGCAGCGGGTGCGAGGGCTTGCCCGCGGGCTTGTCCACGAACACCAGCGCCTCGTCCGTGTGCAGCACCGTCAGCGGCGCCTCCGGCTCCGGCACCACCTCGCGCCGCTCCTCCGGCACCACCACGGTGATCCGCTGCCCCACGGCCACCAGCAGCCCCTTCTTCGCCGCCCGGCCGCCCACCTTCACCGCGCCCGCATCGAAGAGCTTCTTCAGCTTCGCTCGCGACAGCCCCAGCGCCTCTCCGATGAAGAGGTCCACCCGCTGCCCCGCCTTGCCTTCCTCCACCACCAGCGTGTGTGTCGTCCCGGTCTCGTTCACTCGGACAGTGCCTCGTACACTTCCTCCGCCGTCTGGATCCGATCGTCCGGTTCCTTCCGGATGAGGCGATGGGCCACCCGCGCCAGCTGGGGATCTCCCCTCTGGTTGATGGCCAGCACGGGCGGGGGCTCGGTTTCCAACACCTTGTGCCACAAGTCGACCGGCGACTTCGCATCAAAAGGCGGCCGTCCCGTCATCAGCTCGTAGAGGATGACGCCCAGGCTGTAGAGGTCCGCCCGTCCGTCCAGGGGCTCGCCCAGAATCTGCTCCGGCGGCATGTAGCGGAACGTGCCCACCATCCTCCCGTCCAGCGTCATCCCCGCGTCGTCCGCCAGGAACTTCGCCAGCCCGAAGTCCATCAGCCGCACCTGCCGGTCCTCGTCCACCATGATGTTGGAGGGCTTCAGGTCCCGGTGCACCAGCCCGTGCGCATGGATGTACGCCAGCGCCTCGCACACCTGGAGCAGCGCGTCCTTCAGGCGGCCCACCCGCTCCGGCCGGTTCAGTTCCTCCAGCCGCGCCGCCGTCTCCCGCTTCACCGGCTCGCGCTCCGCCCCCCCCATGTCGTAGGGCAGCTCGAACTCCAGTGGATCCAGCTCCTCCGAGTCCGAGCCCAGCCACGGGTCCATCGGCACCGGCAGCCGCGCCGCCGAGCCGGACGTGCCAAAGCGCATCCCGCCGCCCGAGCCGGCCGAGATCATGTCCTCGCTCGGCGCCTCCTCGGCGAAGGCCGACAGGTCGAACAGGGTGGAGCCCGCGTCCTCCGAGTCCGCCTCCCGGCTCGCCGAGGCCCCACCCGTGGAGCGCGGGAACGAGCCCGAGCCGGAGGAGCCGCTCGCGGCCGTCAGCAGCTGCTCGCCCCGCAGCGACAGGTAGTCGCGCAGCGTCAGCCCCTCGATGAGCTCCATCACCAGGTAGGGCGAGCTCTGGAACACCCCGGTGTCGTACACCTTCACCACGTTGGGATGGGACAGGTCCTCCAGGGCCTCGAACTCGCGCACCAGACGCCTGGCCGCCCGCGAGTCCATGGCCGGGCCGCCCGAGAGCAGCTTCAGGGCCACCGCCTCGTTCGTCCTGTCATCCAGGGCCCGGAAAACGGTCCCGATTCCACCACTTCCGAGGGTCTCGAGGACGCGATAGGGACCGATGAGCTTGGGACGCATCAAGTCGTCGATCCTAGATACCCTGTCGGGTCAGGGTCAAACGCCCGCCTGGAGGAGGTGGGTGTTGGATTGCGGTCACCCGGGCATTCCATCTCCTCATGGGGCCGGGTAGCCGGGGTGGGGTAGGTCCGGCACTCACTGAATCCCGGGGGGTTGCGCCTGGACGGGCTGGTGCCGTTCCACCCCGCGGCGCGACCGCTCGGGCGGGCGCTGCGACCACTCCTGCACACGCCCGTGGACGTGGAGGGGTGGTGCCTCTACATTGCGCAGCCTCATGGAACGCCCTGTCTCACCTCCCTCTGTGGCTGCTCTCGAGCGACTCGTCCAGGAACGGCCCCTGCCGCGCCACGTGGGTATCATCATGGATGGCAACGGCCGGTGGGCGGAGATGCGCGGCCTGCCCCGGGTGGAGGGCCACCGCGAGGGCTCCACCAGTGTGCGCGAGGTGACGCGCTGCGCCCGGCGCGTGGGCGTCGAGGCGCTCACCCTCTACGCCTTCTCCTCCCAGAACTGGGCCCGCCCCGCCGAGGAGGTGGCCGCCCTGATGGATCTGCTGCGCGAGTACCTCGAGAGCGAGCGCGCGGAGATTCTGGAGAACGGCATCCGCCTCAACGCCATTGGCGAGGTGGACAAGCTGCCGCGCTTCGTGAAGGAGCCGTTGGACCGGCTGCGGGCGGACTCGGCGAACAACACGGGGATGGTGCTGACGCTGGCACTGTCCTACGGCGGACGCGAGGAACTGGTGCAGGCGGCGCGCCGGGTGGCCGAGGCCGCCAGCAAGGGTGAGCTGACGCCGGCGCACCTGGATAACAAGACCCTCGAGTCCTACCTCTGGACCAACGGCCTGCCGCAGTTGGACCTGGTGGTCCGGACCAGCGGCGAGCAGCGCATCTCCAATTTCCTCCTCTGGCAGATGGCCTACGCGGAGCTGTGCTTCAGCGACGTGCTCTGGCCGGACTTCCGCACCGAGGCCTTCCTGCGCTGCCTGGCTCAATACCAGCAACGCGAGCGGCGCTTCGGTCTCACCTCCGCGCAAGTCAAGCGAGAGGATTCCCACCGGGCCAAGGCGTGAACGAGAAGAACAAGAACCTCGTCATCCGGACTGTATCGGCGCTCACCCTGCTGCCGCTGGTCATCTTCCTGTTGTTCAAGGGAGGTGTGTACAGCGCGTTTCTGCTCAGCGTGGCCGCGGCCGTCTGCACCAGCGAGTACTACCTCATCACCCAGAAGAAGCTCTCACCGGCGGCCTGGGTGGGGATCGTGCTCTCGGGCCTGCTGCCCGTGCTGACGCTGAAGGATCCGGCGC
The DNA here is from genome assembly GCF_042230915.1 of Archangium gephyra. GTDB lineage: Bacteria > Myxococcota > Myxococcia > Myxococcales > Myxococcaceae > Archangium > Archangium gephyra_B. The sequence goes on along the minus strand of NZ_CP102578.1, from coordinate 8,407,535 downwards.
GCACCGGGGCCGCGGCCTTCTGGATCCTCGCCTTCTATTTCTTCTTCGCCTTCACCTACCACCTCATCCGGGGCCCCTTGCAGGACGCGCCCACGCGGGTGGCGCACCTGGTGACGGGCATGCTGTACGGCTCGGTGGGCCTCACCGCCGTGGCCGCCCTGCGGCTGATGCCGGACGGGATGGCGTGGTCCATCTCCGCGCTCGTCATCACCTGGTCCAACGACACGTCCGCCTACTTCGCCGGCCGCTTCCTGGGCCGCCACAAGCTCTACCCGGAGGTGAGCCCCAACAAGACCTGGGAGGGCTTCTTCGGCGGCATGCTGGGCTCGGTGGTGGGCATGTTCATCACCCGGGGGTTCTTCTACCCCATGCTCACGGTGACGGACTGTCTGGTGCTGGGAATTCTCGGTGGAATCCTCGGCCCCATCGGGGACCTGTGCGAGTCCATGCTCAAGCGGGCCTACGGGGTGAAGGATTCCGGCGTGGCCATCCCCGGGCATGGCGGCATCCTGGATCGCATCGACGCGCTGCTCTTCAACGCCCCCCTGGTGTTCGTCTACGTGACCTTCGTGCGCGGGCTGCTTCCGTAGCGGCCTCCGATTGTCAGGTCGGTAGGCCCGCGGGCGGCGATGCACATTGTCGGGCATGGTCCCCACGGTTAGTGTTGGCACCATGCTTCAAGGTCCCGCTCTGTTCATCGTCCTGCTCGGCGTGCTCATCACGGTCCATGAGCTGGGACATTTCCTCGTGGCCAAGGCCTGCGGGGTGAAGGTCATCCGCTTCTCCATCGGGTTCGGGCCGAAGCTGTTCGGCTTCACCAAGGGGGAGACGGAGTACCAGGTGGCCCTGCTGCCCCTGGGTGGCTACGTGAAGATGGCCGGGGACACGCCCCACGAGGAGCTGAGCCCCGAGGACGCCCACCGGGGCTTCCTCAACGCCGCGCCCTGGAAGCGCGCCCTCATCGTGGTGGCCGGGCCCGTCTTCAACCTCGTCTTCCCCGTCCTCATCTACTTCTTCGTCTTCTTCGGGCCGCACGAGACCACCTCCACCCGGGTGGGGTACGTGGATCCCGCCATGCCCGCGGCGGCCGCCGGCATCCGGCCCGGAGACCGCATCGTCGCGGTGGACGGCGAGAAGGTGCGGACCTTCGAGGAGATGCGCGAGGCCTTCGTCGGCCGCTTCGATCGCTCCATCCCCCTCACCATCGAGCGCGAGGGCAAGCAGTCCATCGTCGAGGTGACGCCGCAGCGCTTCGTCGACGCCTCCCCCGTGGACACGGTGGAGCGGGGACGGATTGGCGTGGAGCCCACCAACCGGCCCGCAGTGGTGGGCGTGCTCCCGGGCTCGCCGGCCGCGGAGGCGGGGCTGAAGACGTTCGATCGCATCCTGTCCATCAACGGGGTGCCCATCCCGGACGAGGCCGCGCTCAACCAGCAGCTGGCGAAGCTGGAGGGCACGCTGGAGCTCACCGTGCGCCGCCTGGAGCCGGTGCGGGCCGGCGTGGTGACGGGGCAGATGCCCTCGGTCACCACCGTGAAGGTGCCGAAGCAGCCGGGCGCCGAGGGCTTCGCCGCCCTGGGTGCGCAGCCCTCGGACGTGTACGTGGGCATCGTCTTCCCGGGCAGCCCGGCGGACAAGGCCGGCCTGCGGGTGGGCGATCAGCTCCTGTCGCTCAACGGTGAGCCGCTGCGCTCCTTCAACGTCCTGGCGACGAAGCTCAGCACCCTGAAGCAGGACTCCTTCACGCTCGGGTGGCGCTCGGCGGACGGCCAGGAGCGCACCGAGACGCTGTCCCAGGCCTCCCTCACCAGCAAGGACGAGATGGGCCAGGAGTCCTCCCGGCTCGAGCTGGGCCTGCGGCCCTGGTTGCCCTCCTCGGCGGAGCTGCTGCCCACCGACAAGGTGACGGTGACGCTCGGGGTGGGCGAGGCGCTGCGCGAGGCCGCCACCGTGGTGCCGAAAATTGTCGGGCAGATGGTGAAGGTGATCGGCGGGCTCGTCACCGGCCAGGTGTCGCACAAGACGCTGGGCGGGCCGGTGATGATGTACCAGCTGGCCTCCAAGAGCGTGGAGCAGGGGATGGATTACTTCCTGAACCTGATGGCCATCATCTCCATCAACCTGGGCGTGATGAACCTGCTGCCCATCCCCATCCTCGATGGCTTCCACCTGGTGTCCGCCTTCTGGGAGGCCATCCGCCGCCGCCCCATTCCGGCGCGGGTGCGCGAGGTGGCCACCGTCGTCGGCTTCGTGCTGCTCATGGCGCTGATGGGCATGGCCTTCATCAACGACATCACCCGCTAGAGAGGTGCGATGCGGAGGCTGCTCGTGGGGTTGAGCGTGGGGCTGGCGGCGTTGGCGGGCTGTGCGCCCCGCGCCACCCGGCCCACGCCGGAGGAGAAGCGGGAGCCCGAGGTGGTGCGGCCGGAGAAGCCGCCCCCGGCGCGCGGCTGGCTGGAAGAGGGGCTCGCCTCGTACTACGGCCCGGGCCTGGCCGGCCGGCCCACCGCCAGCGGCGAGAAGTTCAACCCCCAGAAGTTCACCGCCGCCCACAAGAAGCTGCCCTTCGGCTCGTGCCTGCGGGTGGTGAACATGGAGAACGGGCGCTCGGTGGAGGTGCGCGTCAACGACCGGGGGCCCTTCGTCAAAGGGCGCGTGGTGGACGTGTCCACCGCCGCGGCGAAGCAGCTCGGCATGATGGACAAGGGGCTGGCCCGGGTTCGCCTCTACCGCTGCGCGGACAAGACCGGGTAGAAGCCTTCCCATGTTCCTCGCGCTCGACACCTCCACCCTCACGCTGTCGCTGGCCCTCGTGGAGCGGGAAGGCGAGGGCGTGCGCGTCCTCGAGCACGTGGTGGTGGGGCCTCCGAAGAAGCAGAGCGAGGCGCTGCCCGGCATCGTCGGCGAGCTGCTCGCCCGGCACGGCGTGGCGCTCAAGTCCCTGGAGGGCATGGCCATTGGCCTCGGCCCGGGCTCCTTCACCGGCCTGCGCATCGGCCTGTCCTGTCTGAAGGGGCTCGCGTACGCGGCGGGACTCAAGGTGGCCGGGGCCTCGTCGCTCGCGGCCGTGGCGCTGGAGGGCCCCGAGGGGCCGCCCCTCTTCGCCCTCGCGGTGGCGCGCAAGGATGACCTCTACCTGGGGCCCTACCGGCGCGTGGGACAGCGCGTGGAGCCGCTGGGCCCCGAGGAGGCGATGAGCCCGGAAGAGGTGGCCGCGCGCATGGCCGCCGAGCCGGAGGCCCTCGCGCTGGGGCCCGCCCTGCCCGAGTACCGCGCGGCGCTGGAGGCCCGAGGTGTGGCGCCCTCGCGGCTGCTGAGCGCGCCGTCCTTCCCCTCGGCGGTGGCGCTGGCCTCGCTGGTGCGCTTCCCCGAGTCGCAGACGCTGGAGGCGCTCTTCGCCCTGGAGCCGCACTACGTCCGCGCCTCCGAGCCCGAGCGCAACCCCAAGTTCCCCCCGCTGCCCGGGCCCCCGCCCACCGCCCGCCTCAAGGAGGACTGAGGGACTGGGGTACACTGCCCCGGCCGTGAGCCCCTCCGTTTCCCGTCCCGCCTCCGAAGCGCCTCTTCCCTCCCGGTGTCCGCTCTGTGAAGGGGCGCTGGCGGAAGGGCGGTGCGTCAACTGCGGCGCCGCGGCCAGCCCCGGGGGCTACCGCGTGCTGCGCCTGCTCTCCCAGAGCCCTCATGGCCGGCTCTACGTCGCGCAGGCGCCCGGCGGCGGACAGGTGGCACTCAAGGAGCTCGTCTTCTCGCTGGTGCCCGAGGCGCGGCAACTCGAGGCCTTCGAGCGCGAGGCCCGGCTGTTGCGCCAGGTCTCCCATCCGCGCATCCCCCGCTTCGTGGACTCCTTCCAGGAGGGCAGCGGCGTCCACACCCGCCTCTACCTCGCCCAGGAGCTCATCCAGGGCACCTCCCTGAGAGAGCTGCTCCGCGAGCGCCGCCTGCGCGACGACGAGGCCTTCGAGGTGGCCCGGCAGGTGCTCGACGTCCTGCGCTACCTGCACGAGCTGTCCCCGCGCATCGTCCACCGCGACGTGAAGCCGGCCAACCTCGTGCGCCGCGAGGATGGGGCCGTGTTCCTCGTCGACTTCGGCGCCGCGAGGGACCTGTTCGGCTCGGGCACGGCGGGCGCCACCATGGTGGGCACGTTCGGGTACATGCCCCCGGAGCAGCTCGGCGGGACGCTCGACGAGACGTGCGACCTCTATGCGCTGGGCGCCTCGCTGCTGCACCTGCTCAGCGGCAGATCTCCCGAGGAGATGCTCGCATCGGACCTCTCGCTGGACGTCGCGGCCCATGCCTTCGTCTCTCCCCGCATGGAGCGCTTCCTCCTCCGCCTCATCGCCCGCGACCCGGCCGCGCGCTTCCGCTCCGCGCTCGATGCGCAGCTCGCCCTGGAGTCCTCCTCGGGTGACAACCAGCCCGTCCCCCTCTGGCGCCGCGCCGCCGTCCCGGTGCTCGTCCTGGGCGTCGTGGTGGCCGCCGCCGCGTGGGCGGTGCGTCCGTCCCCCAAGGCCCCCGAGCCCGCGCCCGTGCCCGAGGCGAGCCCCACGGCCCCCGCGCCCGGCGTGGCACCCGTGGAGGAGGCGCGGCCCCTCCCGCCCCCGTGGGAGCCCCAGCTGCCCCTGCTGCCGGACTTCCCTCCGCACGCGCGCTGGCGGTTCGACGAGGACGACGCCGTGCTGCGCAAGACGCAGGGCGAGGACCCCGCACTGACGCGCCTGGCGCGCGACGACCAGCGGCGCTTCGACCTCGCCACTCCGGCGGGCATGCGGGACACCGGCCTGCGGGGCAGCGCGCTCCGGCTCGGGCAGCCGCTCCCGGTGGAGGTGGTGCGTGACGCCGCGAGCGCGGGCTCCGGGACGCCCTCCGTCCTGGAAGGGCTCGAGGAGGGCTCGCTCTCCCTCTGGCTGCGGCGCGATGCCTTCCTGGACACGCTCGGCACGGTGCTCGCCTCGCGCAATGCCTCCGGTGGCGGGGGGGCGGGCCTCGCGCTCGTCATCAACGGCGGACACCTGGACTTCAGCGCGGAGGGCTCCCGGTGGCTCCGGCCGCGCGTGCGCCTCGCCCCGGACGTCTTCCACCACGTCGTGGCCACCTGGGGCAAGGACGGGACGCGCCTGTACGTCGGAGGCCGGCTCGTGGCCGAGGAGACCACGCCGGTGCTGGCCTCTCGCCAGGGCCAGACGCTCTGGATTGGCAGGAGCGCGGCGGACCCGGAGCCAGGCCCCGCGCCCCGGGTGTCGCTCGATGACCTGACGCTCTATCGCGGCGTGCTGCCCGAGGAGGCGGTGGCGGCGCTCGCGGCCCTGGAGCAGGGGAGGCCCGGCGCGGCGGGGGACTACACCCCGGAGCCGCCCGTCTTCTCCGAGGACTTCTCGCGCGGGCTCCGCCGGTGGGCGCCGCAGCCGCTGCCGGACGCGGTGGTGCAGGAGTACGAGCTCGTCGAGCAGGCGGGCAATCCGCACCTGCGGCTCTCCCAACAGGGCCCCAGGGAAGAGCAGGGCGTCTTCCTGCTGACGCGGCTCCCGGAGCACGGGGTGTACCGCGCGAGCCGCTTGTGGCTGGAGCTGGACGTGAAGCTCACGCGCAGCGCGCCGGGGGCGGGCCTGTCCCTCTGGATGGACTTCCACATGGAATCCAGCCCTGGGACGAAGGCCGTCTCCGTGCAGCTCGGCTCCGCCCAGGAGCGCGCTTCCCAGGGGAGGGACACCGCCGTGCACGTGGTGCCGGTCCGCCCGGGCGCGTGGCAGCACGTGCGGGTGGAGCTCAACGAGCTGCTCGCTCCCTTCAAGGGAGGGCCCATCCGGGCCGTGAAGAACATCGCGATCCTCGGATATGGCGCGAGCGTCGAGGGCGCCATCGACAATCTCACCCTGGTGGAGGAGTAGGCGCGTGAGCCCTCCGGTTGGCGTTCCCCCCGGCACGTGCGTGGCGTGTGCCCATCCCTGCGCGCAGCCCCGCTGCGCCTACTGCGGTGCCGCGCAGGCTCCGGGCGGGCTGCGGGTGCAGCGCGTCCTCTCGCAGAGCGTGCATGGCCGGCTGTACCTGGCGCTCGATGCCGAGGGCCGACCCGTGGCCCTCAAGGAGCTCGTCTTCGCGCACGCGCCGGACGCGGCCAAGGTGGAGGCCTTCGAGCGCGAGTCCCGCCTGCTCGAGGCGCTCTCCCATCCACTCATTCCCCGGCTCCATGCCTCCTTCTCCGAGGGCGAGGGCGCCCAGGCCCGCTTCTACCTGGTGCAGGACTACGTCTCTGGCGAGTCGCTGGCCACGCGCCTGGAGCACCACCGCTTCAACGAGGCCGAGGTGCGGGGCATCGCCCGCGAGGTGCTGCGCATTCTCGGCTTCCTGCACTCGCGCCAGCCTCCCGTGCTGCACCGCGACGTCAAACCGGCCAACCTCATCCGGCGCGAGGACGGCCGCATCGTGCTGGTGGACTTCGGCTCGGCCCGGGCCCTGCGAGAGGGCCGCACGCACGAGGCCACGCTCAACGGTACCTTCGGCTACATGGCCCCGGAGCAGCTCGGGGGCAGCGTCTCGCCGGTGAGCGACCTGTACGCGCTCGGGGCCTCGCTGCTGCACCTGCTCAGCCGGCGCCCTCCGGAGACGCTGCTCAGCGGAGACTGGGAGCTGGCCTTCACGCGGGAGATCCACGTGTCCGAGCACTTCCGGGCCTTCCTCCGGAAGCTCGTGGCGCGCAGGCCCGAGGACCGCTTCCCCAGTGCCTCCGACGCACTGCTGGCACTCGATGCGCCTCTCCCTCGGGCCACTCCGCGCTGGCCCCTGGTGGCCGCCGGAGCCGCGCTGCTCGTGGGGGCCGTGGCCTTCGTGAGGGCCGGACGCGAGCCCGAGCCCGCCCCGGCCGTCGTGGCCGCCCCGCCCGAGCCCCAGGCCCCGCCCGAGCCCGTGGAGCCGCCGAAGCCCCCGGAGCCGCCGGTGCAGGAGTCACCGCCCTCCGCCACGCCGGCCGGGAAGGTGCTGGCCTCCTGGGCCTTCGAGGACTCCAGCCGCGAGCCCCTGCTCAAGAGCGCGGAGGGAGGGCCCGCGTTGCGGCGCTCGGAGGTGGACCCGGTGCCGGGCGTGCGGGGACAGGCCGTGCTGCTGGGCGGCAAGGGCTCGCTCGTGGTGGAGCCGGCGGGCGAGGGTGGTGCGGGGTTCGAGCTTCCGTCCGAGGGGGCGCTGTCCCTGTGGTTCAGCCCCGAGCGGCCGGGGGCCGGCCCCGTGCTGACGACGTACGCGGGCATCCAACGCGCGCTCCAGCTCCGGATGGACGAGGAGGGACGGCTGGGCTTCGCGGTGGGCTCGCGCGAGCTGACATCGCCCCAACCCCTGGAGATCGGCCGCTTCGTCTACGTCGGGCTGGAGTGGGGGGCCACCGGCATGCGCCTCTGGCTGGACGGGGAGCGCGTGGCGGAGGACGCGGCCGCCATGCCGGAAGCCGAGCCCGGTGAGGGGCTCCGCATCGGCTGGGATTCACTGGCTCCCGGAGCGCTGGCTCCGGCGATGGCCGTGGATGAGGTGCGCCTGCGTTCCGGTCCCCTGCCGCCCGAGACCTGGGCGCTCGAGGCGCGGGAGCTCGTGGGGCCCGCTCGTGCCTCCGCTCCCACCGTGAAGCTGCGGATGGAGACGTCCGGGGACATCTCGCTCTCCGAATCCAAGGCGTGGCGCATCGGCTCGGAGGGCTGCCTTCGTGACGCGCGGCTCCAGCTGGACGGGATGGAGTTCTTCACGGACGAGCAGGTGCATCTCTCCGCCTCCTTCTCCTTGCGCGCCCGCGCGCGGTGCGGCGTGAGCCTCGCCCTCTTCCTGGAAGACGAGTCGGAGCAGAAGGGCACCGAGCACCTCTACCTCCAGCTGGTGCGCGGTGGGGTGGAGCACGTCCGTAAGGACTTCACGTTGCCCAAGGGCGGGCGGTACGGCTTCCTGAGCGTTGGGGGAACGCGGTCCGTGCCCCTCGTGAAGTTCCGGATCGACTGGGAGACGCGCACCGTGGAGCGCGTGACGGACAACACGCCACGGGAGTAAGCGGTGCGCGGTGGGCTTCGGGCTCAGGCGCCTTCGATCTGGATCCGCGCCCGGCTCATCACGTGGTCGACCGCCATGAGGTGCCAGGCCACCTGATCGATCCGGGCCAGGTTGCGCGGCTCGGCGCGCAGGGCGTCCGCCACCTCGCCGATCGTCAGCCCGGCGGCGTGGGCCTGGTCCCGGAGGACCTTCTCCACCACCTGCGGCGTGAGCGTGAGCCCATCGCGCTTGCAGATGGCGCCCAGCGCGAGGCTGATCCGCAGCCGCTGCTCCACCTCGGCGCGGGTGTCCGCGTCCTTCAGCCACGTGGCGAGCGACTCCTCCTGCTCCGGGCCGGTGAACTGGAGCTCGCTGGCGGAGCGGCCTTCGCTGGCGCTCCAGCGGCGGCGGATCTCCTCGTCCACGAGCGCCGCGGGAATCTCCACCCGGGTGCGCGAGGCCACCTCGTTGAGCACCTGCTGCTGGGCCTGGACGAGGAGGAGCTGCGCGGCCTCGTCCTCCATCTGCCGCACGACGTCGCGCATGGCCTCCTGCAGCGTGTGGCCGCGGCCCAGGGCCTCGAGGAACCTCGGGCTCTCCAGGTCCGGGTACGTCACCTCGCGCGCGGCCTGGATGTGGACCACGAAGCGGGCGGGCGTGCCGCGCAGCGACTCGACGGGGTAGTCTGCGGGCAGGGTGAGGTCCACCACCAGCCCCTCGCCGGGCAGGCGGCCCACGAGCGCCTCATACAGGCCGGGCAGCAGTGGATCGGGCCGCACGGGCAGCCAGACGTCGGTGCGCAGGCTGAAGGGGATGAGGTGCCCCTGGGAGTAGCCCGCGAGGTTGAGCAGGGCCTCGTCTCCCCAGACGATCGGCTCGGTGGGGTAGCGGTAGAGCTCGGTGGCGTGGGGCCGCGCCAGCTCCAGGAAGCGCTCCTGGACCTGCTCGGCGGTGAAGCCCTGGGGGGCGGGGAGGGTGACGGACAGCCCGTCCAGGGAGGGGGCCTCCACCTCGGGCAGCACGATGGGGTGACTCCGCTCGTCCCGCCAGGTGGGGGAGAAGTTCCGGGGCATTCCGAACGACGGGGCACTGGAGGGATGGGAGCTCATGGGGCGTGCTTTCGGAGCTGGAGGGTGGGAGAGGCGAGGGGGAGACCGTCGGGACTACCAGCCGCCGAAGAAGTTCTTGATGCCCTCGCCGACCTTCTTGGCGCCCTCCTTGATGGCACCGAAGTTCTCGACGACGGCGCCGGCCACGGAGGAGGCGGTGGAGACGGCCGCGCCCACCTGCGAGACGATGGGGATGTTGGTGGCGGCGACGATGGAGCCGGCGGCGGTGATGCCGGACGTCACCTTGGAGGCGACGCTCGCCTTGGGGTCGGCGATCGTCTTGGCGGCGATGGCGGTGTCGATGGCGGCGATGCCGACGTTGAGGCCCGGAGCGAACCGGCCGGCCGCCTTCGCCGCCGTGCCCGCGCCCTTGGCGCCCAGCTTCGCCGCGGCCTCGGCGCCCTTGGCGGCGTCGATGGCGGCATCCGCCGTCTTGAAGCCCGCGGCGCCGCCCGCGGCGACCTTCTGGCCCGCCTTGGAGATGCCGCCCTCGAGCTTCCCGGCCAGCTTCTCGCCACCCACGGCGCGGAGCGCGTCGGCGGCGCCCTGCTTCAGGGTGGTGCCCAGGCTGGCCGCGCCGCCCTTGGACTTCGCGAGCTCGCCCAGCACGTCGATGTCGCGCAGCGGCTTGCCGGAGAGCACGGACTCGGCGACCTTGCCGGCGATGTTCTTGCCCACCTGGCCGTTGGCGCCGAGGGCCGCCTGGGCCGCGTCCTTCAGGTTCTTGAACTCCTTGCCGGACTGGATCATGGCGGCCGCGTCGAGCCCGCCCTTGACGGTGTTGAGCACGCTCTTGCCCAGCAGGAGGGCACTGTCGGAGATGGCCTGGCCGCCCTCACCGTTCTTGATGGCGCTGGCGAGGCCCGCGGCGTTGAGTCCGATGCCCGCGACGCCAGCGGCCACGCCTCCGCCCGTCTTCAGCTTGCCGAACGCGCCGGCGGCGCCATTGGCGTGAGCGGCGTCGGTGGCGTTCTGCACGTACTTGCCGAGCAGGTTCTGCTTGGCGGCGGCGGCCGACGTCTTGGTGGCGGGCTCCATGACGTCCTGCGTGTGGACCGGCTGGGGCCTGGCGGCCGCGGGGGTGCTCTTGGGAGGCGTGGTGAGGTGGGGCGCCGAGTTCGTCCGGGTCAGTGCCGGCTTCTCGGTGGCGCCGAGCAGGGGGGCCGAGTTGGAGCGGGTCAGCGAGGGGCGGTTGGTGGCGACGGGCGTGGTCATGGGAGGCTCCTGCGGGGGTAGGTGGGATGGCTCGGCGTTTCGCCGTTGATGTGCGCCATCCAGAGCAGGAGGTGTGCCAATGCCCACGCGCTCCGACAGGAAGCCCGTTTCCCTCTGAGAACGCTCGCGAGCCGGGTGATTCCAGGGGCGGACTGATGACCAGCCCCTGGTGACTCCCGTTTCTCCTGGTGACTGCTGTCACCACCCCCTCGAGGCTACGCCCGGTAGGTGCGGGCCACCGACTCCATGCGCTCGGCCGCCTCGCGCAGCGTGCTCGTGGCCCGCGTGGTGGCCTGCACTCCCTGCATCGTCTCGTCCATCAGCGAGGACAGGTCCGTCACCGCGGTGAAGATCTGCGAGATGCCCGCGTTCTGCTGATTCACCGCCACGGCGATCTGCCGGGCCGCTCCCGCGTTGTCCCGCACGATGGACGTCAGCTCCCGCAGGCTCTCGCCACTGGCCTTGATCTGCGCCAGCCCGTCCTGCATCTGCTGCTGCCCCTTCTCCGTCATCGTCACCGTGGACTGGATGGACCTGCCAATGTCATCCAGCAGCTCGCGCACCCGGTCCGTCGACTCGATGGACTGATCGGCCAGCGCGCGGATCTCCCGCGCCACCACGCCAAAGCCCTTGCCGTGCTCGCCCGAGCGCACCGCCTCGATGGCCGCGTTGAGCGCCAGCATGTTCGACTGGTCCGCCAGGTCCTTCACCGTCTGGGCGATCTCTCCAATCTGCTGTGTGCGGTTGCCGAGCGACATGATGGTGCCGGCCAGCTTGCCCACCTTCTCGTGCAGCTCCTGGAGCCCCGCGAGGCTGGCGCCCAGGGTCGCCTCGCCCATGCTGCCCACCTCCTCGGCCCGGGTCGTGACTTCCAGCACCGCCCGCGAGCGCTCCTCCGCCATCTTCGACGTCTGTTGAATCTCCTGCGCGGTGACCTGCGTCTGCTGGATGGCCGCCGCCTGGCGCGCGAGGTTGCGCTCCTGCTGCCCGGACGCCGCGCTCAGCTCGGCCACTGCGCCGGTGAGCACGCGCGTGCCCTGCTGGAGGCCCACCGTCGTCTGGCGCAGCTGCTCCATCATCCGCGAGAAGGCCGTGGCCAGCTCACCCACCTCGTCACGGCTGTTCACCTCCACGCGGTGCGAGAGGTCTCCCTCCTCGAGCACATGCGTCATCGCCTCGCTCAGCGCCGAGATGGGCCGGGCGATGCCGCGCGCCAGCCAATACGCACCCGCGATGGTCAGCGCCAGGAAGAATCCCAACATCGCGAGCGCCGCCGTGGCCGCTTGCGCCAGCGGGGCATAGGCCTCCGGCGCGTCCATCCGGGCCACGAAGTGCCAGCCATCCCCCACGTCCCGCACGTCCGTGCCGTTGATGGCTTCCTCGGACACGGCCCGCACCATGGGTCCGGCCTCGGCGGGGCGCGAGTCGAAGAGCACCGAGCCATCCGCGCGCCGCACCTCCAGGGCGAAGCTGCCCTGGGAGCGATCATGGGCCCGCTGCACCGCGGCCTTCACCACGTCCCTCACCTGGCTCCAGTCATACGCGGCCAGCATCACGCCGAGGCGGGCGCCACTGAGCGGGCTCTTCACCGGCGCGCCCAGCGGCAGCACCCGCTTGCCGAAGGCCGCGTCCTTCTCCCCCGAGAGCCCGTCGGCGGTGAAGCGCCCCTCGAGCGCCGCCCGGTACCATGCCGTCTCGCGCACTTCCTTCTCGCGGCCCTGGAAGCTCTTGCGCAGCGCCTCCGAGCTGGCCGACACGGCGCGGCCTCGCTCGTCGAAGAGGACGAAGCCGCTGACCGAGGGGTGGTTCTTCGCCAGCCCCGCCAGCACCGCGTCGCTCTTGTCGAAGGTGTCGAAGAGCAGCGCGCCGCGCAGGATGGTGTCCTCGGACCAGCTGCGCACGTTGGCCTCGCGCTCGGCCAGGGTCCGCTCCACCAGATCCTTGAGCCCCTCGGCCTCCACCCTCAGCGTGGCGTGGATCTGCTTGGACAGCGTGCTCCGGGTGAAGGACAGGCCCAGGGCCGTGATGGACAGGATGGACAGGGCCGACAGCAGCGCCACGGACAGGGTGATGCGGCCGCGCAGCTTGAGGTCACCCAGGAAGGGGAGGTTCATGGTTTCAGAGCTCGAGCAGGGAGATGGACACGGTGAGGGCGCCGATGACGCGGGCGCCGTCCTTCACCGGCAGGGACACCTGGAGGACATAGGACTGCGAGGACTCGTCGAAGAAGGGCCGCTCGCGCAGCTCCGCGCCCCGGCCTCCGTTGAAGGCCTCACGCCACTTGGGCTCATCGCCCTGCCAGTAGTCGGACGTGCGCCGCGTGGCGCCCACCAGCGCGCCCTGGTTGTCCATCACGAAGACCTCGGCCATCACCCGGCCCATCCGCTCCTGGTGGCGCTCCAGCGAGCGCGCGCACGTGCTGCCCAGCACCTGGCGCTTGAAGGGGGTGAGGGCCGGCGTCGCCCGCCACTCCTCGTCCCGTTGCCGCACGGTGTCCAGGGGCACGCGCCGCGCGTTCTGCCGCTTCACCTCGCGCACCACCGCGGCATCCATGGCGATGCGCCGCAGCTCGGGCATCAGCCCGTCCACCTTCTTCAACTGGGCCGCCCCATCCGGCGGCACGTTCGCGAGCAGCAACCACGAGACGAGGGTCCACATCGGCATGTCGCGCCAGTCTACTGGAAGGGGGCTCGCGGACCCGTCCCCGGCCTGGGCTCCTGCTCCCTCTCCATGCGGACACGGTGGGAGAGCCTCCAGGCGGGCCCTTCAGTGGTAGACGTCTACCAGTGAAGCCATCCGCGGAGGGGCGGGGGAGGTGCCGGGGGCGAGCGCGGTCCGTGCGCCAGGCGAGGGGCTGGGGTAAAGGGACCGCCATGAACGAGAACCTGCGAATCGCCGTGGTGGGCGCCACGGGCGTGGTGGGCACCGAGGTGCTCTCCACCCTCCTGCTGCGGGACTTCCCCGCCGAGCAGCTCACCGTGCTGGCCTCGGGGCGCTCCGAGGGCGAGGAGCTGCCGTACGGCGAGGAGACGCTGGAGGTGGAGCCGGTCTCGGCCGAGACGCTCCGCGGCATCGGCCTGGTGCTGCTGGCCACGCCGGCGGATGCCTCGCGCACGCTCGCCCCCCTGGCCCAGTCCGCGGGCGCCTGGGTGGTGGACGTGAGCTCCGCCTTCCGCGCCGATGGCACCGTCCCGCTGGTGCTCCCCGGCTTCAACTCCGAGGCGCTGGGCACCCCCTTCAAGGGCCGCATCGTGTCGTTGCCCTCGGCGGTGACGACGGCCGTGGCCACCATCGTGGAGCCGCTGCGCCAGGCCTTTGGCGTGGCCCAGGTGCAGGTGACGGCCCTGATGGGCGTGTCCTCCTCGGGCCAGCGGGGCCTCAAGGAGCTGGAGCTGCAGACGTCGGCGCTGCTGTCCGGCCGCGAGCCGGAGGCGCACGTCTTCCCCCACCGCGTGGGCTTCAACTTGGTGCCCCAGGTGGGCCCCTTCATGGCCAACTCGCCCTGGACGGAGGAGGAGGCCGGCTGGACGCTGGAGTGCGCCCGCCTCTTCGCCAGCAAGGGCGAGGTGCCCGTGGTGGCCGGTACCGCCGTGCAGGTGCCCACCTTCTTCGGCCATGGGCTGAGCCTCCACGTGCGGCTGAAGAAGCCCGCCCCGGTGGACCAGGCCCGCGCCGCCCTCAAGGGCTCGCCCGCGCTCAAGGTGCTGGATACGCCCACCGAGAAGGTCTACCCCCTGCCCAGCCTCGTCACCGCGGACCCCACCGTCCACGTGGGCCGCCTGCGCTCCTTCCCCCAGGCCCCCGAGTGGCTCACCCTCTTCGCCACCGTGGACAACGCCGGCCGGGGCGCCGCCCTCAACCTGGTGGAGGCCGGCCTCCGGCTCGCCGAGTCGGGCGCCTGACAATTTGGCAAGGCCGCCGGGCCGCCCCTGCCCATTTGACCGGGGGCGGGGCCCGGCTCCCCCGGGCAACCCCAGGGAAGGGAGGCGGGTGTCCCCTGGCCCCCGGCTTGCTACCCTGCTTCCCGCCCATGCGTAACCTCTTCCTCACCGCAACGGTCCTCCTGTCGTCCGCGGCGTTCGGACAGTTCGGGTCCTCGGTCCAGATCTCGGTCCAGTCCCTGACCGGCACGGACACCCTGAGCGTCGGTCCGAGCCTCTGTGGACAGACGAGCTCCTTCAACTGGCGGGTGGCCGGCTTCCCCTGCACCGAGCTCTCCCTCTGGATCACCACCGACACGGACTGCCGGGAGTCGGTCTCCGCGCAGTCGTCGGGGTCGTCGCGCGCGCTGACCTCCATCCCGCAGAGCAGCATCACCGCGGCGGGCGGAGCCGCGACGACGGCGACCTTCCAGGTGTCCAACCTCCCCATCTTCTCCACCACCACGCCCACCGATGGGGGCTCGGCGGTGGCATGCGGAGACCCGGGGCTGGAGTCCACGATGCTGCTGTGCGCGGCGTCGAAGACGGCCGATGCGCTGGGCTCGTGCAGCTCCAACGTGGTGAAGGCGGCGACGCCGCTGAAGATCACCTACGACACGAAGAGTCCGGATGCGCCCGCCATCTCGGGGGTGGCGGCGCTGGACAAGGCGCTGAGGGTGAAGGTGGATGCCCCGGATGACGCCGCCGAGGTGCGGGTGGTGGCGAAGCTGGAGGGCGTCGAGGTCTCCAACCAGCGGCAGGGCGTGGCGCGGGGAGACGTGCGGGTGGAGAACCTGCAGAACGACGTGACGTACCAGCTCGAGGCCTTCGCCTACGACGCGGCGGGCAACCAGAGCCCGGCGTCCGCGGCCGAGGAGGGCACGCCCACCCGGACGTTGGGCTTCTATGAGCAGTACCGGGGTGCGGGCGGCGAGGAGACGGGGTGCGGTGCCACGGGCGGAGGTTTCGCGGGCGGAGGCATGCTGGCCGCCCTGGGGTTCTGGCTGTTCTCAAGGAGAAATCGTTCATGACTCGAGCAGTGGCCCTCGGCGTGGCGGTGGTGCTCACCGCGCTCCCAGGCGAGGCGCAGGAGAGGTCCGATGTGCCCAACCAGTCGCCTCGCAACGGCTCCGTGGAGTTCCGGCTCGGAGGCTACAAGCCGCAGTTCGACGCGGAGGAGGCGCTCGAGGGGGCGTCGCCGTACGCGGACGTCTTCGGCGGCTCCAACATGCTGCTCTTCGAAGTGGAGATGCAGCGCTTCTTCTACCAGGGCATCGGCACGGCGGGCGTGAGCCTGTCGGTGGGGTACGCGGAGAAGTATGCCGCGGCCGTGACGGAGTCGGGCTCGCCGTCCGCGGATCGCACCGGCTTCCACGTGCTGCCCATCCACGCGCGGGCCGTCTACCGGTTCGACTACCCCGCCTTCCGCTGGGGCATTCCGCTGGTGCCCTACATCAAGCCCGGCCTCGTCTTCACGCCCTGGTGGTCCACCAAGGGCGGCGAGATCGAGGCGCCGCCCGAAGGCGGCTCGGGGCGCGGGGCCAAGTTCGGCTGGGAAGTGGTGGGCGGTATCGCCTTCCTGATGGACGTGCTGGAGCCGCGGCTGGCGCGCGACTTCGACTCGGACCTCGGGGTGAATCACAGCTATCTCTTCGCCGAGTACACCTACGCGAAAGTGAACAACTTCGGCGGCAAGGGATTCGATCTCTCCGACTCGTACTGGATGTTCGGTCTGGCGTTGGATTACTAGGCCGTACATGAAAGCGCATGTGCGAGCCTCCCCTCGAGCCCTGACAGTCCTCGTGTTGGTGGCCGTGGCCCTGGCGGGTCCCGGTTGCCGGAGGGCGGTGAAACCGGAGGCGGGGGGAGATCGCACGGTGGAGGCCGGCGTGCCGGTGGGCTTCGGCTCCGAGGCCCGGGACGCGCCGGAGGTGAGCTGGGACTTCGGAGACGGCACGCCGCCGCAGCAGGGCGCGCGGCTGTCCCACGCCTTCCCGCGCGCGGGCAGCTACCAGGTGCGCGCGCTGGAGAAGGACGAGGTGCTGGCCAGTGCCATGGTGACGGTGGTGCCCCGGCCGGTGCTGCGCGCCATTCCGGCCGACGCGGAGGTGGCCATCTTCTTCCCCCAGCTGCGCGGCAACGTGGAGCCGCTGGTGGACTTCGCCTCGCGGATGCTGGGCCAGGCGCAGGCGCGGCAGGCGCTGGAGGAGGCGCCGCTGCTGTCGTTGGTGCTGCGCGAGCTGCGGAGCGAGCCCCGGCTGGTGGATCCGGAGGAGGGCGTGGGCTTCTTCTCGCTGCCCGGCTTCGAGGGCACGGTGGCGCTGCTGGGCGTGACGGACAGCCAGGCCGCGCTGGACGCGGTGGTGGAGGAGCTGCGCTCCGGAGGCGCGCGGGTGGTGGCGCGCGAGCCCGAGGGCGCCGTGCGCTTCCAGCGTGAGAGCGGGACGACCATGCTGCTCTTCCCGGACAGGGGCTACCTCTACCTGGTGGTGCCGGACTCGCCGGACGAGGAGGGGGAGGAGGACGGCGAGGAGGAGGCGAGCCTGCGCATCGAGAAGGTGCTGGCCCAGGAGGGCGGGCCGGAGGCCGGGGCGGAGGAGGCGATTCGCGCGCGCATCACGGGGATGAGCGGCCCGGGGCTGTCCGAGCAGCCGCTGCTCACCGAGCTGAAGCCGAAGGTGGGCGCGGGCAACGTGCACCTCTTCGCGCGGGCGGAGGAGGGAGACACCTCCGACGGCATCCGCGGCATCTGGGCGGCGCTGAAGGTGGAGGAGGGGCAGGCGGACCTGGAGGGCTGGGTGGCCACGGACAAGTCGCTCTTCGCGGGCAAGAGCGGGCCGGGCTCGGAGCTGCTGGGCAAGGCGCCCGCGGGCCCCATCGCCGCGCTGATGGTGTCCATGCCGCCCGAGGAGATGACGAAGCTCGTCTTCGGAGCGCCGGGCTCGGAGCGCCGCGAGCGGACGATGCAGCGGCTGCAGCTGGAGGGCTTCGACGCGGCCGGCGCGGAGAACCTGCTGGGGGCGCTGCGCGGAGACATGACGCTGCTGGCCTACTTCGACGCGGTGGCCTTCTACCGCAACTTCTTCCTGGGCAACCGGCGGCCGGAGCCGCGCGGCACGCTGCTCTTCCAGGCGGGGCTCGTCCGCTCCGAGCCGGTGCTGGAGTGGCTCACCGGGCGGCTCAAGACGCGCGGGCAGCCCTACGAGGTGGTGAAGGGGCAGGACGGCACGCGCCTGCGCACGCGGGTGATGGATCAGCCGGTGGAGCTCACCGTGTCGGCGGACCGGCTGACGGTGAATGGCGGCGAGTCGCTGGGGGTCCGCCCCCCGGGGGACGTGGGCACGGCCCTGCGCGAGCGCTTCGGCGCCAATGCCTTCGAGCCTGGCCACCTGTCCGGCATGGTGGACGTGGGCCGGCTGCGTGCCGAGCTGGACGCCCCCAAGGAGGTGCCCGGCGTGTCGCCGCAGCAGCTGCCCGTGGCCCGCTCGCTGGTGGGCACGATGTTGGATCAGCTGCCGCCCGTGGAGAGTATCTTCATTGACTTCGCGCCCGAGGAGGGCGGCGGCCGTTTCCGGGCGCGTGCCGCGCTGCGAGAGCGGAGCAGATAGGGAGCCGTGTCCAACACCATCACCGTCCTGTACTTCGCCGCGGCGCGCGAGCGCGTGGGGCTCCCGCGAGAGCCGCTGGAGCTGCCCCCGGGCGCACGTGTGACGGACGTGCTGCGCCTGCTCGCCACGCGCCACCCCGCCCTGGCACCCCTGCTGCCGCACCTGCGGGTGGCGGTGAACCAGGAGTTCTCCAGCACGGAGGACGAGGTTCCCGCCGGCGCCGAGCTGGCCCTCATTCCGCCAGTGGCCGGGGGCAGTGGTGGCCTGTTCCGCGTGGTGGACCGGCCGCTGCGGCTGGAGGAGGTGGTGGAGGCGGTGTCGGGTGAGGCGTATGGAGGGCTCGTTACCTTCTCCGGCTCGGTGCGCAACCAGACGCGGGGCCGGCGCGTGCTGAGGCTGGCGTACGAGGCCTATCCGCCCATGGCCGAGAAGAAGCTGGCGGAGATTGGCGCCGAGGTGGCCGGGAAGTTCAACGGGACGCGGCTGGCCATCGTGCACCGGGTGGGGACGTTGACGCCGGGCGAGCTGGCCGTGGTCATCGCCGCCGCCGCGCCCCACCGCAAGGAGGCGTTCCTCGGGTGCGAGCACGCCATCGAGCGGCTCAAGCAGGACGTCCCCATCTGGAAGAAGGAGTTCTTCGAGGACGGCGAGGTATGGGTGGGCCTGGGGCCCTGAATATCCCCTCTCCCCTCGGGAGAGGGTCAGGGTGAGGGTGCCAGTCCCCGTTCTTCAACCCGAGGCCCGCAGTGGGGGCAGGGGGTTCAACCCGGGTTCACTCGATACCCTCACCCCGTCCCTCTCCCGAAGGGAGAGGGGAAGTGGGCGCGGGGAAGTGGGCGCGGAGAAGTGGGCGCGGGGAAATGGCCGCGCGGCCAGCGCATGTGTTCCCAGTCAGTTGATGCCGAGGTTGGCGGGCACCGTCTTCACGCCCGCGTCGGGCTGCTGCGCGTCCGGGGAGATGGGCCGGGCGGGCGTGTCCACTCCGAGCCGCTTGCGCTCGGCCTGCTCGCGATCACGCGCCGCCTTGATGGCGCGGGCGTTGGACTCGGCCATCTTCTCGGGCGAGGGCCCCGCGATGAGGAAGCCGATCGGCAGGCTGAGGAAGAGGGCCGCCCCCATCGCCACCCAGCCGAGGTCGCGCAGGTGCACGCTCGCCTCGCGCTTGCCCGCCACGGAGTAGGTGAGGTGCAGCGAGAGGTCGCCCTCGCGCAGGCGCAGCAGATCATCCCGGGTGAGCGCCACCCAGGTACGGTCTCCGGTCCGCTGCAGCTCCGCGTCCGGCACCGGGCGGAAGGCATCGCCGCGCCGGCTGCGCTCGACGCGCGCGGCGGGAGGCACGAAGACGCGGTAGCCCTGCGCGGTGCGCTCGGCCAGCAGGTAGGGCTCCTCCGGCAGGGTGAAGCCGTAGAGCGGCAGGGCCGTCTTCTCGTCCTGCGCGGCGAGCACGCGTGTCTGCTCGGGGCCGAAGCTCCACACCTCGTTGCGGGTGGTGCCCCAGAAGAGCTCGCAGAACAGGCCGTCGTGCTTCGCGTTGGTGCTCTTCGCCTCGGTGCTCATAGGACGGGGAGCATAGGCCCTTCCCGAGGCGTTGGCGTCGCCTTCGGGTGGGGGAGCGTCATCCGGGGGGCACTTCCGGCCGGGTGTACAGCGGCTGGCCGGGCGTGGACGCTTACTCGCCGAGCCCGTCCGCTCGCAGGGGCAGGCCCCCGTCGGAGGCGGCTGGAGCGGGGAGGGCGGCCGCCGCGGGGCTCGCGGGGGCCGAAGCGGGCGGGGCCATGGCGGCGGTACGGGTGCGCCGGAGGTGCTGGCGCAGGTCCGCGAGCGCCACCGTCAGCACCACGCCCAGCAGCACGAGGAAGCCCACCGCGTGCACCACCGTCTCCACGCGCGGTGGCACCTTGCGGCGGCTCACCGCCTCGATGAGGACGAAGAGCATCCGCCCCCCATCCAGCGAGGGCAGGGGCAGCAGGTGGAAGAGGGCGAGCGCCACCGAGATGCTCACCAGCACGCGCAGGAAGGAGCCCAGGCCACTGCCCGCCGCACCCGAGGACTGCTTCACCAGTCCCACCGGGTTGGCGTCCGCCATGCTCCGCCGCCCTTGCAGCAGGCCGCCGAGCATCCGCGCGCCCTCGGTGGCGAGGTTGCCCGTGTGCGCGATGGCCTGCAGCAGCGCCTGGCCCGGGCCATGGATGCGGTACACGTACTGCTGGCTCACGCCGATGCGGCCCTCGCCCCGCTCGTCGGGACGCGGGCGCACCCTCGCTTCACGCGGCTCGCCCTGGCGCTCGACGCCCAGCGTCAGCTCGCGGCCGGGGTTCTGGGCGATGAGTTCCACGAAGCCGCTCCAGCTCTCCAGCGGCTGTCCGTCCACGCTGACGATCCGGTCTCCCGGCAGCAACTGGGCGCGCGCCGCCTCCGAGCCGGGGGTGATGGTGCCCACCGTGAGCGGCACCACCACGTGCGTGCCCGAGGTGTAGAGCGCGAGGAGGATGCCCAGCGCGAAGAACCAGTTGGTCAGGGGCCCCGCCAACAGCACCAGGAAGCGCTTCCACGGGCGCTGGGCCGTGAAGCTCGTGGGGTCCGCCGGGTCCACCCCGGGCTCGTGGGGGTTCATCCCGTGGATGCGGGTGGAGCCACCCAGCGGGACGGCCCCGAGCACGAGCTCCGTTCCCCGGAACTTCCAGGTGAAGACGGCCGGGCCGAAGCCGAAGGTGTACCGGTCCACCCGTACGCCGAGCAGCCGGGCGGCCACGAGGTGTCCCAGCTCGTGCAGTGCGACGAGCAGGCCGAGGGCGAGGAGGAGGGGGAGGTAGTGCATCCGGGAGTGCCGAGCCTCAGAGCTTTCGCCGCTGGCCTGTCCGCTTGTAGGCCAGGTAGTCGGCGAGGATGGTGCCGTGGTCGAAACACAGCTCCGCGGGCAGGCCATCCACCGGGAAGGCCCGGGCCTCGGCCGCGTCGTCCGAGCCGGTGGGCTCTCCCGTGGCCCGGCAGAGGTAGACGGTGGACACCGTGTGCTTGCGCGGATCCCGGGACGGGTCCGAGTAGGTGAAGAACTGCTCCACCACCTCCACGTCCAGGCCGGTCTCCTCCTTGGCCTCGCGCGCGGCGGCCACGTCCAGCCGCTCGCCCTCGTCCACGAAGCCGCCGGGCAGGGCCCAACCCAGGGGCGGGTTCTTGCGGCGGATCAGCACGACACGCTCCCCTGGCAGCTCGATGATGCAGTCCACCGTGGGCGTGGGATTCTTGTACGGGGCCATGGAGCAGCCAGTCTAGCCGCTGGTGCCACCATTGCACCCTGCACGTGTGCTCGGGCTGAGCTAGCCTGCATGCCGTGGCCGCTACCCGACTGTTCCGATCGCTCCTGATGTCCGTCCTGGCCCTGTCGCTCGGCACGGGCTGCACCAACGCCTTCCTCCAGAACGAGGGCCCCTATGCGCTCACGGCCACCGAGGTGATCCTCGATGACTGCGGGCTGCTCTCCGCGTCCTCCGTCCAGGACAGCTTCGACACCGGAGAGCTCATCATCACCGGCGAGGTCGTCCGGATGGATTACGAGCTGATGGACATGCAGCTCGTGGGCGCCTTCCTCGAGGGCGGCTCGACGGACAATGACGGCTTCATGCTCGATGGCAGCGCGGCCAATGCGCCGCTCAATGCCAAGGGGACGCAGTGCACGGTGGAGCAGGTGACGGTGCACCTGGAGGCCACCACCCTATGCCCCACGCAGTTCGAAGGTGTGCTGCGCGTGCGCTACGAGCCGCGCGTCCAGCAGCCCGAGTGCGCCTGCCAGGTGTGGATGCGCTACCAGGCCGTCCAGAATGGGCAGCCCTGCGGCCCCCTCGTTCCTTGAGCCAGGGAAGGGCTCGCGGGGCGGTGCTGCTCACCGCTCCAGGTGGGTGATGCCCGCCTCGAGCAGCGCGGCGACGCCTCGCCGGGCCACGTGCACCACCTTGTGACGGTGCGGTGTGCCCGGTTGCGTGTAGTGGCCGCTCACCTTGTGGTGCAGCTCCGTGGCGCCCCAGACGAGCACCAGGTCTCCCCACTCCAAGTCGCTCTGCGCCTTCACCGCCGTGCGCCGCTCGGTGCCGTCCACCATGCGCAGCTCGATGCTGCCGCCGAGCGTGCCCTCCAGCTCCTCGCGCACCGCCGGCGAGCCGCCCACCACCACCACCCGGCGCACTCCATGCCGCCCGCACGCCTCCAGGAAGGCCGTCTCCGCGCGCCGGTTGTTCGAGCCTCCGCAGTGCTCACAGTGGCTGCGCGGCTCCACCGGCAGCGGCTCCCGGCCGCTCGCCTTCGCCACCTGCTGGCACGCGGACGCGGCGCACACCCGGTAGAAGCGCTCCGTCAGCACCTGCTCGGCCCGCGGCAGCTTCGGCTCGCTGATGCGCACCTTGCGCGAGCTGGTGAGCCCCGCCTCCTCCAACGCGGCCCGGGCACTGGCGCGTGAGGCCGAGGGGGTGATGCCCCGCTCGGCCAGCCACCCGTCGATGTCCTTGTCCGCGCTCACGGCTGTCCGTTCCCCGTGAAGAGCTCACCCTGGATGGGCCCGGCGGCCTCCGCGGGCACGCTGAGCCCGAGCGCCTCCCGCACCGGCCCGAAGCTGCGGCGGTGGATGGGCAGCACCCCCTTCTCCCGGATGCTCTGCACGTGCTCGGCCGTCGGGTAGCCCTTGTGCTCGGCGAGGCCGTAGCCCGGGTACTGCACGTCCAGCTCCCGCATCAGCCTGTCCCGCGTCGTCTTCGCCAGCACCGACGCCGCGGCGATGCTCAGCGAGAGCGAGTCTCCCTTGATGATGCCGCGCTGGGGCAGGGTGCACTCGGGAATCGTGAAGGCGTCCAGCAGCACGTAGTCCGGCTGAATCCCCAGCCCCTGCACCGCGCGGTGCATGGCCAGCAGACTCGCCCGGCGGATGTTGAGCCGGTCGATCTCCTCCGAGTCCGCCTGGCCCACCGCCCATGCCACCGCCCCGCGCTTGATGGCCTCGGCCAGCTCGTCGCGGCGCGCCTCGTCGGCGATCTTCTTCGAGTCGTCCAGCCCCTCCAGCTTCCAGCCCTTGGGGAGGATGGCCGCCGCGGCGACGACCGGGCCGGCGAGCGGGCCCCTGCCTGCCTCGTCCACCCCGGCGATGTGCGTGTGGCCCAGCTCCCACAGCTCGCTCTCGAAGCGCAGCAGGTGGCGCAGGCGCTGGCCCTCGGCGCGGTTCTTCCCCTTCAGTCCCCGGATGCGGCGGGCGAGGGCCTTCGCCCCCTGGCGCGGATCCGCTTCCAGCGCCTCCAGCAGGCCCGTGGGCACGGAGCGGGACTGGGTCACGAAGCGCTCGGTCAGCTCCGTCAAGGAGCACCGGAGGAGGTCTTCCACACTCGACATGGCGTCCTCAACCTAGCGAGTCGGGACGCGCGGGACAAACGCCGAGTGAGGAGGCAGCCGCCCGGAGGGGCTTACGGATTGAGCTGGAGCTGGACCGTGTCGGGGTCGGGGTGGCAGTGGCACTCGTCGCACGTCCAGGCCACCTCGGCCGGCACGCTCACCTTGGAGCCGGCGGTGGCCGTCAGACGCACCATGCCCTCGCCAATGTCCTCGTTCACCGCCGTGGTGACGCCTCGGTCCCCCGTGGTGCCGGTGATGGTGCGCCCCGTGTCCACGTGCGTGGCCGTGACGAGGGCGTCCTCCACCGGGGTTCCCTGTGCGTTCACCACCTCCACCCGCAGCGTGATGAGTTTCTCGGTGCAGGGGTCTCCCTGCCGGTTCACCCGCAGGCCCCCGTCGCAGGAGACGAGCGGTGTGAGACCCAGGAGAAGCAGCAGCTGGCGTGCCCGAAGCATGCGGAGGGATTGCGCACGGCCCTCCCGCGCGGCAACGCCGGATGTCAGCTGGTGGGCGGAAGCCGGCCCTGAGCGAAGCGCGAGGCCTCCGTATCCGGGTACCGGTCAACGATGTAACGGTAGACGTCCTCGGCGCGCGTCTGCTCCTGCATGCGCTCACCCAGCACGCGGGCCAGCAGGACGAGGGCGCGCGGGGCCACTGGATCATCCGGGGCCGAGTCCGCCGCGGACTCCAGGGCGCGCACCGCCAGGGCGTTGTCCCCCTGCGCGGCCGACGCCTGTCCGACGAAGAGGTGCACCGCCGGGGGGATGGAGCCCTTGGGCAGGAAGCTCAGCGCGGTGTAGAGCGCGAGCGCCTGGGGGACGTCACGGGCCCGCACCGCCGCGTCGAGCTCCTGCAACCGGGCCTCGGGGGCGGCCGCTGCCTCCGGGGTGGGGAGCGAGGCCGGGGCGGGGTCCACGCGCAGCGAGGTGCGCGGCGTCGCGTCCGCCAGCACCGGGGTGACGTAGTCGCTCGGCGCGCCGTACCCGATGGCATCTCCCCGCGTGTAGAGCAGCAGCCCGAGCACCCGCGCCATCACGAAGAACACCAGGCACTCGAGCACCTGGGCCAGCCAGCGCGAGATGATGATCTCGAAGGGGATGTCCCGCAGGCTGGAGCTGACGAGGTGGACGACGAGGTAGACGAGGCCCAGGGTGAGCAGCGCGCCCAGGGCCACCGCGTAGTCCCGTCCGAGGCGCAGGATGCGTTGCAGGCCCGTCACCGGGTTGAGGATGTCCAGCAGGCCGGCGCCCGTCATCGCCATCATCAGCGTCATCGGCAGCCAGGCGAGCCCGGTGAGGGCCAGCAGCCACGCGACGGGGTCCTCCAGCAGCTGCTCCCCCGGAATCGAGTGGAACCTGCCGGTCATGTAGAACATCGGGTCGCTCAGCAGGCCATCCATGTATTGCGAGACGTTCCAGCCACCGCTGAGCACGAGGTAGAGCGGAAGCGGGAGCCACACCACGCTGCTGGCCACCATGCCGCGCAGGGCCGGGACGAGCCAGTCGGAGAAGACGTCGCTGTAGTCGGGGATGGGCACCTCGCGCTCCCCGCGCAGGGTGGAGCGCATGAGGGAGAAGAAGGCGCCCCAGAAGATGCCCGCGCTGACCGCCGCCGGTGCCAGCCGCGCCACGATGAGCGTGACCTGCGTCATGAAGCCCGCGATGGCCATGGCGGCGCCGAGCCCCGCCGCCACCATCAGCCCTTGCCGGGTGAAGGGATAGCGCCACACCTGCCCCAGCCGGTCCGGGAAGGAGGCCTGCTCCGAGCGGTGGAGGACGAGCGTCTCGGCCTGGCCGCCGCACTCGCGGCAGAAGAGCAGATCCACCGTCTGCATGCGCCGGGCTTCCACGCACTCGGGACAGAGCGGGGCGCCGCAGCCGTCACAGCGCCAGCCGGCGGTGGCGGAGGGGTGGCGTTTGCAGCGGGCGAGACGTTTCGGCGGCATGGTGCGGACCTCTGCTGCCTCCAGCCTACCCCGACTCCTCCCAGGGCGCGCCCAGCCAGGCCTGGTAGGCCGCCTTCTGTGCATCGGTGGGCTTGTCCACCCGGGCCAGCCATACGGCATCCGCGGGCTTCTGGCCGAGCGTCACCGGCACCTCCACCAGCCTGTCCCGGCGGAACACCGTGAGCCGCACCGTGTCCCCCGGCGACTTGTCCTCGGTGCGCGACAGCAGCCCCGCGGCGTCCACCCGCCAGCCGTCGAGCGCCACGAGCTCGTCCTCCACGTACAGCCCCGCCTCCTGCGCGGGCGAGCCCTCCAGCACCGTGGCGATGGTGGCGCTCCCCTTGGTGGTGACGCCCAGCCAGCCCTTCGGCCGGGCCTCGCCCTTCACCCGCGGTGGGGGCGTGCCGCCCTTGTCGCTCGGGGACTCGCGCGGACGGAAGCGCACCTCCAGGCCCACGTGCGAGAAGACGGAGTAGTCCAGCTCCTCCGTGGTGCGCACCGCCCGGTCGAAGAAGGCGCTCAGGTCCCTGCCCGCCACCTCCGAGGCCGCCGCCTCCACGCCGTCCTCGGGTACCCCGGACTCGTCCCCGTAGCGCTGCCACAACAGGCGCATCAGGTCGTCCAGGCCCCGCGCGTTGTCCGTGGCGCGGCGGATCTCCAGGTCGAGCAGCGCGGCCACCACCTCGCCCTTGAGGTAGTAGGAGATGGCGCTGTTGGGTGAGTGCTCGTCCGGGCGGTAGTGTTTCACCCAGCTCACCAACGATGCCTCGGCCAGCGTCTGCGTCTTGCGGCCCGGGGTGGCGTGCAGCGTGGAGAGCGTCTCGCCCAGCCGCGTGAGGTAGCGGTTGTCGCTCATCAACCCCGCGCGCAGCACGAAGACGTTGTCGTAGTAGGACGTGGCCCCCTCGAAGGCCCAGAGCAGCGAGGTGTAGTTCTCCTGCGAGTAGTCGAAGGGCACGAGCGCCAGCGGCTTCACCCGCTTGATGTTCCACAGGTGGAAGTACTCGTGGGCGGCCAGGGTGAGTAGATCCTCCCAACCCCGGGCGTTCTGCAGCCCCGCGCGCGGGAAGAGCAGCGAGGTGGACGCCTTGTGCTCCAGCCCGCCGCGGCCCTTGTCCGTGAGGTAGAGCAGGAAGAGGTAGCGCTTCATCGGCAGGCCGCCGAAGAGCTTCGCCTGCGCCTCGACGATGCGCTGCAGGTCCGAGCACAGGCGGCCCGCGTCCGGCACCGTGTCCCCCCACACCACCACCTCGTGCGGCACGCCCGCGGCGGTGAAGGTGAGGGGCGTGTTCGGCCCCACCTCGAAGGGGCTGTCCACCAGCTCGTCGTAGTCCTTGGCGACGAAGGCCTCGCCCCGGCGCTCCAGCGCGGCGAAGGCCTTCCAGCCCGCGGGGGCCTCCACGGTGACGAGGTGCTCCATGCCGCGCGTGGCCTCGGTGTAGAGGAAGAGGGTGGCGCCGTTGAAGTAGCCGTGGCTGCCATCCAGGTGGCTGGTGCGCACGGTGAGCTCGTTGGCGTAGACGCGGTAGCGCAGCGTCACCGCGCGCCCCTGTGCCTGCACGCGCCAGCAGCGCTTGTCCACGCGCCGCACCGCGAGCGGCTCGCCTCCCGGGCCCGCGGCGCTCAGGTCCTGCACCTGGCGTGAGAACTCGCGCACGAGGTAGCTGCCGGGCGTCCACACCGGCAGCACGGCATCGAGCACGTCCGGGCCCGCGGGGAAGGTGGCCTCCACCTCGAAGAGGTGCGAGTGCGGGCGGAGCATCGAGACGCGATAGTGGACCGCTTCCGGCATTCCGAGCCCTCCAGGGGGCGAGAGGGGGACAGCATCACCAGGGGACGGGCCCAGGCCGCCCCCCGGCGGACAGGCTACTTCGCGCGCACGAGGATGGCTCCGAAGAATCCATCCGTGCCATGCAGGTGTGGGGCGAGCCGCAGGAAGGGCCCCGGGCCCACCTTCGCGCCCAGCTCCGGCCCGAGCTGCTCGGCCACCGGCCGCACCGAGTAGTCCGGGTGCCTGGCGAGGAAGTCCTCCACCACCTGCTCGTTCTCCTCGCGCAGCACGCTGCACGTGCCGTAGATGAGCCGGCCTCCCGGCTTCACCATCTGCGAGAAGCGCTCCAGCAGCCGCTTCTGCTTCGCCACGTGGTCCACGAGCATCTCGGGCGTGAGGCGGTAGCGCGCATCCGGCTTGCGGCGGAAGGTTCCCGTGCCGCTGCACGGCGCGTCCACCAGCACCCGGTCCGCCTTGCCCTTGAGGGAGGCAATGGCCTCGTCGGCCTCGGCGCCCTCGGGGGGGATGACCTGGGTGCGCACGTTGTGCACCCCGGCCCGGCGCGTGCGCTTGCGCAGCTCGTCGATCCGCCACTCCTCGATGTCCAGCGCGTGCAGGTCTCCCCGGTTCTTCATCTGCACGGCGAGCTGCAGCGTCTTGCCGCCCGCGCCCGCGCACGCGTCCACCACCTTGGTGGGCGGCGCGTCCACCAGCATGCCGAGCAGCTGGCTGCCCTCGTCCTGCAGCTCGAACCAGCCTTCGCGGAAGGCTTCCAGCGAGAAGGCGTTGGTGCGCGTGTCCAGGAAGACGCCGAGCGGCGAGAGCGGGGTGGGGGTGGACGGCACACCCTCCCGCTCCAGCATCGTGCGCAGCTGCTCCCGGGTGCCCTTGAAGCCGTTGAGGCGGGCGGTGAGGGGGGCGCGCTCGTTCATCGCCTCGGCGGCACGCTCGGCGTCGTCGCCGAAGACGGCGCGGAAGTGCGTGGCGAGGAAGTCCGGCAGCGAGGCGGCGATGGGGAAGCGCTTGTCGCGGGGGAGGGCCTCCAGCGCCCGGGCGGCCTCGGGCAGGGCGGCGAGCGCGTCGGCCTGGGAGCCCGTCAGCCCCGAGGTGCGGGCCACCACGTCCAGGGGCTCGCCGTGGAGGATGCGCGAGGTGGCCAGGCGCAGCACGTCCTGGCGCGTCTTGTCCAGGCGGGAGAAGCCCTTGTGGGCGCGCTCGAGGAGGAAGTCCACCGTGAGCTGGCGGCGCAGCAGGGCGTAGACGCGCTCGGCCACGGCACGGCGCTCGTTGGAGTAGAGGTTGCGCTTATGGCGCAGGGTGAAGTCCAGGGCCCGGTCGGACAGGCGGCCCTCGTGGCGGATGTAACCGTAGGCCTCGAGGCTCGCCTGGAGGACGAGGTCCTCGCGCAGCGGGCGGGCCGCGCGCGACGCCTCGGACTCGGAGGAGGGCGGCTCACGTCGGGACTGGGGCGCCCGCGGGGGCGGGCGAGGGTTCTTCTTCATGAAAAGCTCCGGGGGGCCCGGGAGGCGGGCCTGCTCTGTCGGCAGGCAGGCGAATCGCATCCCGGGCGCTCAATGACAAGGATGGAAGTGCCTTGTCCTGCCGGCTAGCGGCGGCGGCGGCGGCGCAGGGCCCCGGCGAGCACCAGGACGCCCGCGGGGAGCAGCGCCATCGCCGGCCCGGCCGAGCAGCCCGGGGCGTTGGCGCCCAGGTCTTCCGGGTCCTCGGGGGTGGTGGGCAGCCCGGGGTTGCCGGTGACGGGGCCGGGCGTGGGGGTGGAGGGCTGCAAGGGGCCCGGCTGCTCGGCGTACGGGGGCGACGAGGGATCGGCCGGCACCGGTGCCTCCTCCGCGGCGGGCGGGAGGTCCTTGGTGAGGGTGAAGCTGTCGATCATCTGGCCCGAGGGCGTCAGCACCTGGGCGGAGAGGGTGCCCTCCTCCACCTTCACATCCAGGTAGCCGTGGTCCCGGTCATTGCGCACCACGGTCCACGAGGGCTTGCTGGTCTGGAAGGGGCGCAGGGACGCGCCGCCGCCGCCCACCACGAGGTAGGTGGGGTTGCGCTGGCCCGAGGGCCCCACCGCATCGCCCTTCATGGGGTAGCTGCGCTCGTAGTGGTGGTCGTGCCCGGTGAGCACCAGGTCCACCCCGTACTTCTCGAAGAGGGGGGAGAACTCGCGGCGGATGAGGGGCTGCGAGCCGTGCTCTCCGCTGCTCCAGGGCGGGTAGTGGAGGAAGACGACCTTCCAGGGCGCGTTGCTGGCGGCGAGGTCCTGATCCAGCCACTTGCGCTGCGCGGTGAGCGAGCAGCGGTCCTGCGCGGCCATGCCCATGGCGCAGTTGGCGTCGAGCGCCGCGAAGTGCACGTGCCCCCAGTCGAAGGAGTAGTAGTGCTCGCCGCCGGTGGCGCTGGTGGGCAGGTAGAGGTTGTCGAAGTAGGGCTGGGCGCGGTTGGTGACGTACTCGTGGTTGCCCGGGACGGCGACGGAGGGCACCTGCGCGAGCAGCGGGGCCATGGGGACGAAGAGGTTGTTCTGGAACTCGGCCTCGGTGCCGGACTCGTAGGCGTTGTCGCCGAGCATGAGGAAGAGCTGCGGCTTGCGGCCGAGCATGGCGTTGGCCACGGCCCGCTGGTCGGCGTTGTTCATGCCGAAGTCGCCCACGGCGGAGAAGTGGACGCTGCGGGTGCCGGGCACGGGGGCGGTGGAGAAGCGCACGGGGTTGGTGCGCGCGCCACAGGCCTCCACGAGGTAGGTGTACTCGGTGCCGGGCCGCAGGCCGGAGAGGACGATGGCGTGGTTGCGGCCGGCGTCCGCGGACGGGGCGGACTGGTCGGTGGAGCCTTGGGTGCCGTAGCGCACGGAGGGGACACAGTTGCCATCGAGCCGGAAGGCGATGGTGGCGGTGTCCGGGCCGACGCGCTGGAGATAGGGCTGGCGGGTCAGGCTCGCGGCGCTGGCGCTGCTCGCGGTGAAGGTGAGCGCCGCGGCGACCGCGCCGAACGCCAGGGAATACAGTCGGTGCATGTTGCCTCCTGTCCGAGCCATTCGGACGGGGAGTGCAACCGTCCACCGTGTGACATCCATCCAATTTTCGAGGCCCGCCCGCCTGCTCCTCGGCGAGGAGGCGAGGGGTCGTCAGGCATTGCGAGTATCAGTCGAGGAAGCGGCGCTCCCAGCGGCGAACTGTCTCTTCGACAGGGACACCCTGGCGGGGTTGCTCCTGGTAGAGCCAGGGCTCCAGGACGCGTGCGAGCTCCCGGTAGGCGGGCAGTGTGTCGCCCTGTTCCGTGTCACCGGCTTCCGGCCATCGGCCCAGGGTGATGACGGCCCGCTCACCCTCCATCTCCTGCACGGTGGTGCCCGGAGAGTTCAGTTGGGAGCGCAGCCCCGCTGTACCGCCCAACTCGCCCAGCACGGGCTGGCCCAGGAAGGTCAGCCAGGCAGGGCCTCGGAGCCGGGTGCCGATGTCGAACGAGTGAAGGCTCGGATCCGGAATGTCCATGCCCGGGTAGCGGAAGCACAGCTTGTGTACTTCTCGCGGAGTTCCCACCACGTCCATCTCGCAGTTGAAGGCGAGGCCCGCATGGCCCGAGCAGAAGGGGAGGGGACTGGCCAACTCCAGGGCCAGCTCGCGCACCCGCCCCGGGCCGTGTTCCTCCAGGAACTCGGTCGGCAGCCAGAAGCTCACCGCGCACACCATGTTCGCTTCGTTCTCCCAGGGGAGAGGAGCGTCGATCGGCCGGCCCTCGTAGACAAATCGATACTGTTTCTCGGCGCCTGCTGCATCCCACAGTTCGATGAGGGCGCTGTGTTTGTTGAGGAGCGCGCGCCGGGTTTGCTCCCATCGGGCCTCATCGAGTTCCAGCCACGCTCCCGTCTCATGCCAGTAGCCGCAGAGCAGTTCGGGCCCTCCTCCCAAGGCTCGGACGTATGTCTCCAGGGAGCGCAGGACAGCTGGTGCCACCGCCGCATGGGACTGGCGCATGTAGAAGTTGATGCTCAGCGCTTCGCGGATCATCAGTGCACCACATTCGACGCGGATGCGGATGCGCGGATAGTGCTTGCTCATCGGATGACTCCCCATCTGGGCATGATTCGCGCTGGACTGACTCCCAGCAACTGCTCGTACACTTGTCCCTGTCTCCTTCCTTGATAAGGATGCCCTTCGGGGTACGTATCCCAACGCGGAATCCGGTCGGGGTTCACGCAGGGAAACTTGAAGTCGTAGATGGCCTGTACATCGAGGGGGTCTCCCGAGTGGATGACCACATCCGGCCTCACGGTTCCTCTCAGCTCGCCCTGGTTGCCGAAGTCCTTCAGCGCCTGTTCCTCGGCGGGACTGACCAGCTTCTTGCGCCTCGTCCGGCCGTCGTACCGGTAGCGCTGCTCCAGGCTGAAGCCACCGGGCCGCAGCTTGTTGAGTTCCTCTTCGGCGCATTGCCGGGCGACCTCATGCATCTCCGTCCCGAGCCGCATGGCCCACGTCACGCTCCTGCCCTGGGTGTCCACAGTCCCCTGGTTGCACTCGTTGGCATCAGGAGCAGGGCCCTTGAATGCCGTCGGGTAGCGCAGGAGCACCTCCGAGCGGGCCATGTTGGCGCAATCCGTGAGGGCCTTCTCAATGGAGGCTCTTGCCTCGTTGTCCAACACCGCCATGACAGCGGCGACGGAGGCCACGGCCGTACCCGCCTGCCGGATGGGCTCGAAGGCGGCCTCCTTCCCCAATAGTGCCGGGCAATTGGCGGGGTTCTGCCGGCAAGCGGCCGAGGCGGAGTTGTCGTAGCTGTAGCTGTCGCCTCGTTGCGCTCCCACGGGCGTGGTGCACGCGGACTGGAGCACGAGCGCCATCCAGGCCACTCGCGGACGGAGAAGACGAAGGGACACGCCGCACCTCGAGGAACCGCGTGGGCCGGAGACCGTTGCCCCTGCAGTTCACGGAAGTGCTGGCGGGTGCGTCAATCCATCGGATGACGAAGTGGGCGGAGGATGTTCCCCCGCCCACGAATGGCCCCAGTGTCTCAGGGCTTCTTCACCTCATAGGAGACGAGCTCCTCCAGCCGCTCGCCGTCCTCCTTCACCTTGCCGATGCCGGGCGCCAGCCAGTACGTGCGCTCCTGGTTCTCCTTGTCCCCGCGCTCGCGCTTGATGCGGATGACATTGGTGAAGGTGCCCGCGGGCGTGACGACGGTCTCGTTCACCGCCTCCACGCGCCAGATGTATGTCTTGTCCTTGTCCTCCGTCGAGCCATCGCCCAGGCGCGTCAGCTCACGGATGTCCGAGTCGTAGCGCCACCCCACGGGCCGCTCCGTGGACAGCGACTTCACCGTCGCGGGATTCCAGGTCGTCACCCGCGCCAGCGTGTCCCCCTTGCGGTCCTCCTCGCGCAGGCGCACTACCACCCCGTTCACGTCCACCTGCCAGGACAGCTCCTCCAGGTGCGGCTGCGAGCTGCGCACCGCGATGGCCCGCATGCTCGTCTCTGGCACCGTCTGCTCGCCCAGCACCTCCACCCGCTTCTCGAAGGTGCCTCGCACCGGATCCGTGATGCGGTACGTCCACGTGGTGCCCTTCGTGAGCGGCCAGAGGCTCGTGAACGGGGCCTGTTGCCCCGGGTCCGGCGGGTTCTGCTCTCCCCCCGTGCCCGGAGGAATGTCCGGCAGGTCCACCGTCCCATCCTGGTTCGTCGTGGGCGACTTCCCCTGGTCTCCCGTGGGCAGGCTCCCGCCCTCGCCGCACCCTGTCCAACACATCGCCGCCACCACCGCGGCCCACCCCCAACGCCTCATCCCCGCTCCTCCCAGCTTCCCTTGTTTGAGGGCATCTCCGACCACCGCAATCCCCGGAGCGGGCCTCCCGCCGAGCGGCTCAGCGCCGACGCGATCATCCCCGGCTCCTTCTCCTCCACCTCGAGCTCCAGCCGCCGTCCGTCGAAGTCCAGCGCGCAGCTGCGCACCAGCACGTTGCGCTCGCCGAGCTGCTGCCTCAGCCACGCCTCCGCGCCCGCCAGGTCATCCGCCTGGGCCGACACCAGCATCCGCTGCTTCGGGGCCAAGGGCTCCTTCTTCTCGAAGAGGTCCAGCACCAGCAGCAGCGCGGCGACGAAGGCCGTGCCCACGCCGGCCAGCCCCAGGCTGCCGTGTCCGCACGCCATGCCCAGGCCGATCATCAGGAAGAGGATGGCCGCGTCGCGCGGATCCTTCAGGCCCGAGCGGAAGCGCACGAAGCTGCCCAGGCCCACCAGCCCGAAGGCCTTGGCCGTGCTGTCGCCGATGACGGCGGTGATGACGGCCGCCGCGGTGCACAGCAGCACCTGGGCCTGCATCATCTCCGCCTTGGGCAGCGCCTTGTGCGTCAGCAGGCGCCAGGGCCGCAGCGCGAGCACCGTGCCGATGAGCACCGCCGCCATCAGCCGGGGCAACATCACCCCCGCTCCGGGCGCGGAGACCTCGGATGTCACTTCCTTGAAGAGTCCCGAGAACAGCCCGTCCATGGCCCATCCTTTCGATTCAGAGCGCCGGCTGCGGGGCGTCGTCCCCGGCCAGCCGTTGCGAGGTGCGCTCCGAGGGGAGCGCGGCCAGGTGCGAGGCGGCCACGAGGCGGTAGGCGTTGCGCAGCACCGGCAGGCGGCTGGAGGTCAGCTCCAGCGCGCGCAGCACGAGCGCCTCGGCCCGCTCCGTCAGCGGCAGCCCCTCCATGGAGGACACCACCGTGGCCGGCCAGCGCGACACGAAGGCCTCGCGCAGCCGCCAGGCACGCGAATCATCCAGCCCGTCCAGCGAGTCCAGGGCCTCCTTCGTCAGCGGAGCGCCGCGCTCGCGCAGGGCGTAGGCCTCGTCGCTGGAGAGCCCGGAGAGCGAGCGCAGCACCAGCTTGAGCGCCTTGTCCTCCAGCGCCACGCGCAGCTGCCGGGCGAAGGGCGTGTCCATGCCGTGGACGCTGCGCAGCACCGCCAGCCTGTCATGGCCGAGCAGGCTCTCGCGCAGGGCATCCGCCCGGGCCGAGTCCAGGCCGGTGAGGCTGCGCGCCACGTCCGCGTACAGCCCCCGCCGCACGCCCAGCTCCCGGGCCGCCCAGGCCGGCTCGTCGTCCACTCCGCCCAGCCCGCAGAGGACCTCGCTCAGGCGCCCCTCGCGCAGCGCGTGCTCGCGCAGGGCCCACGCCTCGGGCGAGTCGTTGCGCCTGAGGCCGGCCAGCACGTCCCCCGGGGCGTGCGCGTACAGGCGCTCGCGCAGGGCCATGGCCTGCGGGGACGGGTTGGCGCCGAGGCTCAGGGCCACGTCCTGGGGCACCACCTCCACCAGCAGCTCGCGCAGGGCCCGGGCCGGCTCGTCGTCCAGGCCGGTGAGGCTGCGCACCGTCAGTCCCGGGAAGCGCTCCACGAAGCCCAGCCGCCGCTGGTGCGCGGGGAAGCCGGGAATGCCGCCCAGCAGCCACACCGCCAGCTGGGGCTCGCGCAGCTCCAGCCCGTCCAGCACGCGGAAGAAGTGCTCCTCCACCTCGTCCATCGTCGACGGCACCTGCACCGGCGTGGGGCTCGGCGGCGTCATCCGCTGCGCCGGCAGCTCCCGGCCCTCCAGCCGCGCCACCACCGCCTCCACCAGGCGCTGCTCCAGCACATGCAGCGGCTGATCATTGTTCTCGATGATGAGCCAGCGCGCCGGGTCCTTGCGCGCCAGGGCGAGGAAGGACTCCCGCATCCGCACCGCCAGGCCCGCGCCGGCCAGCCCCTTGCGGCTGTCCGAGTCCGGTACCCGCTCGCCCTTGCTCTTGCCCAGCCGCTTGCGCAGCCGCGCCAGGTCCGGCTCCACGTCCACCAGGATGACGAGGTCCGGCCAGAGCCCTTGCGAGGCCAGCTCGCACGCCGGCTCGAGCGCCGCCCCGGGCAGCCCGCGTCCGCCGCCGCTCAGCGCCAGCTGCGAGTACAGGTAGCGGTCGCTGATGCACACCTCGCCCCGAGCCAGCGCGGGGGCGATGACCTCCTCGAGCTGCTGCGCGTCCCGGGCGAGGTTGAGGAAGAACTCGGTGCGCGGAGACATCTCCAGCAGCTTCGAGTCGCGGGTGAGCTCGCGGATGCGCCGGGCGATGGGCGAGCGCAGCTCTCCTCCCTCGCGCGCGTGCGCCACCCGGTAGCCCAGCCGCCTCAGGCGTTCCGCCAGGAGGTTGGACAGGGTCGTCTTGCCGCTGCCGTCGATGCCTTCGAAGTCGATGAACACGGTTGCTCAGCCCCCCAGAATCCCGTCCGCGACGAAGTCGTGGACCCTCGCCATCCCCTCGGCGAACTTGCTGTACGCCGGCTTCCTCCCGGGGTTGAGCGCCGCCAGCCACTCGGGCAGCTCCTCCCCCAGGTGCTTCACCTCCACCACCACCCGCTCATCCAGCGCCAGCGGCTCGCCCAGCCGCTCCGCGCTCAGCGTCGTCTCGGAGAGCGCCAGCTCCGGCGTAATCCGGTGGAAGCCGATGTCCCGGTCCACCGTCACCCGCCACGCCTGCGAGCACTGGTACACGTGCCGCCGGTACGTCACCGCCAGCACCGGCATCAGGCTGCCCCCGGCGATGAGCGGCAGCAGCCGCACGCCGCCGCGCAGCACGTTCCCCAGCTGTGCGCGCGGTACCCAGACCCGGCGCTTCTGGGTGAGGCCGTTGCGCTCGCGCTTCACCTCCAGCACCACGCGCTGCACGCCCCCGGCGCCCATGTCCGGCGAGTACTCCTTGGTGCGCACCTTGAGACAGTCGTTCGGCGTGCCCAGCGAGCGCTGCGCGAGCGGGTAGCCCGGCTTGTCGAAGTAGACGGAGGTGATGCTGGTGGGCGGCGACAGGTAGCCGCCCAGCGACGCGGACAGCCGCGCGCACAGCGCCACCGCCTCGTCCCGTCCCAGCACCAGCTTGAACTCCCGGCGCAGCTTGGTGACTTCTCCTTCCGCGAACTGGAGCATGGTCGATCTCCGTTCCTAGAAGCGGGTGGCGAGCTGCAGCGAGTATTCGAAGCCCGAGGCCTCGTCGCCGGGACGCAGCGCATGCTCGGCCTGCAGCTGGGCCTTGAAGTGCTCGGAGTAGAGGACGTTGAAGCCCCCCACGAGCGCGTAGCCGCGGGCCTTGAGCGGGCCGAGCAGCTGCATCGCCTCGGCGCCCGCCACCGGCTGCACCGCCCAGCCCTCCAGGGGCAGCGGCACCGAGTAGCTGGCCAGCCCCAGCTGCGCGGCGAAGGGCCCGGTGGGCAGGTGCCCGTTGACGTACTCGCCCGTCACCTCCAGCCCGCCCAGCCGCAGCACCGCGTCCGCGGCCAGCGCGTAGGTGCGCGCGCCCTCGAAGGCCTGCGCGAAGTAGCTGCTTGCCCCCAGGGTGAGGACCTTGAAGGGACGCACGCTCGCCCGCAACGCGGCGTCCTCGCTGGCGCGGATGCCGGTGTCCTCGTCCTTGGTGCCCTGGAAGACGCCGCCGGACACCTTCAGCTTCCAGGCGTCCTTGAGGCTCACCTCGCCCATCAGTCCCAGCCGCCGGCCGCCCAGGTTGTGCGTGTCCTCGAGGTAGTCCGCCACCAGCCCGCGGCGAATGACGGGCAGCCGCCACGCGGACTCGAGCTCGCGCGCGAGGAAGGGCGCCTTGAACTGGCCGCCGTAGAGGCGCAGCCGCTTCTTCCCATCGGCCACCCGCACGAAGGCGTCCTTGAGCAGCGACTTGGAGGACAGGTCCGCCGTCACCTCCGCCTCCACATGGGGCAGCGACGCGGCCAGGCCCACGCGCGCGGAGGCAATGGACAGCGAGCGCGCGTACTGCTCGCGCTCATCCGCGCTCACCCGGGCGAAGACGCGCCCGAAGGGAACGACCCGCAGGCCCTTCGTCTCCTCGTCGTTGGCCGACGTGCCCTCGCCTCCCTCCGAGAGGGGCTCCTCCTGCTTCGGCTTCGGCTCCTTCTGCTTCGCCGGCTGGGGCGGTGCTTCCACCTGCGCGGGCGTGGGCGCGGCCACCTCCGGGTTCAGCGCGGCCACCTCTTCCGGCTGCGCCGCGGCCACCTCGGGCTGCGAGGTGTCCGCCTCGGGCTGCGCCACGTCCACCTCGGGCTGCCAGGCCTCCGCCTCCGGTGCCGGCTCCGCGGCCAACACCGGCGTGCCCAAAAGGAGGACCGTGGCGAGAAGCCCCCGCCTTCCCTTCCCGACCCCTCGTTGCTCGCCCATGCACTCCTCCTCGCCCGGTCCGTGCGAGGGGACTGCAACCAGGGTGCCCAAGGGGAGGCTGTCCGGGAGCCGACAGCCGCCCCGTCTCGGCGTCCAAAAGCCACCGGCACAAGGGCGTCACGAGGCCGTGACAGGGAAGGAAACTTCCACCCCAGGGAGATGGAGCGCCTGTCGAAGTTACTGCTCAGTGGATGGCGTGTTTTCAGTCTTCACCGGCGAGGACGCGCGATCAGGACGGGGCGTCTCGCTTTCCGATGCCGGGAACGAGATGAACGCTCCGAGCCCGGGGGCCTCTTGCTGTCGGCTTCGAGTGATTCGCTGGCCGAGCGAGTCGTGACTCGTCGATACCGGCGAATGGATTCGCAGCTCTCCGGGCGGTCCAGGTGTAGACGTCTATACTTGGTGTATGTTAATGTAGGATTATTTGTGGGGAAAGGTGCGACCCCAGGTGTAGACGTCTACACCTGAGCGGCGGTGCATCCCGTTTTCGGGCCAGGGCGCTCAAGAGGCCCGGACAGCCATCCCAACGTGGTGCGGGTGCTGGGCCATGGGCGCCAGCCCTCCCCGGATGACGGCTACCTCTACCTCGTCATGGAGTACGTGCAGGGGCAGCCGCTGCTGAGGCATGCGGACGAGTCATTGGAGGACTCAGCGAACCTGCTTGCTCCGGATGTCATTGCCGGGGAGATCGTGGACGACCTGTGCGCGGCCCTGGAGCAGTTCGAGGCGAGGGATTGAGGAGGGTCGCTGGCGGGTGCCGCCTGAGAGGGTGTTGAACAGGAGCAATCCGGCGAGCCGGCGGAGCCAGCCGCATGTCGGCCCTTCATGGCTTCCTCCCAACCGCACCGGGGAGGAGCATGTTGGCCATGAAAAACAATGGAGCCAGGACGAGGAGCACCTTGGGGCTGGTGGGTTTTCTCCTGGTGCTCGTGGCGGCCCTCGGTGCCCAGGCGCAGCCGCCCTCCTCCAAGCTCCCGGGCCGCAAGCCGGACTCCAGGGAGCCCTGGGGCGCTTTCCTTGGCAAGGCCGCACATGAGGTCATTGGCAGGGAGTACAGCGTGCAGCATCCCACCAACGTCGTCTTCTTCGACACCGTCGACCTCTACGGCATTGTGGGGAAGGGGAAGTTAGGAAACCCCAAGCGTCTTCCGGAGCTCGTGAAGCGCTTGCGCCCGGACATCACCGATACCGTCGCCCTCGTGCTGTTCGAAATAAAGCCGGACGATGAGGAGTCGCGCAGGGAAGGGAGAAAACAGGCGGGGCGCTACCTGGCGGCCCTGAATGAGGTGGCGGAGCCTGACAAGAAGCTCACGGGAGGCACCGGCTTCGAGGGGACGGTCTTCCTCGAATTCGAGAACGGGGGCGCGCTGTGGAAGTTGTCCTGGCGCACGCCAGAGCCCGGAGTGACGCTGTACCGCTGGAGTTACCGGCGCAAGAAGCCCGGTGCCTCCTGGGAGGAGCGGGTGGCGCAGAAGGAAGAGGAGTTGCCCAGGGAAGAGGTAGAGCAGCGCGGCGAATTGGCCGGGCAGGCGCTCCGGGCTGCCTATGAAGGAGGCGAACACCCCAAGGGTTTCCAGGGCCAGGTCTACTTGCCCGCGGACTGCCGCTGAGCGAGTGCCTGGCGCTTGAGGCGCATCTGACCGCTGTGGTAGGGCGCGCGGCCATGAACACGGAACAGCCCTCTGTGCTCGAGTTTCCAGCGTGGCTCTACGGCACCAAAGCCGCCATCCGGCGCAAGGCGAGTGCCGAGGGCCGCTGGTGGGCCCGGGAGTACCTCAAGACGGGTGCCTTCCCCCAGCCCCGGCGGATGCGCCAGGTGCTGCCCGGCGAGGTGCTGTTGATGCACGCTGCGGCCGACTTCGACAGGGGCGACCCCCTCTGGCGGATGCACATGTTCGGCGCCGTCTCCATGGACTTAGATGAAGGCGTCCCGGAGGAGGAACTCCCGCGCATGAGGGAAGCCTTCGAGTCCTTCTGCCTCGGCACCCCTTGGGGCGTCCTCGAATATACCGTGTATCCGCCACCGCTGTGGAGCGCGGAGCGCATGGCGAACCGGCTCGCCTCGCTGCTGCGCTTCTGGGAGGTGCTCCAGGGCCCGCGCTACGCGTTCTGGTCATTCGATCAGAAGTACACGCTGGACGAGCTCATGGACGATATCTACCGCAAGACGCTGGAGGCCTGGTGCCCCGGAGGCCCTGCCTCGGTCCGAGAGCACCTGGCCCTGACGGTGGAGCGCATGGCTCGCGCCACCCGTGAGGAGTGTGAGCA
Source organism: Archangium gephyra (assembly GCF_042230915.1). Classification (GTDB taxonomy): domain Bacteria; phylum Myxococcota; class Myxococcia; order Myxococcales; family Myxococcaceae; genus Archangium; species Archangium gephyra_B. The sequence continues at coordinate 8,368,155 of NZ_CP102578.1, read as the reverse complement.
GGCCGTGCTCCGGGTGATTCCTTTCCTGGTGGACGTGAACACCGATCTCAAACACCGCGAGGCGCTCAGCGACCCGGACTTCCTGCGCGAGCGCCTGCGCGCGCTTCCCCCGGAGAAGTTCGAGGATGTTTCCAGCGCCGACAAGTACGCAGTGACCAGGCAGTTGTACATCTGGGACAGGGAGTTGGGGCGTCAGTAGCAACGGACGCGCCTGCTCACGGCCAGGGGTTGATCAGGCGGGCGGCTCCCCCTCGGACGTCTTCGGAGCGGATTCCGGAGGTTCGCCACCGGGTGGCGCATCGGCCCCCGGAGTGGGGGACTCGGCCGCGGCCGGAGTGCCGGAGGCCGGGGCGGAGGACGTGTCCACGGGGAGCACCGGCTCCCCACCCTCGGACGAGGGAAGGGCCCGCTCCTCCGCCCGCTCTCCCTTCAGGAGACCCCGCACCGTGTACCCGAGCACCACCAGGCACCCCAGGCCGAGCACGGCCCACCCGAGCTTCAGGGGCAGCCGGGACGGCTTCACCTGGACGGCGGCATGGAGCGCCTTGTGCCGGGTGGTCCGGAAGCTCACATCGAGGAGGTAGGGGCCCTCGTGCTCGGGGGTGAAGGTGGTCTGCCAGTCCTGGGGGCCCCGCTTCACGGTGACGGTCTGCCCGTGGGTAGCGCCCTCCTCCCGCAGGGTGACGATGACGGGGCCCTGGAAGGGCTCTCCCTCGAAGCTGCCCACGTGGAGGTTGAGGTGGAGGGGCTCTCCCTCGCGGGGGACGGCGGGGCGGATGCTCCCTTGGAGCCGCTCCTCGGTGTCCGACCAGGAGAGCGCCAGCACGTCGTCGTGGCTCTCCACCTCGATGCGATCGGTGGGGCCCCGGTCCAGCGGAGGGGGGGCGGCCCCGGCAGCCGAGGCCAGCCACAGCCCGGCCATCAGAGGGAACCAGAGGATTCCTGCGGGCCGTCTTTGCCTCGCCCCGGCCCCTCGCCTAAGATGAGCCGCTCTGATGTCTTCCACTTCGCGCTTGCTCCCCCCGGCGAGCAACCCGGGATGAACCCTCAACTCTTCGGGAAATATCAGCTCCTCAAGAAGCTCGCCACCGGCGGCATGGCCGAGGTGTGGCTGGCGCGCCAGAAGGGCATTGAGGGTTTCGCCAAGAACGTCGTGGTGAAGCGCATCCTCCCGCACCTGGCGGAGGACCGGGAGTTCGTGGACATGTTCGGCAACGAGGCGCGCATCGCCGCGCGCTTCAACCACCCGAACATCGCCCAGGTGTACGAGTTCGGCGAGGCCAACGGCACCTACTTCATCGCCATGGAGTTCATCCATGGCGAGGACCTCGGCCGGGTGATGCGCAAGGCGTACAACGCCGGCGGGTGGATCGCCCGGCCCCTCGCCATCCGCATCGTCGCCGCAGCGTGCGAGGGCCTCTACTACGCCCACACGCGCTCGGACGACAACGGCAAGCCGCTCAAGGTGGTGCACCGCGACATCTCGCCGCAGAACATCCTCATCAGCTTCGACGGCTCGGTGAAGCTGGTGGACTTCGGCATCGCCAAGGCGGCGGACCAGGCCACGGCGACGAAGTCGGGCGCCATCAAGGGCAAGTTCGCCTACATGGCGCCGGAGCAGGCCGCGGGCAAGCCGTTGGATCACCGCGCGGACATCTTCGCCATCGGACTGGTGCTCTACGAGCTGCTCACCGGCACGCGCCCGCTCAAGCGGGAGTCGGAGCTGGGCACGCTCCAGGCCGCCATGGAGTGCAACATCCTCCCGCCCTCGCAGGTGGCGGATTGTCCGCCCGAGCTGGACGAGGTGGTGATGCGCGCGCTGGCCAAGGCGGCGGATGACCGCTACCGGGACGCGCGCCAGCTGCAGCTCGCCTTGGAGGAGTTCCTCGTCGGACAGCGGTGGGTGGCCGGCTCGGTGCAGATCTCCGAGCTGATGGAGACGCTCTTCGCGGACCGGCTGGACGAGGAGAAGCGCAGCGGCAACCCGGAGCCCCGCAGCGACGAGTCGATGTCGGCGATGCCCGCGGTGCCGGAGCTTCCGGCCGAGGAGCCGCCGCCGCCGCCGCCCCGGAGCAGCTCGCGGGTGGATCCGCGCACCGGTACCCAGACGAACGCCGCCGACATGAACTGGGAGGCGCCGCCGGGCGAGATGCCCCAGCAGCGGCGCACGGGCACGCGCGCGGGCGTGGTCAACAAGCGCACCGAGTCGAGCACCCAGCCCATGGGCGACGTGCCCGAGGTGGAGGAGTGGGAAGCGCCTCCGGCCACCGAAGTGCCCCGCCGCCGCACCAGCAATGAGGCGCCGCGCCGCACCAACGTGGGCTCCACCTCCGTGGCGCGCATGCCCAGCCGCCAGGATGTTACCCGGGCCAGCATCGAGACCCCCTCTCCGAGGCGGGGCACCGAGTCCTCCGCCGTGCGGCGCTCGGGGATCCGCCCGGGTGAGCCGGCGCCGGACGCGGACGTGCCGCAGCCCCGGCTCTCGCGGGGCGCCGTGGCCGTCAACCCGCGGCCCATGCCCCTGGAGGACGAGGAGGATCCCGAGCGCACGATGTTGCCGCCGCCTCCGGAGCCCGTGCGGCCGCCGGAGCCCGTGCGACGCCGCACGGGCATGGCCCCGTCCTCGCAGCAGTCCGAGCCGGCTCCCAAGCCGCAGCCGCGCCGCACCAGCAGCCGCACGGAGCTGCCCGAGGCGCCCTCGTCTCCCCGCCGGCGCACCTCCTCCTATCAGGACGAGACGGAGGAGCTGGACGATGACGTCAGCACTCCCGGCGCCAGGCCCGGTGCCAGGTCCACCCCCGCGCGCGGCCGGTCGCTGCCGCCGCTGAAGAACCTGCTCGGGGTGTTCGTGGCGCTGTCGCTGGTGGGCCTGGCCGTCATCTTCCGCGGACCCATCCTGGAGATGCTCGGCAGCTCCGCCATGGACGGGCAGGGCATCTACCTCAACGTCGAGTCCAACCAGCGCGTGCAGGTGTCGGTGCGCCACGGCATGCGCTGCCGCAGCTCCGAGCCCATCACGGTGCTCGGCTTCACGCCGCTCAGCCGCATGGGCGGCGCGCACGTGCAGGACACGCTCATCCTGGAGAACAAGGAGCAGGGCATCTACGAGGAGATCGAGGTCCCCTTCGGCGAGCCCCAGGAGACGAAGTCCATCGAGCGCACCTTCCAGATGGGTTACTTCCGGCCCAAGCTCGTGCCGCGCAACGTCTCCGGCATCGAAATCTACCGGGACGGCCAGAAGCTCGGCCTCTACCAGCCCGGGCTGAAGCTGGAGCTGGTGGAGGGCACGCACCACCTGATGTTGCAGGGGACGTCGCTCAAGGAGCCGGTGCAGGTGGATGTCGACGTGAAGGCCCGCGACATCACCGACAAGACGGTGGACCTGTCCGCCTACATCCGCTAGCGCGGCTCAGTAGCGCGGCAGGCTCGGGTCCACCGCACGGGAGTAGAGATCGATCCCCCCGCGCAGGGACACCGCGTCCAGGCCGCGCGCGCGCAGGTAGGCGGCGCCGTCCAGGCTTCGCACGCCGTGGTGGCAGTAGACGACGACGCGCTTGCCCCGGAAGGCCTCCAGCTCCTCGTGGCGCTCGTCCAGCTCGGGCAGGGGGATGAGCACCGAGTCCGGGAAGGCCACGTAGGCGTTCTCCTGGGGGAAGCGCACGTCGAGCAGCACGGGCCTCGCCTCGGGCGGGCCGGATAGCTGCTGGGCGAGGGTGGAGGGATCGATCTCCGGGATGGGCACGCGGGGCTCCTTCAGGCGGACGAGGCGCAGAACTGCTCGTAGTCGATGAGCTCCACCCGGGCCCCGGGCGCGCACACGGGGCACTTCGGATCCTTGCGCAGCTTGAGCTCCTGGAAGCGGGTGCCGAGCGCGTCGAAGGTGAGCAGGCGCCCCACGAGCGGCTCGCCCACGCCCAGCAGGAGCTTGAGGGCCTCGTTGGCCTGGAAGAGGCCGATGATGCCGGGAAGCACGCCGAGCACGCCGGCCTCGGCGCACGAGGGCGCGAGCTCGGGAGGCGGTGGGGCGGGGTAGAGGCAGCGGTAGCAGGGGCCCTGGCCGGGGACGAAGGTGGTGACCTGGCCCTCGAAGCGGAAGATGGAGCCGTGGAGGTTGGGCTTGCCCTGGATGAGGCAGGCGTCGTTGAGCAGGTAGCGGGTGGGGAAGTTGTCCCCGCCGTCGAGCACCAGATCGAAACCCTCGAGAATCCGCAGGACGTTCTCCGAGGTGAGGCGCTCCTGGAAGGGGACCACCTTCACGTCGGGGTTGAGGGCCTCGAGGGCGGCGCGGGCGCTCTGCACCTTGGGCTGGCCGGCGCGCTCCTGGGTGTGAAGCACCTGGCGCTGGAGGTTGCTCAGGTCCACCACGTCCGCGTCGACGATGCCCAGCGTGCCCACGCCCGCGGCGGCGAGGTAGAGCGCGGCCGGCGAGCCCAGCCCGCCCGCGCCCAGCAGCAGCACCTTGGACGCCAGCAGCTTCGCCTGCCCCTCCTCGCCGACCTCCGGGAGGATGAGGTGGCGGCGGTAGCGCTCCTTCTGGGCGGGGGTGAGCACCACCGGCTTCTCCACCGGGTAGTGGGCGTCGCTCCAGCGGTTGAAGCCCCCGGCCAGCGAGGCCACGCGGGTGTAGCCCATGTGCTGGAGGGTGCGGGCCGCCAGGGCCGAGCGGGTGCCGCCGGCGCAGTAGAGGACGAGCTCCTCGTCCCGGGCGGCCTTGTCCTCGATGCGCAGCTCGAGGTAGCCGCGGGGGATGTGCACCGCGCCCGGCAGCCGCCCGCCCGCGTACTCGTCGCCCTCGCGCACGTCGATGAGCTTCACCGGGGTGCGCGCGTCCAGCAGGCGCTTGACGTCCTCGATGGAGACCTCGCGGATCTCCTTCTTGGTGGCGGACAGCAGCTCGCGGAAGGTGGCGGACATGGGAGCACACGTATAACCCGGGCGAGTGCCTCCTGGGGCGGGCGCTTGACTGCTTGCCTGGCGCCCGGCGCCCGAGCTGGCACGGGCACCCAGGAGGGGACAGATTCCGCCAGTGGGTGAAGGCCGTACCCCTGGAGCAGATGGCAATTCCGGCGCCCGGCGTTATAAGGCGCCTGTAAGGAGACCGACCTACATGGACACGACCACCACCCCTTCCGCCAATCCCACCGTTGCCCCCCAGGGCGAGCCGTCGAGCCCGGTGCGGCTCACCGAGGCCGCCGTGGCCCAGGTGAAGAAGGTCATCCAGGACCAGGGCTTCCAGGACTACTTCTTCTCCATCCGCGTGGTGCCGGCCGGCTGCAGCGGCCTGGGCTACGACCTGAACCTGGTGCGCGAGCTGAAGGCGGGCGATCTCACCTGGGAGCAGGACGGGGTGAAGATCGCGACGGACGCGCTGAGCAACAAGTACCTCGCGGGCACGGAGATCGACTTCGTGTCGAGCGTGACGGGCGCGGGCTTCAAGTTCAACAACCCGAACGCGAAGTCCTCCTGCGGCTGCGGCACGTCGTTCTCGACCTGAGCTGAACCCAGCGCACCACGCGCCACTCCCCGCCCCATCTCCCTCTCCCCCCGGGAGAGGGTCGGGGTGAGGGTGCCCGTTCCGGTGTTCCAACCCGTGGCGGTGAATCCGGGGTGAGGGAAGCCGCTCCACCGAGCGCCCCTCGCCCTTTTTTTCCATGGGGGTTCCCATGCGCCGGCTGACCTTCCCCGTCGTCCTGCCCTACGAGCTGCGCGAGTGGGTGGTGCAGTTCCCGGCCACGCGGGACGTGCTGCACCCCTTGGGGGAGCCGGGCAACATCGAGGAGGACTCCACCCGGACCCATGGGGGGCGCGAGTTCTGCTGGGCCTTCGAGACGGAGGATGGGCTGCGCCTGGGCGTGGTGTGGGCCGAATCCCAGAAGTACGTCGCGGTCGTCGCCGATCCACCCGAGCCGCAGCGGGCGATCGCGGCGCTGCGTGCGCTCGGACTGGAGGCCCCCTTCGAGACGCGCGCGCTTCCCGAGGCACTCCCGCTGCGGCGCGGCCATGCCCGAGGGGCCGTGTGGCTCTTCACGGGCGAGGGCGCCGCGCAGCCGACGGCGGCCTTCTCGCGCAAGCAGCTCGCGGACGACTGGCTGGCGAAGAACCGCTTCTCCGGGACGCTCGTTCCGTACCCGCTCGACAGGTCCCGCTACGAGTACGACAGGGACTGGGGACAGGCCGCGCTGCCTCCGCCCGGCTCCGACGAGGCCCAGCGGTACGTGGGCACGGTGGGGGAGCGCTACGAGTACTTCGAGGGCCGGCAGCTCTCCGGCACCGAGCGCTGGCAGCTCTGGCGGCAGGACGACAACGGCTCGCGCTTCCTGGTGGACGACTTCGGCAGCCGGACCGAGGCGCTGAAGGCCCTCCAGAAGATGGAGAGCGCCGTCCACAAGCAGGGCTATTGGCTGGAGCTGCGGCAGGGCGCGAAGTGAGCCCGGCCCGCTTCACGGCGACGCGGGCGGCTGGAGGGGCAGCTCCACGGTGAAGGTGGCGCCCTGGGCGGGCGTGCTCTCGGCGGACACCGTCCCGCTCATCGCGGAGATGATCTGCCGCGTCACGTACAGGCCCAGGCCGAGCCCGCCGTAGTGCCGCTCCGACACGGCGCGCTCGAAGCGGTTGAAGATGCGCCCCATGGCCTCGGGCTGGATGCCGATGCCCTCATCCCGGACCACGAGCCGGGCCCGGCCCTCCACTGGCTCGACCTGGATGTGCACGGGCTTGCCCGCCCCATACTTGAGGGCGTTGGACAACAGGTTCGTCAGGGCCTGCTCCAGCCGGAGCCGGTCCCACTGGCCGGCGACGGGCCTGTCCGCGTGGAGCACGAGCTCGCACCGGGCGCGCTGCGCCTCGGGGAGGAAGCGCGCCACCACCTCACGTGCCACCTCCGCCAGGTCCACGTCCTCGAGCTGCAACGCCATGCGTCCGGTGCTCAGCCGCGACACATCCAGCAGATCCGTCACCAGGTCCGACAGGCGCTTCACCTGCCGGCGCATCACCTCCACCTCCTTGCCCAGGCGCACCGCCAGGGGCGAGCCCGGCTCGGCCTGGATGCTCCGCTCGAGCCCCTGCAGCCGGAGACTCAGCGGGGTCAGCGGCGTCTTCAGCTCGTGGCTGGCCACCGAGAGGAACTCGTCCCGCAGGCGCACCGCCTCCTGCAGTTGCTCCAGGAGGCGCTCGCGCTCGGCCTGCTTGCGCTGGTCCTCCGTGGTGTCCCGCAGCTCGATGACGGTGCCCGTCGCCTTGCCGTCCTCGAGGATGGGGCTCGCGGTGAAGGCGGCCGGGTAGAAGCTGCCGTCCCTGCGGACGAACACGTCCTCGCCCTGTTCCTGGGCCCGGGTGGGCCGCGCCCGGTCGATGGGGCACTCCGCCACGGGGTAGGGCCTTCCATCGGGCCGCGTGTGGTGGATGAAGTCATGCAGCGGTTTGCCCCGCAGCTCTTCCAGGGTGAAGCCGGTGATGCGCTCGGCCGCGGGGTTCATGAAGACGCAGTGCTGGTGGGCGTCGATCATGAGCAGTCCCAGCGTGGCGTTGTGGGTGATGGCGGCGAGGCGCCGCTCGGTGCTCTCGAGGCTCCGCCGTGCCAGCACCTGCTCGGTCACCTCGAAGCCGAAGACCATCACCCCGTCCGGCTTGCCGTCCGGCCCGGGCATGGGCTGGTAGACGAAGTTGAAGTAGCCGGTGCGCGGCTGGTGCGGGTCTCCCACTCTGGCGGGGGTCTCCTTGCCGGAGTAGGGCTCGCCCGTCTGGTACACCCGGTCCAGCAGCTCGTAGAATCCCTGGCCGTCCAGCTCGGGCTGCGCCTGCCTCACGGTCTTGCCCAGCAGCTCCCGGCCGCCGAGCAGCTGCGCGTTGACGGGGTTGCTGAACTCGTAGACGTGCTCGGGCCCCCGGTGGATGGCGATGATGGCCGGAGCCTTCATGAGGATGACGTGGAGCCGTGCGCGCTGGGCCTCGGCCTCGGCCTGGGCGGCCCGCTCGCGCACGTTGAGCCAGGTGATGAGGGTGGCGATGGTGACGAAGAGGACGACGGCCAGGACGTCCCGGGCGCCGAGGGCGAACGCGTGCCGCGGGGACAGGAGGAAGTAGTCGGCCAGCAGGGCGGACAGGCCGGTGGCCAGGAGGCCAGGTCCCCACCCCCCGTTCCACGCCGAGAGCATCACCGCGCCGAAGAAGAGGATGAACGGCGTGGCCCGGACATAGGGGTACAGCACGAGCTGCACCACCAGGGCCGCGAGCGTCACCAGGACGGCGAAACCCTGAACCGCCAGCGGGGAGTTGCCCCACAGCCTGCCGTGCCGCGCCACCTGTGACACTCGCCCTGCCTTCACGTCACGCTGCCTAGCAGAGCCGGAAGGCAACTGCACCGGAGTCGTGGAGCCAGGCCCGGTTCTGAACAGCTCGCGGTGACACACGCACTGGGGGTTCCACCCGAGGGGGCCGCGGGCATGTCAGACCCGGCGGCTATACCGGAGGCACCGTCGGTCGACAGGCGCACCACGGGCCCCCATGTTCGGCGGACCATCGGCGCTCGGGAGTGTCGGCCCCTCCGCGTGGAGCGGAGCGTAACGGTCGTCGGCGGGCCCGCGGGCCCCGTGCTTTGGGAGAGGCACGGGGTTCGCGGGAGCTGTTTTCGCCCCCGTCCTGCCTCAGCCTCCGGCGCCGGGCCGGATGACCTTCTGCCAGGCGAGGCTCGTCTGCTTGCGCGAGAGCCGCTCCTGACGGCGCTGCTCGGCCTCGCGGAAGGCCGCGCGCTCCGCGTCCGTCTCCAGCTTGAGCGGGGGCACGGGCAGCCGCTGGCCATTGGGCGCGACGGCCACGAAGGTGAGCAGGGCGCTGGTGGCCATGTGCTTCTCGCCGGTGAGCGGATTCTCCGCCGTCACCGTCACGCCCACCTCCATCGACGTGCGGAAGGCGGCGATGACGCGCGAGTGCAGCGTCGCCGTCCAGCCCACCTTGATGGGGGCGTGGAAGTGCAGGTCATCCATGGAGACGGTGACCACCACCTGGCGGCAGTGGCGCTGGGCGGCCACGGCGCAGCAGATGTCGATCCACTCCATCACCTTGCCGCCGAACGCGGTGTTCACCGCGTTGGCGTCCGAGGGGAGGATCATCTGCGTCATCACCACTTCGGACTCGCGGGCGCTCTTGGCGGGGAGCTCGGACTGCTCGGACACGGAAGAAACCTCAGGCGAGGAAGGTGGTGACCCGGTCGAGGAACTCCTCGCGTCCCCGGCCAGTGCGGATGTCCTGGTTCGTCACATCCATCACCAGGCAGTCCACGCCGTACTTGTTCTGCAGCACCATGGGGAAGGTGGCGTAGTAGCCGTTGAGCCCGCGCAGGAAGCCCTTTTCAATGCCCTTCTCCTCCTCGCGGCCGCGCTGGCGGATGCGCCCGAGCAGCACGTCCACCGTGGGCACGTCGAAGTAGATGACCTTGTCCGGGTGCACGATGGTGCGCGTGAGGCGCTGGAAGTACTCGAAGTACAGGTCCAGCTCCGCGTTCGTCATGTGCCCCAGGCCGTGCAGGTACTTGGCGAAGATCTCGGGGTCCTCGTAGAGCGTGCGGTCCTGCACGCAGCTCTTTTTCACCGAGTGGATGAGCTCGTGGTGCTCGACGCGCCGGATGAGGAACTCGAGCTGGAGGGTGAAGGACCAGCGCCCCATGTTGGCGTAGTAGTCCTTGAGGAAGCGGTTATCGATGACGGGCTCGTCGAAGAGCTCGAAGCCGAAGGTCTGGCTGATGATCTTCGCGGCCGTCGTCTTGCCCGCGCCGATGTTGCCGGCCAGCGCGACGAAGCGCTTGGCGCGCGGCGCACGCACGCGGCGCACCGTGTTGCGCGCCGGCGCCTCGGGCTCGGGCGGGGGCGCCGTGTCCTCGGGCGCGGCCAGGGGCAGAGCAACGTTGGGTGCTATCGCGGCCTTCGGAGCGCGCTTGCGCGTGGGGGAGCGGGGCATACGGGCCATGGGCTTAACGCGGCTTTTGCTGCTCGTCCAAGACTCGGCGAAGAAGGTCCGGCCTGTCCGTCATGATACCTCCCACGCCCTCGCCCACGAGCCGGCGCATCTCCTCGGGATCATCCACCGTCCACACGTTGAGCCACTTGCCGCGGGCGTCCACCTCGCGCACGAGCAACTCGTCCACCAAGCGTACGTCCCCGAAGTACAGGGGCATGTCCAGGACGGTGTAGCGCGGCTCCTCCGGTGGCTGCTCGCCCGCCCGCAGGGAGAGGACGAAGGCGGCCAGTGCGTCGCGCGGGTAGAAGTGGCAGGCGTCCGGCATCACCCGCGCCAGGCGCTCGCCCACCACGTCCAGCTCGCTGCCGATACAGGCCTGTTCCAGCGCGCCTTCCTCGCGCAGCACCTGGAAGAAGGCGTCCTCGATGCCTGGCACGTCCGGCTTCACCTCGATGTTGAAGCGCAGACCCTGGAAGGCGCGCAGCAGCTCGCCGAGGGTGGACAGGTGCACGCCCTGGCCCCGGAAGGGGAAGGTGCGGCCCGCGTCCGGGGTGAAGTGGTAGCCGGCATCCAGGCGCCGCAGCTCGGCCAGCGTGTGGTCCGCGATCCGCCCCTCGCCGTTGGTGCACCGCTGCAGGGTGTCGTCGTGGAACACCACCAGCTCGCCGTCGCGGGTGAGGTGCACGTCCGTCTCCAGCACCTGCGTGTGGTAGCGCTCCACCGCCATGCGGAAGGCGGGCAGGGTGTTCTCCGGGGCCAGCAGCGAGCCGCCCCGGTGGGAGATGTGCAGGGTGGGGGAGAGGCCGCGGAAGTAGGGGTGCCTGGGGTGCGGCATGGCGATGGTCTCCGGGCGGGCCTCTTCCTTGCCGGGGTTCGGGACCCGCCGCTATAAGGCCCGGAAGAATAGGCCGGAAGCGCGGGATTTCTAGAAGTCCTTCCCGGCCCCTCCAGAGGAGACGCCACCGTGATTCCCCTGCGCAAGACCCTCGGGGCGGCGGCCCTGGTCGCGGCCGCGGCAGTGTTGGCTCCCGGTTGTGGAGAGCAATCCCCCATGGGCAAGCAGGACTCGGGCACGACACCGGGCTGCACCGGCGTGTGCAGCGAGGATGGTGGCCCTCCGCCGGATGCGGGCTCGCCCTCGGATGGAGGCTCCCAGGCCGACGCGGGCACGGGCTCGGCTCCGGTGGTGATGACCATCTCCGAGGCCCGCCGGCTCCCCGCCGGCAGCGGCACGCGGGTGCTGCTCGAGCGCCTCGTCATCCACACGCTCGAGCGCGTGGAGCGCCGCACCCAGGACTCGCAGGAGCAGGTGCGTGCCTGGTTCTGGGTGGTGGACCCCGCGCGTCCCATGCAGGGGCTCTGGGTGCACAAGGACTGGACGGACGTGCCCGTGGGTTTTGTGCCCCAGGTGGGCCAGCGCGTGGACCTCACGGGGTGGATGCGGGCCGAGTCCGGTTTCGAACAGTTCAGCGGCTACCGGACGGGCCTCGCCCAGGTGGAGCTCCGCCTCCTCGGAACGCTGGCGGTGCCCGCCGACAACCTCGCGCCCCCGGGCTTCGGCAACGCGGAGGGGGGCCGGGCCCGTCCCAACCCGGAGCTGCTCGGCACGCGGGTGTATGTGCCCGGGCCGCTCGCCGTGACGGACGTCTCGCCCCGGGCGTTGCCCGCCTCCTCCGGCTTCGAGCTCGAGGGCGGAATCCTGGTGAGCACCCGGTACGTCTCCGGGCCCGGCTCCTCTCTGGATGGAGGCCCGGGGGGCTGCGACGTGCTGGCCGACGTGCTCGGCGATGGGGGCACCGGGGTGTTCCCCCTGGGCATCCGGGGAGTGTGGGACACCTACACCTTCGTGCCCTGTGCGGATGGGGGCACGGGCGGGGCGTGTTCTCCGGATCCGGATGGCGGCCAGGTGCCGGGGACGGAGGGGCCGGACGGTGGGCCCGGCAACCGGTTCACCCACATCCTCCATCCCCACAGTTGTGACCGGGACCTGGCGGGTGGGTGGGATGCCGGGAGAACGGGCTCGGGCGGGTAGCCGAGCGGGCGTCAGGTCTGCTATCCCACATCTGGTTTCCGCCCCACCATCCAAGTGGGGACTGCGGGTAAGCTCGGAAACAAGCTCAGCGTCTCACGTCGACCGACACCCAGGGGGCTCCCATTCCCGAGAACGCGCCACAGACTGCCACCCCCTTTGGCAAATACCTCCTCATCAAGCGGCTCGCGATGGGGGGAATGGCGGAGCTCTTCCTCGCGCAGGAGCCCCCCGAGGCCGAGCTGTTGGTGATCAAACGCATCCTCCCGTACCTCTCGGAGGAGCCGGAGTTCGTCCAGATGTTCCTGGACGAGGCGCGCATCGCCGCGCAGCTCCATCACCCCAACATCGTCCAGGTCTTCGAGCTGGGGAAGATTGGCGAGAGCATCTTCATCGCCATGGAGTACCTGGAGGGCGTGGACCTCCGGCGCATCCTCTCGGAGGAGGCGAAGTTCACCTCGGCGGTGCCCTACGCGGTGGCCTCGCGCATCTGCGCCCAGGTGGCCGCGGGCCTCGAGTACGCGCACAACTCCAAGGGCGTGGATGGCCGTCCGCTGGGGCTCATCCACCGGGACGTCAGCCCGCAGAACGTGATGGTGACGTACAACGGCTCGGTGAAGCTGGTGGACTTCGGCATCGCCAAGGCCGAGGCCATCGCCGAGCGCAGCAAGCCGGGCGTCATCAAGGGCAAGTTCCTCTACCTCTCGCCCGAGCAGGTGATGCAGGAGCGGTTGGATCACCGCTCGGACGTGTTCGCGCTGGGGGTGATGCTCTATGAGATCACCACCGGGCGCTCGCCCTTCGCGCGGCCGACGACGGAGGGCATCCTCTACGCCATCCGCTTCGAGAACCCCTCGCCGCCCCACCTCCTGCGGGACGACTATCCGCAGGAGCTGTCGCGCATCGTGATGAAGTGCCTCGTGAAGGATCGCAACCTGCGCTACCAGCGGGCGGCGCAGGTGCAGGCGGACCTGGAGGGGCTGCTCAACTCGGGCATGCTGCGGCAGAGCGACGACGTGGCGGCCTACATCGCGCGGCTGCTGGGGGAGGAGGAGGAGCGCACCATGCTCCACGTTCCCATTCCGAAGCCCGGCGCGCGCAAGGACTCCTCGGTGCAGGTCCCCTCGGGCCTCGCCGCGCTCCCCACGCGCCGGCCCAGCGCGCAGAACGTGCGTGCGGCGGTGGAGCCCGACGAGGCCGAGCCGGCCACGGAGATGGCCCGCCCGCGCGACCTGCTCGCCGCCACGGCCCTGGGCGACGAGGAGGACGACGAGCCCACCGCGCTGAGCACCGCGCCCAGGCGCTCGCCGGTTCCGCCCCCTCGCACCGCCACGGGCGAGTCCACCTTGCAGGACCGGCCCGCGCGCACGCCCCCCGGAGTGGCCCGGCGTCCCACGCCCGTGCGCAAGCCCGCCATCTCCGGCTCGGTGGCCGCGTTGGATCGCCGCCGCGCCCCGCCCCCGGTGCCCGAGGAGGACGAAGAGGAGGGCTCGACGAACTCCGTCTCCGTCACGTCCTCCACCGTGAATGAGCGGGGGCCCGTGTACGAGGACGACGACTCCTTGCACGACGAGACCGGCGAGCTCTCGCAGACGCATGATCTGCCGCGCCCCGGTGCGCGCCGCGTCGAGGAGGAGCAGGAGGACGACGAGTCCACGGCTGGCTACGACCACAGCTTCGTCACCGAGTCCGAGGCCCACCGCCCTGCGCCCGCTGGCAAGTCGCGGGCCCTGCGCCTGGTGGTGGCGGCCCTGGTGACGCTGCTCGTCGTGAGCGCGGGTGGAATCGCCTGGCTGTTCCTGATGCCGCCCAAGCAGCCCGAGCCCGCGCCGCGCCCGCCCGCCACGTCCACCCGGGACGAGGCTCCGCGAGCCGGCGAGGGTGATCCCGCCGAGGCCGCTCCCTCCACGGGAACTGGCACCGGCACCGGGACCGCCTCGGCCACCCCCGGCGCTTCCGCCCCCGAGACGGGGACAGGCACCGGAACCGCCTCGGCTACCCCCGAGTCGGGCACGGGCGCTCCCCCGGCCGACCCGGGTACGACCGCTCCCGACACTGGAGCAGGCTCTGCTACCCCGACGGCTGAGCAGGGGGGGGAGGCTCCGGCTGCTTCCGCGTTGGTGGCGGGGGAGACGGCGGCCGAAAAACCGGCGGAGACTCCGGCCCCCGCGCCTCCGGCCGAGGTTCGCGTGCAGTTCAAGGGACCCCCACGCACGGTGATGAAGGTGGCGGATCGCACCGTCCGGGCCAACGGCTTCCTGCCCCTGCCGCCGGGCCCCATCGAGGTCAGCTACCAATGCGGTGGCCGAGGCCGTTGGCGTACCAAGGAATTCCAGGTTTCCGAGGGCTCGAGCAGGCCGGTCGTCTTCAACCTGAGCAAGCGGGATTGCGCCTCCCAGAAGACCCGTCGGTAAGGGTTTCCGAGGGGGACATATGCGGTGGGCTCCCCCTCCAGCGGACAAGTGGGCGAGGGTACGCGGGAGTGGATATAAGCCGTTGGAATTCCAGGGGATTTGTCCTTCTCATCTCGTTTACACGTGTCAGACGGGTCTTTAGAATCCGGCCCTGTCTATGGCGCGCGCGAACAAGAAGAACCTGGCGAAGAAGAGGAGCTCGCCGGCGGGGCGGATCGCCCGTGAGCACCAGCCCATCGCACCCGAGCCCAATCGGTTGCTGAAGGTGTGGCGTCGAGTGCTCGAGCGCCGGCTGCGCACACGGCTGCGGGCTCCGGTGGCGGTGGAGGTCCACGACAACACACACACGATGCTCACGTTCCAGCGTGACCGGGCGTTGTGGCGGCTTCGGCTGCACCACATGTTCCTGGCGGCGCCGGACGAGATCATCCAGGCGCTGGCGGCGTACGTGCGCCACGGCGACGCGGAGGCCAGCGCGCTGCTCGACAAGTTCATCGAGCGCAACAAGGTCTACATCCGCCGCGTGTCCCCGGCGCAGATGCGCAAGCGCCTGCGCATGGAGCCGGTGGGGCAGCACCACGATCTGGGCCGCATCTTCGAGCGGCTCAACGAGCGCTACTTCCGCGGACGCATCGACGCGGCCATCACCTTCGGGCCGGCGCCGCGCGTCACCCGGCCGCGCAAGAGCATCAAGATGGGCTCCTACTCGGCGGACTCGCGCGTCATCCGCATCCACCCGGCGTTGGATCAGCCGGTGGTGCCGCGCTACTTCGTGGAGTGGATCGTCTTCCACGAGATGCTGCACCACGTGTACCGGACGCGCCGGGGCGAGGACGGGCGGCGCTGCATCCACCCGCCCGAGTTCCTCGAGCACGAGAAGCGCTTCCACGACTACTCGCGCGCCCAGGCCTGGGAGCTGGAGAACCTGGACCTGTTGCTGCGGGCGCGGGTGTCGGCCTGAGCAGGGCCTCCCCTCAGGGGAGGATGATGCCGCCGGGGCTGCGCCGCTCCGCTTCGGCTGACTGGGCCCGCTGCTGCTCGGCGGCGCGGGCCCTCGCCCGGGCCTCAGCGGGATTTTCCGCCTCTGGGGCGGCGCGCTGCGCCATGGTGACGAGCAGGGCCTTCTCGAAGAGACGCTCGGCGTAGCGGGAGGGCGGCTCGGTGATGCCGTGCGCGAGCCTGCGGGCCTCGGCGCGGGCCACCTGGGCCGGGTGCTCCTTGCCCGTGCGCTCGAAGTGGAGCGCCATCTCCCACAGGCGGCTCGCGTGGAGCTGGCGCATGGCCGGGGCGGCGAAGAAGGCCTGGGCCTGGACGTGGGCCGCCTGGATGATCTCCTCGTTGCGCTGGGCCATGGTGAGGGCGAGCGGGCTGGCCTCCAGCTCGTCCACCTTCTGGGCCAGGCGCTCCAGCTCGGCCACCGGGGGCAGCCAGCCGCGCATCTCCGGCTCCTCGTGGAGCTTGTGGCCCTCGTAGGCGAGCCGCTCGTCCTCAGGCTCCGGCGGGGGAATCTCCAGGGGCACGTCCCGGGCCTGCACGCCCAGGTGGCGCAGCACCGCGTCGAGCCCCTGGGGGAAGGGGGTGCGCATGCGCAGGTTGAGGCCCACGGCGGCCGTCAGCCGCTCCAGGGCCTCGGCGTGGGGAATCTCCACGGCGGCATCGGGCCCGGGGCTGGTCGCCTGCTTCACCACGCGCCGGTACTCGCCGCGGCTGAGCTCCACCACCTGCAGGCGCTGCACGCCCTGCTCGTCCGAGTAGAGGAACTGGATGGCCTCGACGCCTCCACCGCGCAGGGGGCGGGCGATCTCCAACACGCGCTCGCCGGTGCCGTCGATGCTGGTGAGCAGGGCGGGCAGTGGCTCCGGGCCCGTCACCACCGGGCGCGGGGCCTCGGCGGCGGAGGGGCGTGGCGGACTGGCAATCTCGACGCCGCGCGAGCGCAGCCGGTAGAGGGCCTTCTTGGCGGCCTTGGCGAGCCCCTTGTTCCCGGAGCCCGCGAGCGCCTCGGCGAGGGCGGGCCTGCCCTCGAGCACGGAGCCCTCGAGCAGGGCGAGCGCGAGCGGCTCGGGGAGGGCCTCGACGTCGGCGGACGGGGCGGAGCCGGGCTCGGCCGCGAGCGAGCGGGCACGCTCCACCGCGTCGGAGGGGAAGCCGGGCAGGGGCGTGCCGGCGCGCAGAGCGTCCAGCACTGGACGTGGATCAGCCAGAGGGCTCTTGGTGGACATGCACTGACAGGTAATGCCCCGTGCGCGGCGCGGTGAGGTGGGCGGGGGCCGGGCGCGCCGGACGGCGACCACTGGCCCACACTTGGTCCGCCCCGAGCGTTCAGCGGCGGCGCACCAGCCAGCTGTTGCCCGACTCGGCGGCCACGGTGAGCTCCTGTTGGAGCCGTTCCCCGAAGATGCGCGAGGGGTGGACGCCGCGCACGAGGAAGTGATCGTAGGCGGGCCCCTGGGAGGCGTAGTCGAAGTCGTGGGGCCGCCACTCGGAGGGGAAGGTGGGCGGGGGCGTGCCGCGGTAGCGCAGGGGCGAGTGGGGCGTGAGGGCGAAGCTGAAGTTGGTGCTGCCGCCGCGCGCGCGGGCCAGCTCGGCGGCGCCGTGGAGGAAGACGGGGTGGCGCACCACGCGCGAGCCGGTGTCGAAGATGAGGCCCATCACCCGGGGCTTGGGCGCGGTGGCTTCGGCGAGGGCATCCCACTCGGAGGCCTCGCGGGAGAAGGCGCGGAAGCCGCGGCCCAGCACGAGCGCGAGCAGCAGGGCGCAGGCGGCGCTGGCCCACAGCAGCGGGCGGCGGAGCGCGGGTTGAGTCACCGGGAGGCTCGCCACGGCGAGCACGGCGGCGAGCTGCGCGTAACGGGTGTTCAGGTGGTAGATGTAGCCGCGGATGTCGAAGGGCAGCAGGAAGTAGAAGCTGAGCGCGAGGAAGGCGAGCCCTGGCAGGCGCCAGCGGGCCACGGAGCCCTCGCCGCTGGAGTCACCGCGCACCACGCCGAGCACCAGGGCGCACACGGCCACGGCGCCCACGGCGTAGAGGGGCCAGCGATCCGAGCCGTCCCGGAGGAGGTTGGCGAGCACCTCGAGGAGCTCGGCGCGGTTCTGCGCGAAGCTCTTCCAGGCGAGGTTTCGCGGCGACAGCATGGGGCCCCAGGCCTTCCAGGGGGCGCCCGTCTCCACCTCGGAGGGCTGGCCCAGGCGCAGCACCACCCACGAGAGGAAGAGGACGACGCCGGGCGTCACGCCCAGGAGCGCGGGGATCCGGGGCCGCAGCCGGGCCTGGAAGCCTCGGGCGCTGGCGTCCTCGGGGACGGGGGTGGTGAGGAGCAGCCAGGGCAGGGCGAGCCCGAGGAAGGCGAAGGCCTGCACGTGGAAGAGCAGGACGGCGACGAGGCACACGCCGAGGCCCGAGGCCCAGCGGTGGCGCCGGCCCTCGGTGGTGAGGGCGCGGACGAAGAGGCCGCAGCAGAGCAGGGCGAGCGGCAGCGCGGCGAGGTAGTTGATGAAGCCCCACCCGAAGCTGTCGCCATAGGCCAGGGGCAGGGCGAGCAGCGAGGGCCACGTAGGGCGCCCGAGGGAGCGCAGCAGGAAGGCGAGCGAGAGGGGCAGGCCCACCACGTAGGCGGAGAGGAAGAGACGGTTGGCGAGCTCCAACGGGAGCAGCCAGTTGAGGAGGCTGACGGCGTAGTAGTAGCCGAGGTAGGGCGTCAGCTCGTGCCGCGCGGCGAAGAGCTGGGGGTAGAGGGTGGTGGGGTCGTCCAGCCGGTGGAGGACGGAGATGAGGTGGAGGTGCTGCGGCAGATCCACCATGGGCAGGTGCGAGGACACCCACAAGGGCAGGGCGCCCAGCACGAGGGCGGCGGCGTAGACGAGGCGATCGGTTCGCGCGGACACGGGTGGGGCGGACTGTACGTGGCGCCTCCGCGTGCCGCGAGCGCTCCGAGCGGCCCGAGGTGCCTGCTCGCGGGGCGGCCCTGCTGGAGGGGGGTGCACACTGCGGGGCGCCGGGTTTGGACAGAGGGAAAACGCTGGGATATAGCCTGGAGGGATTCGGGTCTGTCACCCGGGAGGACCGAGAAGATGAAGCACATCGGGATGACGCTGGCGGCGGCGGTGGTGGGCAGTGTGCTGCTCACGGCGGGGCAGGCGGGGGCGTGTGAGGGTCACCGCGCCAAGGCCGAGGCCGTGCCCGCGCCAGTGGAGCCCGGCAAGCAGGAGTCGGCGGCCGCGGCGAAGCAGGACACGCGGAAGCAGGACAAGGCGGGCGAGCTGCACGCCGCGAAGTGCCGGTGCTCGAGCGCGGCGGACTGCACGTGCAAGAAGGGCTCGTGCGAGTGCCCCAAGTGCAAGAAGCCTCGTCAGGACGTGGTGCCGTCGCTGGAGGCCGAGGACACCACGCAAGAGGTGCGGAAGGTGCGCCTGGACGCCTCGGCGGGTGTCTTCATCTGACCGGCTTCTCTGCCTTCACCACCAGCAGGGGAGGCAGGCGCAGCCGGGCGAAGCCCACGAGTCCCACGGCGGACAGGGCGTCGCGGAGCTCCTCCTCCTCGCGTGGGTGAAGGCCGGCGCGGCGCTGGACGAAGGCCGAGGCCCTGCCCGGAGGCATCCAGGTGCTGGCCACGAAGCGGCCGCCCGGACGCAGCACGCGCGACACCTCCAGCAGCAGCCGGCCCACGTCGGCGATGAAGTGCAGCGAGTGCGCCAGCAGCACCGCTCCCAGCGAGTCATCCTGGAAGGGCAGGTAGGGCGCCTCGGCGCGGAGGAAGTCCACGTGCACGCCGGCCTCGCGGCCCTGGGCCACGGCCTCCTCGAGCATCGCCCGGGACAGGTCCATCCCCACCACGGCGGGCAGGTCCGGCTCGCGCGCCAGACGCCGGGCGAACAGTCCGGTGCCGGTGCCCAGGTCCAGCATGGGCGCCTCCGGGCGGCCCAGCAGGGAGCGGTACAGCAGGTACTCGCTGTCTCTATCCAGGGGAGGGGCCGCGACGGCGCGCTGGAGGGCGGGGCGCACATAGCGCTCGTAGGAGCGGGCGATGAGCCGCTGCTCCATTCCGCGCTGGGCCAGGGCCGAGGCGGCCGGCTGGAGCGCCAGGTCCGCCACGCCCTCGGTCACCGGGAAGCTCGCATGGCACTCGGGACAGTGCAGGGGCCCGAAGACGAGCTGGGGAGTGTCCTGGTCCGGTGTCAGCTGGCCGCGCCGGCACCGGGGGCAGCGCAGCAGCTGGAAGATGGCGCGATGCATGAACGTCGCAAGCTAGCGTCCCAGGAGGACCACGGAAACACCCGCATCACTCCCTCTCCCACCGGGAGAGGGTCGGGGTGAGGGTGCCCGTCACCGTTCCACTGCCCCGTGAAACACACGGAGCGGGCCGGTGCTCAGCCGCCGATCTCCTCGGTGGACACGAGGATGGGCCAGCCGCGGGCCATGGCCTCGCGGAAGAAGCCGGCCAGCTCGTACCGGGCGCTGTTCACCGCGCCGAGGAACGGATCGATGAGGGACTCCTCGCCCAGGCTGCGCCCGGGGTTGAGCTCCACCGGGTGGCCGCAGCGCTCGCAGCGGATGGAGACGGAGCGCGCCAGCGCCACGGGGACGGCGTAGCGGGCGCTGCACTCGGCGCACTTCCAGACGAGTGCCCGCTCGCCCGCGTCCCGCCGGGCCAGCGTCTCCAGCTCATCCGCCAGCCGCAGCAGCGCGGGCAGATCCTGCGGGGGCTGGGCGAAGAGGGCGGACGGACCGAAACCCGACCCGGGGCTGCCCAGGTTGGGTGGCTTGTCCCCCTTGAGCAGGGCGCGCAGGCGGTCCTTCGCCTTCACGTCCCGGAACTCGGCGCTCGCGAACGCGCGCTCCACCGCCTCATGCAGCGGGGGCAGCTCGGGCTCGAGCCGCTCGTCCGAGGGCAGGGACTGCGGATGCGCCACCACGCGGTGGCCAGGGATGGCGACGAATCGGAAACCCACGTTGCTCAGATCGCACCGCGCCGCGTCCGGTGCAAGGCGCGAATACGGCGCGATGATGGATTTGCCGCTCCCGCGACAGACGGCGCGGTGCGTCACGCCCTCACTGTGACCATTCGAGCATCCGCTGCAGCGGCGCCAGGGCCGCGGCCTGCAGATCCGCGGGCAGCGTCAGCTCCGGCGTCTTGTCCCTCATGCACCGGTAGAGCTTCTCCATCGTGTTCAGCCGCATGTACGGACACTCGTTGCAGGAGCAACCGTTGTCCGGAGGTGCGGGGATGAAGGTCTTCTCCGGCGCGCCGCGCTGCATCTGGTGGAGGATGCCGGCCTCGGTCACCACGATGAACTCGCGCTTGGGGCTCTTGAGCACGTAGTCGAGCAGGCCCTTGGTCGAGCCGATGTAGTCGGCGTGCCGCAGCACGGCCTCCTCGCACTCGGGGTGTGCCACCACCTCGGCCTCGGGATGCTGCACCTTGAGCTGGACCAGCCGCTTCTCGCTGAAGATCTCGTGGACGATGCAGCTGCCCGGCCACAGCACCATGTCCCGGCCGGTCTGCTTCATCACATAGCGGCCCAGGTGCTGGTCCGGGGCGAAGAGGATCTGCCGCTCCTTGGGCACCTGGTTGACGATCTTCACCGCGTTGGAGGAGGTGCAGATGACGTCGCTCATGGCCTTCACGGCGGCGGAGCTGTTGACGTAGCTCACTACGAAGTGCTCCGGGTGCTTCTCCTTGAAGGCCCGGAAGGCCGCCGGGGGGCAGCGGTCGGACAGGGAGCAGCCCGCCTTGAGGTCCGGCAGCAGCACCAGCTTTCCGGGATTGAGGATCTTCGCGGTCTCCGCCATGAAGTGGACGCCGCAGAAGACGATGACGTCCGCCTTCGTCCGGGCCGCGGCCTGGGCGAGCGCCAGGCTGTCCCCGACGAAATCCGCCACATCCTGGATCTCGCTCTCCTGGTAGTAGTGCGCGAGGATGACGGCGTTGAGTGTCCGCTTCAGTTCCTGGATTTCCCGCTCGTAGTCCATCTCGGCGCCCATCGCGTCTCCTTCCGGCTCATTTAACCGGCGGTCCGGATGGGGGCCAAGGACGAATACCCAGCGGGTAGGCGGCGGCGGCTCCGGTGACGTCCGGCCGGGGGAGCGCCTCCCTGGTCCGCAGGCCAGGGCCACCCGGAGTGATCCCCCAAGGACACTTGACGCCAACCATCCCAGGAACCGCTAAGATATTCCCGGGACCGCATTGGCTGCGGATGAAGCCCGATCACCTGGTGTCCTGGATGCTGGACGTTGGAAAAGGCTTTCTTGTGGCACGAGCGGAAGGGGGAGGGGCGGCACGGGCACGTGCGTCGCACCCGGAAGAGCGATCGAATTGCGCCGGGTATGGTTGAGCGGCCTGCCTGCTGAGGAGGGGTCCATGAGTGTCCCGATTCGAGACGTCCTGGTGGTACATCCGAACGCAGGCAGGCGGGCCGCGCTGGCCTCGGCTCTTCCCTCGTACCGGGTGGTAGCGGTGGAGTCGAAGAAAGAGGCGGCCTTCCGGATGGCGGATGCGGCTCCGGCCCTCATCATCGCGCCTCCCGACGATGCCCGGCTGTTCCTGCGGCAGGTGGCCCACACGGCCCCGGACGCGCTGCGCGTCTTCATCTGTTCCAAGTCGGATCCCGCCGGCCTGGCCGAGCTGGTGCAGAGCGCCGCCGAGGGCCACGTCTTCAGCGTGCTCGACGAGGCGCTCTCGGGCCCGGAGCTGGGCCGCACCATCTCCCATCTGCTGCAGCACCGCGGCTCCGCCTTCGCCACGGTGCCGCCCGGCGCCTACTCGGTGCACTTCGAGTGCAACGAGCAGGGCTACGCGGCCCGGTGCGTGGAGATCGGCAACTTCGGCGCCACGCTGCTGCTGCCCAGCGACGTGCCCGCCTCCGGCTTCCCTCCCGGCGCCACGCTCGAGGGGGTCCGCATCGAGCGCGAGGGGCAGCTGCTCCTGAAGACGACCTGGGCGCACGTGCAGCGGGCGCAGCCGGTGACGGACGAGCACGGCCCGCACCTGCGCGTGGGCATCTCCTGGGCCACGGCCATGCACCCGCCGCCGCCCGTGCCCGGCGTGACGATGGAGGAGCAGTCCGAGGTGGTGGCCACGCTGCGCAAGGGCTTGCGGCGCGAGGCCGTCATCTGGATGCAGCGCGCCAACGACTCCTCGGTGCAGCTGCGCCTGGAGGCGCCCGTCGTGGAGATGGTGGACGGGGTGGCCGTGCTGCGCTGCCACTCCACCGGCATGCTGGAGTGCGCGGTGGGCGACGAGGTGGACCTGTTCTTCGAGATGGGAGGACAGAGCTACTCGGGGGTGGGCCAGCTGCTCGCCAGCGGCGTGGATGGGAGCCTGGCGGTGCGGGTGCCCCGCGCGCTCGTCATCCGCAACTGGCGCAGCCTGCCGCGCTTCAAGCCCGGCCCCGACAACCGCTTCCTCATCTCCTTCCTCGCCCCCGTCACCGGCCAGCCCACCACCCGGGCCCCGTTGGACCTGAGCGTGGGAGGGCTCTCCTTCCCGTTCGATGCCGCGAGCGAGATCATTCCCGCTGGCTCGCGGCTCGACGCCACGCTGTTGCTGCCGGATGGCACCTCCACCCAGTGCCTGCTGGAGGTGCGCTCCATCCACGCGCTGCCCTCGGATGGCCGGCAGGATGGGGGGCTGCGGCCCTTCCGCGCCGGGGTCCGCTTCTCGGGGCTCGCCCAGGTCGCCCGCGATTCCATCCTGCGCGCCTTCATGAGCTCTCGCTGCGAGGCCATCTCCGATGGCAGCCACGTGCCCTTCCAGGACATCTGGCGCCTGATGGAGGAGGCCCGCTACCGCTTCCACCCGGACTACCCCTTCGGCGACGACTCGCCCCTGCCCATGCTGGAGGACACCCACCGCAAGGTGTACGGCTCGGGGGACCTGGGCCGCAGCCTCATCTACACCGGTGCCAAGGGCATGCAGGGCAACATCGCCGCCCTGCGCATCCACTCGCGCACCTGGCTCGTCCAGCACCTCGCCGTGCGCCCCGGCGTGCGCCGCAACGAGCAGATCTCCTACGATTTGAGCAACCTCGTCGTCGAGCTGGGCGAGGTGCAGCAGGACGTCGAGTTCATCCGCTACTCCTGGCGCAAGGACAACCGCTGGCCCAGCCGCCGCATGGGCTGGCTCGCCCGGGCCATGGAGACGCCGGGCCTGAGCATGCTGCGGCACTTCAGCTACCTGCGTCTGCCGCTGGACCCCCAGACGCCTCCGGCCCCCCAGGGGCTGCCGCGCGTGCGCGACGGGGTGCGCACCGACTACGTGTGGATCGAGCTGCACCTGCGCGACCGCGGGGAGCTGGTCCGGGTGCTGTGCGAGGATCTGCTGACGGACGAGGTGGACCTGAGCGGGTTGAGCGCGCGCTATGCCTCGCAGGGGTTGCACCGCCGCCGCCGCGTCTTCGTGGTGGATGGGGAGTACACCCCGCTGGCCGTGGCCCTCTCCGAGGAAGCCACCCCGGGCCTCAACCTCATCGAGAAGACGAACGCCTTCTGGCTCATCGTCCCCAACCGCAACCACCCCCAGGCCCGTGCGGCCACCCAGGCGCTCATCCAGCGCTGCGTGGAGCATGCCCGGGAGCGGGGCCGCCCCTCCGCCATCGCCCTGGTGGACGACGAGGAGATCGAGCCGCTGCAGGAGGCGGGCTTCGAGAACCTGGGGCGCTTCTCGGAGTGGATCTTCCACCGGTCGATGATCCGCCGGGGCTGTGAGCTGTGGCGCTCCGTCTTCGAGCGCCTGGGCGGGACACCCGCTCCCGATTGGGAAACAGAGGAGGCTGGGGAGTGAGATACATCATGGAGTCCAGCGACGAGACGCGCCGCCTGCTCGTCCAGGAGAGGACGGGCAATGCGCGCGAGGCGTTGCTGCTCTCGGGCCTCAAGCCCGGGGATCGCGTGCTCGATGCCGGGTGCGGCCCCGGGGGCATCACCGAGACCATCGCGGAGGTGGTGGGGCCCACCGGCCAGGTCACCGGGTTGGATTTGAGCGAGGAGCGGCTGGCCGAGGCGCGGCAGATCAACCGCCGCCGTCCCTACGTGCGCTTCCTCCAGGGGGACGTGCGCCGCACGGGGCTGCCGGACGCCGCCTTCGACTTCACCTGGTGCCAGTTCGTCCTGCAGTACGTGGCGGACCGGCCGGTGGCGCTCCAGGAGCTGGTGCGCGTCACCCGCCCGGGCGGCAAGGTGGTCATCTCCGAGTTCGACGGCTTCGGGCTGCTCAACTGGCCCTTCCCCGAGGCCCTCCGCGAGTGGAGCCAGCGCTTCGTCGAGGTGGTGACGCGCACCACCGGCTTCGACGTCTTCGTGGGCCGGAAGATCTTCACCGAGATGCGCCGGATGGGGCTGGGCAACGTGCGGGTGCACCTCTTGCCGCAGTACGTCATCGCCGGCGCGGCCGACACGACCCTGATGGTGGACTGGGAGACCCGGTTTTCCACGTTGGAGCCGGTGGTGGCCGCGGCGCTTGGCGGCCTGGAGTCCTACCGGGCCATGTGTAGGGAATACCTCCAGTTACTGGCGGACCCGGACGCTTTGAAGTACTCGGTTCTGTTGGTGACGGAAGGAACCCGCCCTTGAACCAAATGGTCGCGGAACAGCAGACGGCACCTCACCCGGACAATGCTCCGGAGGTGAGTGTGCGCACCACGTCCACGCTGCTGCTCTACTTCGAGCGGCAGTATGGCGCGGCCCGTCTCGCCGAAGTGTTCCGCGACCACCCCTTCAGCCTGTCGCTGGACTACCTGCGCACCCCCACCAACTTCATCTCCCTGCACTTCCTCGAGCAGCTGGCCGAGGTGCTGGTGAAGGAGTCGGGGGATCCGCAGTTCATGCGCAAGGCGGGCATCTCCCTGGCCGCGAGCCCCGAGGCGCTCGGGTTCGTGTACTACATGGTCCGGGCCTTCGGCTCGCTGGAGATCTGCTTCCGCAAGACCGTGGAGCACAGCTCCAGCTACAACCGGGTGGGCAGCTTCGAGATCGAGAAGCTGGAGCGCGAGCGGCTGGTGCTGGCCTACCGCAGCACCGTGCCCGAGGGCAGCCGCCACGTGTGCGAGCTGCGCATGGGCCAGTTCGCCTCGTTCCCCACCATCTGGGGGCTGCCGCCTGCGGACGTGAGCGAGAGCCAGTGCCAGGTGCAGGGGGCCGACTGCTGCCGCTACCACCTGCGCTGGATGGATCCGCTGCCCATGTGGGGCCGCTACACCGGCCTGCTGGTGGGCGCGGTGGGTGGGGTGGGGGCCAGCATGCTGGGCCTGGGCCATCCCGCCTTCACGGTGACGTCCATGTCGCTGGCCGGCGTGTCGCTGGGCAGCTGGTTGGACCTGCGCCGCGAGATGCGCCGCAAGGACGAGGCGCTCAACGAGCAGGCCCAGGGCATGATGGGCTCGCTCGAGGAGCTCCAGCAGCGCTACGACGAGATGTTCCGCATCAACGTCGCGCTGGAGGATCGGGTGGCCGCGCGCACGCGCGAGCTGACCGAGGCCAACGTGCGGCTGGAGGCGGCGCTCGCCAAGCAGAAGGAGCTGGATCGGCTCAAGAGCGAGTTCTTCGACAACGTCAGCCACGAGCTGCGCACCCCGCTCACGCTCATCCTCCTCACGCTGGACTCGCTGCTGCAGCGCGGCCCGGAGGAGTTCGCCCCGCCGGTGCGCCAGCACCTGGAGACGATGAACCGCAGCGCCGCGCGCCTGCTGCGCCTCATCAACAACCTGCTGGACTTGACCAAGCTGGAGGCGGGCAAGACGAAGCTGCGCTACGAGCCGTTGGATCTCCAGGGCTTCCTCTCCTCGCTGCTGGTGCCCTTCGAGGTGCT
The DNA here is from genome assembly GCF_042230915.1 of Archangium gephyra. Lineage (GTDB taxonomy): Bacteria > Myxococcota > Myxococcia > Myxococcales > Myxococcaceae > Archangium > Archangium gephyra_B. The sequence goes on along the minus strand of NZ_CP102578.1, from coordinate 8,341,960 downwards.
GGCGGACAAGAAGGGCGTGGAGCTGGAGCTGGAGGGCGGCGTCACGACGCCGGTGCACGTGGACGTGGTGCGCCTGGAGAGCGTCTTCCAGAACCTCATCTCCAACGCGCTCAAGTTCACCACGCAGGGCAAGGTGACGGTGCGTCTGCGCGAGGACGAAACCTGGGTGCACGTGGAGGTGATCGACACGGGCGTGGGCATCGCCGCGCAGGACCTGTCGGTCATCTTCGATCGCTTCGCCCAGGCGGACTCGAGCGGCACGCGGCGCTTTGGCGGCACGGGCATCGGCCTGGCGCTGGTGAAGGAGACGCTGGAACTGCACAAGGGCGGCATCGAGGTGTCCAGCGAGCTGGGCAAGGGCTCCAACTTCCACGCGCGGCTGCCCAAGGGCACGGCGCACGTGCGCGGGGAGCTGCACGAGAGCAACGGGGAGCCGACGTACCGGCCCACGCGCCGCACGGACATGGGGACGCTGATGGAGCCCGAGGGCCCTGGCGCCATCGCCACGCCCGCCGTGGAGGCGCTGCCCCTGCCCTCGCCGGACGCCGAGGCCAGCCCGGACGCGCCCCGCGTGCTGGTGGTGGAGGACGAGCCGGAGATCCGCGCCTTCCTGCGCCAGGTGCTCAAGCCCTACTACCGGCTGCTGGAGGCCACCAACGGCGAGGAGGGCCTGAAGACGGCGCAGAAGGAGCGGCCGGACCTCATCGTCTCGGACGTGATGATGCCGGTGATGTCGGGCATCCAGATGCTGGCGGCGCTGCGCAGCTCGCCGGAGACGGTGGACACGCCCATCATCATGCTCACCGCCCGCCAGGAGGTGGACGCCAAGGTGGAGGGCCTCTCCATGGGCGCCAACGACTACCTGGGCAAGCCCTTCTCGCCGCGCGAGATGCTGGCGCGCATCGAGGCCCAGCTGCGCCTGCGCGACGCGGCGGTGCGCGCGGCGGAGAACGAGCGGCTGGCGGCCACGGGCCTGCTCACCTCGGGCTTCGCCCACGAGGTGCGCAACCCCCTCAACGGCCTGATGAACGCGCTGCTGCCCTTGCGCGAGAGCCTCACCAGCGGCACCCCGGACACCGCCATGGCCGTGGCGATGTTGGACCTCATCGAGGAGTGCGGGCAGCGCATCCGCGGCCTCGCCGAGGGCCTGCTGTCCTTCGTGCGCACCAGCAGCAAGGCGGTGGCGGTGGACCTGGGCGCCTCCCTGGACGCCAGCGTGCAGGCGCTCTCGTGGCGGCTGCCGCCCGGTTTGAAGGTGGAGCGGGACTACCAGCTCCCCGAGCCGGTATGGGGAGATCCGGGCTCGCTCAACCAGGTGTGGGTGAACCTGCTGGACAACGCGGTGCGCGCCATCCCGCCGGACGGGGTCATCAAGGTGGCCACGTCGCGCGATGGCGAGGACGCGGTGGTGTCCATCATCGACAACGGCGTGGGCATCAAGCCCGAGCACATGGAGCGGCTCTTCCAGCCCTTCTTCTCCACCCGTGACGCGGGCGAGGGGACGGGCCTGGGCCTGGCGCTCTGCCAGCGCATCATCCTGCGCCAGGGCGGGCGCATCCGCGTCTTCAGCGAGCTGGGCAAGGGCACCCGGGTGGAGGTGCGGCTGCCGCTGGAGGCCAATCCGGACCGCATCCTCCCGCCGCTGCTCTCCGAGGGGAAGCCGGTACAGCCGCACTGGCGCACGTAGGCTCGGCTGGCGGGCGCCACCGTTCTTACGGGTAGGGCGGGCTTCTGGTACAACCAGGAGCCTTTTTTCTTTTTCTCCCCACCCGCGAGGAAACCTTCGCATGGCACAGAGTCCGGCCGCGGCCCCGACCAAGGGTCACCCCAAGGGCCTTTATCTGCTGTTCACCACCGAGATGTGGGAGCGCATGAGCTATTACGGCATGCGCGCCCTGCTGGTGCTCTACATGGTGGGGGCCACCGACAAGGGCGGCTTTGGCTGGAGCCAGGCCAAGGCGCTGCAGCTCTACGGCCTCTACACGGGCCTGGTGTACGCCACCCCGGTGATTGGCGGGTACCTCGCGGACCGGTTCCTGGGGCAGCGGCTGTCGGTGACGCTCGGCGGCATCCTGATGATGCTGGGCCAGTTCGTCCTGGCGATGCCCGGCAACTCGGAGGCGCTCTTCTACACGGGCCTGGGCCTGCTGGTGGTGGGCAACGGCTTCTTCAAGCCGAACATCTCCACGATGGTGGGTGGGCTGTACGAGCCGGGAGATCCGCGCCGGGATGGTGCCTTCACCATCTTCTATATCGGCATCAACGTGGGCGCGTTCATGGCCTCGGCGGTGTGCGGCACGCTGGGCGAGAAGTACGGCTGGATGTACGGCTTCGGCTCGGCGGGCGTGGGCATGGCGCTGGGCGTGATCGTCTTCCTGGCCTTGGGCAACAAGTTCCTGGGCAACGTGGGCAAGTCGCCGACGCATGTGAAGAGCAAGGCGAGCGCTTCCTCCCCGGCCGCGCCGCGGGTGGCGCTCACGCGTCAGGAGTGGGACCGCATCGTGGTCATCCTCGTGCTGGCGCTCTTCGTGGTGTTCTTCTGGGCGGCCTTCGAGCAGGCCGGTGGTCTGATGAACCTCTACACGGACGCCAAGGTGGACCGGGGCGTGTTCGGCTGGGAGGTGCCCACCACGTGGTTCCAGGCCGTGAACCCGCTCTTCATCATGCTGCTGGGCCCCATCTTCGCGGAGGTGTGGACGGGGCTGGGCCGCAAGGGCAAGGATCCGTCCATTCCGGCGAAGATGGCGATGGGCCTGTTGCTGCTCTCGTTCGGCTTCGTGTTCATGCTGGGCGCGTCCAAGCAGAGCGAGGCGGCGGGCAAGGCGGCGCTGATGTGGGTGGTGGCGGCCTACTTCTTCCACACGGCGGGTGAGCTGTGCCTGTCGCCGGTGGGCCTGTCGATGGTGACGAAGCTGGCGCCGACGCGGTTCGCCTCGCTGCTGATGGGGGTGTGGTTCATCGCCAACGCGGTGGCCAACTACCTGGCGGGCGTCATCGGCGGTTACGCGGAGAAGCTGGGCGAGTTCGACCTCTTCCTGGCCATCACCATCGCCACGGCGGCGGCGGGCGCGGTGCTGCTGGCCCTGGCGCCGATGCTCAAGCGGATGATGCACGGCGCGGACGAGACGAAGCCGGTGGAGCAGGTGAAGCTGGACGTGGAGTCGGCCCCCAAGACGCAGGTGGCCTGAGCCAGGCAGCTCCCTCTCTCTCTGGGAGAGGGCAGGGGTGAGGGTCTTCCCGCCCCAAACAGAAGGGCCCCGAGCGATGCCGCCCGGGGCCCTTTGTTTTTGCCTGCCCTGCTGTCCCACTCCCCACCGTCGGTCCACCCCTCTCCCTTCGGGAGAGGGACGGGGTGAGGGTATCGAGGCCCCGGGTTCCCCTCCGTGGCCCCGCGGTGCCTACAGCGCCTTCTTGCCCAGCTCGGAGACGGGAGGAATGGCGTGCTCGCCGGCGGCGGCGGGCGCGGGCGTGGCGGGCATGTAGTAGTCGCGGACCTTGTAGCGCGAGGCGATGAGCGCGAAGACGACCGCCGCGGCGAAGACGAGGGCCGCGTAGAAGAAGAGCGTGGCGGCCATGCCCTCGAAGACGTTGAGCCGGGCCACCAGCGAGACGAGCTGGTTGCCCACCGTCACCGTGAAGTTCCACAGGCTCATGATGGTGCCCTTGGCCTGGCGGGGGGCCTGGCTGTAGGCGAACTCGAGGCCGGTGGCGGACACGAGCACCTCGCCCAGGGTGAGCACGAGGTAGGGGCCCGCCTGCCAGAGGACGGAGGGCTTGGCGCCTCCATCCAGGCGCAGCTGGATGAGCGCCACCAGCACGTAGGAGAAGCCGGTGATGAACATGCCCGTGGCCATGCGGCGCAGCGGGGTGACCTGGATGCCCCGGCGCTCGAGCAGGGGGAACAGGACGAAGTTGTTCAGGGGGATGAGCAGCATCACCATGATGGGGTTGAGAGCCTGGAGCTGCGAGGGCGCCAGCTCGAAGCCGCCCACCATCAGGTCCATCTTCGTGGCCTGGATGACCCAGGTGGAGGCCTTCTGATCGAAGAGCGCCCAGAAGACGGGGATCATCGCGAAGATGCCCATGACGCGGAACACGGCCCTGGCGCTCTCGATCGCCTCGGGCGGGTGGCCGGCCGAGGCGGCGTGATCCAACCAGGACGTCGCGCCGGGCACCTTCTGCTTGGGGAAGAGCGCGGCGCTCACCACCCAGAGGAAGCCGTGGCGGGGGCCGAAGACGCCCCAGAGCAGCTTGCCGGTGAAGCCCTCGCGGTCACACCGGGTGGGCGGCACGTTCGTGTAGTGGTGCCGGCCCACCCAGAAGATGACGGTGGCGACGAACATCAGCACGCCCGGGATGCCGAAGGCCACCGCCGGTCCATACGTGCGCAGGGTGAGCGGGATGAACAGCGAGGCGAAGAACGAGCCGAAGTTGATGATCCAGTAGAAGAGCGCGAACACGCCCTTGACCAGGCCCTTGTTCTGCTCGGTGAACTGGTCCCCCACGAAGGAGGAGACGCACGGCTTGATGCCGCCGGAGCCCAGGGCGATGAGGAAGAGGCCCGCGTAGAAGCCCTGGCGGTTGTCGTCGTAGACGGCCAGCAGCAGGTGGCCCACGCAGTACAGCAGCGACAGCCAGAGGATGGTGCGGTACTTGCCGAAGAAGCGGTCCGCGATGATGCCGCCCAGCAGCGGGAAGAAGTAGACGAGCGAGACGAAGTCGTGGAACACGGCCTTGGCCGCCGTCTGCCGCGCGGCCTCGTCCGGGACGTGATTCACCAGCAGGTACTGGATGAGGAACACCGTGAGGATGTTCCGCATCCCGTAGAAGCTGAAGCGCTCACAGGCCTCGTTGCCGATGATGTAACTGATTTGCGGCGGGTACCGTTCGCGCGTGGGGGCGGTGGGCGTGCTGGCCATGGACGGGGACATCCTCGTCGGTTGGGGTTCCAACCGGCTTGCCTACCCCAGGGGTGGCCCCGAGCACAACCCACGGGCGGCTCACTGCATCAACGCCACGCCGACGTAGGGGCCCGTGAAGAGGTCGCGGGTGGGCACGCCGTAGGGGTCCAGGCGGCCCTGATCGTCCAGGTAGGTGGCGCGGTAGCCGCCCCGCATCCGCACCGGGCCGAGCTTCAGCGCCAGTCCGGCCTCCGCGCTCAGCTGGGTGAAGGGCAGGGGCGTCCAGTGGGCGCTCGCCTCCAGCGCGAGCGGACCCATCACGCGCATCAGCGTGCTCGCGCCCAGCCCCGGTCCGATGAAGATGACGTCCGGGGCGAAGGCCAGGTCCAGTCCGGCCATCAGGCGCACGCGCAGGTCGTCGCGCGACACCAGCACCACGCCCGGCTTGAGCGACAGCAGCGAGACGGTGTCCCGGCCCGGCGAGCCATCATCCGTGGCCAGGTTGAAGACGTTGAGCCGCGAGCCGAAGGTGAGCTGCTCTCCATCCACCTGCAGCCCCAGCCCCATCGCGTAGCCCTTGGAGACGAAGCCCGCGTCCGCCGTGAGGTCCACCCGGGTGGGCTTCGTGGGCCCTTCAGGCGCCGTGGTGCTCGGGGGAGGCATCATCCGGCGGCGCCACGCCAGGTCGTAGTACCTGCCGTAGATGTACGGACGGCCCGGTCCCATGTACGGCCAGGCCCAGGCGGGATCGTAGTAGTAGCGGACCCAGGGGTTTCCGTAGAACCCGTCGTACCCATACCCATAATAGGGGTTGTAACGGGGTCTGCCCCAGCCGCCGCTGCCACCGCCCGGAGTCGAGGGGCTCGGGGACGAGGGGGACGACGAGGAGGGTGGACGCTTGCCGAAGCGCGCCTCGGCACTTCCGGAGCCGAGTCCCATCAGGAGCACGGCCAGCACGGCGAAGCCTTGTTTCCACATGGTCCTACTCCCGTGCAACCGGCGGTGAGAAGGCGAGGTCCGGTTGCCCTTGCGCGCAGCGCAACACGCGCCGGGACAGGATACTCCCGGAGCGTCCCGCACGCAGCCAACCCGCTCGACACGCCCACGGATGAGTATGGGGTGCGCTTCTCCTTGCGCGGCCTGGTCACCTCGACGGCCCCTGACTAGGGCGCGACTTCGTCGGAGAGCACTTTGCCGTTCTTGTCGAGGACGGCCTTCCAGGGGCGGTACTTCTCCCCGTCCTCGTACAAGCGGCCGGTGATCGAGATGGAGAGATCAGGCAGGAGTTCGTAACGATCGCCGATGCGCGGGCGGCCGCCGCGGAAGTGGTAGTCCCAGAGGACCTTGCCCTGGGCGTCGAGTCTCACCACGCGTGTGACCGGGTGACTGCCCGGGTGGACGTACGAGACGACGTCCGCCACGCAGCCGCCGTCGGGCAATGCCGCGACCTGGCCGCCTTCGTAGTCGAGGAAGCCCTTCTTCACGAGGATGCGCTGCCACTTCGGCTTGCCGTCCGGACCGAGTTTCGCGACGACGGGACGCGTGCGGCCGACCTTGTAGTCATCGTCCGAGTTCTCGCTCAGCGTGCCGATGAGGAAGATGTCGCCGGTCTTGTTGACGACGAACTGCGAGAAGCTCGCGTTCGGATCCTCTTTCCGGTCTTCGTAGAGGAGGTGGTTCGCGTCGGCGTACTGCTTCCCGAGGACCACGCCCTGCGCGACCTTCATGTCGCCGCCCGAGCCTCCGTCGACTTCCGGCGACGTCACGTCGTCCGGAACCTCGTAGAGCCGCCACCCCTTGCGGTCTGGCCAACCCTTCTTGTCGACGTACGGAATCAGCAACATCCGCCCGTCGAGCCCGGAGAAGATGGCGGACGACACGACTGCATCCGCTCCGGGAAAGACCATCCGCACCGGAATCGAGGTCTGGAGCTTCAAGTCGGAGACGCGTCGCACTTCGACGGTCTTGGGCGAGGTGAGCTTCGTGTTCGAGAACACGAGGAAGCTCTTCCCGGAGGGCGTGGGGATGTAGACGTCGACCCTCTTGTGGCCCGGCCCCTTGAGATCGATCTTCTTCTTCTCGAGATCGATCCGGATCATCTGCCCGAGCTCATTCGAGCCGAGGATGAGGTAGCGGTTGTCCGGCGAGAACACCTGGCCGTACGCGGTGAGCAACGAGGGATACGCGTCCACCGTCTTCGAAGGGATGTCGACGACCAGCACCTGCGCCGGAGGGTTCGGCTTGTCGTCGCGCTGAATGCCGACGTCGTTGTACTCGACGAGCGCGAGCTTCGTGCCGTCACGGCTGAAGAGCTGCGGGCCCGAGTTCAGCTTGAGCGGCCTGGCGCGCTTCGGCAGGTCGACCTTCATCGTCCAGTCGATCTCGCGAGTTCGCAGATGGACGCGGCTCAGCTCGAGCGAGGTGTAGCCGGTCTTGCTCACGTTGCCGGCCGGATTCGCGCCGATCGCGAAGTAGAAGTACTCGTCGGTGGAATCGAAGCCGATGTCTTCGATGTGGCGCGTGTCGTCCCACGGGCTGAGGAACACGAGCTCGGAGAACCGGTTCGTGCGTGTGTCGTACTGGCAGAAGTAGGTCGCGATCGCTTCGTGGTTCTTCGATGCGTTGAGGGTGAGCGAGAAGACCTGCCCGTCGAAGTGGACGACGCGTGCCATCGGGGAGGTCCGTGTCCCGAGCACCTGGAGGTGCGCCTGGGGGAACTCGTGCAACGGCAGCGGCACCTCGACGGCCTTGCGCTCCTGGAAGTCGAAGAACTGGTAGTACGGCATCCTCGTCTTGCCGGTGTCAGGGCGCCACTCGACGCTGACGAGGACGAAACGCTGCGCGCTCAGCTTCCTCGCGTTGGCGTTCGGCATCTCCGGAAACTCGGCGGCGAATCGGAGTCCGCCGGCAACCGCGAGCTGTGACCAGAGAAGGACGAGAGCAGCGATGCACGTTCGCACGCTGAGAATTGTATGACGCATACGGACCGTGACGTTGCGGACGCGCGCGGAATTCACTCCCAGGCACTTATCTGGCCGCCTCCCACGCCACTCAATGCCCGAGCGATGAGGGCGGTGGCTTCGCGCTGAAGGCGGGCACGTAGCACTTGCCCTGGTGCTCGTGGAGGGAATCCGGGCACGGAGCCTTCAGCTCGTGAGGCATCCAGCACGCGCCGACGAGCTCCACCTCGGTGTAGCGGGTGCACGGAGGGCGCTTCTGCCCTTTGTAGGGCTCTTTCGGCAGAGGCCGGGCGAGCACGAATGGCTCATCGAGGGTGGTGTCCGCGAGCAACCTATCGATGGAGGGGGTTGGCACCTCTGCTGCCGTGGGATCCTCGTCGCCCAGGGGCGCTGGCGGGGCGCTCGGGGGTTGGGACACGGGGGCCAGACGCACCAGCGCGAAGAGCAGGGCGCACACCGTGGCGGCACTCAGCACGCCCCACCCCAGGCGCCACTGGAGGCGAGGCTCGTGGGGGTCGGCGAAAACGCGAGCCATGCGCCGCACTTCCTCGAGCGCCCCCTCCAACGTGAGCAGCAGCGACTCCGCTGACTGCCTGTCCTGGGCCCTGGCCCAGCCGGTGTGCTCCACTTCCATGGCGGAGTAGCCCCGTGAGGCCCAGGAGCCGAGGCGCACCCGCCAGTCCTTGCGCGGTGCCGCGCCCTCCTCGGCGGAGTGCTTGCGCACCAGGGCCGTGGCCCCGCTCGTCTCGTGCGTGGCCAGATAGAGTTCCTCCTGGCTGTCGTCGGACTGCTGCACCTGCTCCTGAATCAGGTACGGCCCCAACCGCTCCGGTTCCTCCCCGCTCGCCTCGGACTTCTTCTTCTCGTCCACACGTGCCTCCTCGTCGGCATCCCCGACTCCTAGTGACCGGGGGCTCTTGTTCGCATGGAGCGGGCCCGGCTTCCAGGAGGTGCTCGGTGCATCAGGTGGGGGCCTACCCACAGGTGTACTCTCGCGAGGCCGGGCCCACCTCGAGTTCCGCCTCAGGAACGCCCCCGCAGCCCCTGCTTGATGGCGGTTTCGACCGGCGAATAGCCGCTGTCCTCGCGCTCGAGCCGGAAAGGCTCCGCCAAGTGCAGCGGCGGTTGTGCCATGAAACGAGGCTTTGTGCCGTGGTGGGGCTGCGCTGATTTCTCCAGTCGCCAAGGCCTCGGGCCGCCTGGCCGTCATGTCCAGCTTGCCAGCCAGCTCCATGAATGACAGGCCTGCTTCGCCCGCGGGTTCCAGAAGCCGCGCCACGTCGAGATGGGATCCGCTCCGGATGCGGGTGGGCGCATCGTGTTCACCCACGTCCGAGAACAGGAAGAGCATCAGGAGCGCGCTCTCTCTTGAATGGACGCTGATGCGATAGGAGAAGAAGTCGGTGGGATCCTCCCCCGGATAGCTCGCATCCACATGCAAGCCCGCGTCGCCTGGATCCTCGGGGCTTGGGAACCGCACCAGGAAGGTGCCAAGGCTGAACCGGGGAGCCCAACGCCCCCTCCCGATTTGGGCTGGGATCTCAGCCGGTATCTCTCCAAAGGATGGCGAGACCTTCCTCCGCGAGCTCGCGAGGGAACGCCTCGTCGATCCGGGCGAATCCATCTTGGATGAACTGCTCGATCTGGGCGTCACTGGGCCTGGGGAGGGTCGTCACTGGTACCCACCTTTCTGGAGCTTCGACGAATGCTGCTGCCCAGAGGCCCTGGATCCTGCCTCCACACCGCTCCCCCAAGCAGGTGCGGAGGAGGTGAACGAAGCGCCCCAGGCAGCGGCCAGCAAGGAGCCGCTGAAGGAGAGGACGCCGCGATGGGACCAAGCCGAGCTACTCAGCAGGACGTTGGACTTGGACGTGTTGGCCTGCGTGAGAGGTGGAGGCAGGCGACGAGTTTTAGCGGGCCGTGCCGGCCACCCGGTGGGGGAGGCGCCATTGTGGAGCACCTGGGCCAGGCCACGGCAGGTGCGAGGCTGGCCCCGGCGCGAGGGCCCCCAGAGTGCGTGGTGTTGAGGCTCAAGCCGCCCCAGCCAAGAGAGCCAAGCCCCCTGCCGCGCACCTCATGGGAGGTCGGCCTGGGCAGGCGTGTACCCCAAGGGGCTGCGCGGCTTGTCCACCCGCCTGGCGCACTGCTCGGGCGGCCCCCGTCAGCGGCCCTCCTCGGCCCCTGCGCTCCAGCCCTCACCCTCCACATGGCCTCTCTCCCGCCTATACGCCAGCCCAGGCGGACCACCATCTATCCACCGATTATCGGGCCCGCCGCCGCGGCCAGGGACCGGTAGAAAGGCCGGAACAGCACGTCCAGGATGAGCGCCAGCACGCCCAGGTAGACGAATCGGATGTAGATCGGGAGGTAGTCGGCCTGGAGTTCGTCGAGTTGCTCGGGGATGAAGATGGGGGCTCCATGGACGGGGGATCTCCTAAGCCCTCACCCGGGTCCTCTCTCGGGGGGGCAATGGCTCTTCACTGGGGTGTCGTGCAGGCTCCCTGTATGCTCCGCTCCCTGGGGTTTACACTCGAGTGAGGAGGCAGAGGCATGGCCGCGCTGAACTGGCTGCACTTCACGGATCGGCACGTTGGCAGTCGTGAGGCGTGGGCCTGGGAAGCAGTCAAGAAGCTCCTGCTGAAGGACCTTGAAGAGCTGAGCCGCAAGCAGGCGGAGGCAGGCCACGGACCCTGGGACGTCGTCTTCTTCACGGGGGACTTTGCCTTCAGTGGGCAGCGCAAGGAGTACAAGGCGCTGGCGAAGGAACTCGACGAAATCTGGGGCGCGCTATGCGATCCATGGCCCGGTGCAGCGCCTCCGGTGTTACTCGCGGTCCCTGGCAACCATGATCTAGAGCGCCCGACAAATCGGGCGCGTGTCCTCGATTTGCTCCAAGCTCACCGAGGAAAGAAGCACCCCACCGAGCTGCTGTTCAATCAGGACCCCGGATGGGTCAAACAGGTCGAAGCTCGGTTCGCGGCGTATGCGGCTTGGTGGAAGAGCTGTCCCTACCGGCCCAGGCAGGAGTTGAATGAAGGATTCCTGCCTGGCGATCTCTCCTTCACCCTGCACAAGGAGGGGGTGTGTTGGAGATTCGTGGGGCTCAACACCGCGTTCATGGATTTGAAGGACAAAGTGGAGGAAAAACTTCGGATCCACATCAAACAGCTCGATGCGGCCTGTGGTGGCTCACTGGAGCGTTTCCTCGGCGAGGGGGATCCCGCATTCCTCTTCAGCCATCATCCGCCGAGCTGGCTTACCGCCGAGGCGCGGATGCATTACCAACAGGATATCTATCCGCCCCATCGGTTCATCGCGCATCTCTGCGGCCATCTGCACGTCGCCCGTGCGGAGCGGCGCAGTATGGGCTTCGGCGATGAGCGGAACCTGTGGCAGGGAACCTCGCTCTTCGGCCTGGACAAGATCGAAGGCCGACTGGATAGGCGGTATGGGTACTCGGCGGGGCGCCTGGAGCAGAAACCAGCCGGTCGTTGGTGCGTCCAACACTGGCCTCGGTTGGTGGTGGGGACCCAGAACGGCACCTTCCGATTGGCTTCAGATCCCTCCTTCGAGCTGTCAGGGGATTTCCTTTCCACGCCGCCCATGGAGATTGGCGGGCGGAGAGCGCGCATGTCTTCGGGCAAGGAGACGACTCCTCCCGCTCCGATACATGCGGCACCCCATGAGGGGGAATGGAGCCAAGTTGTCAGCGAGAGTTCTTTGTGGAAGTCGGTGGACACCGACACCAGGGGGGGGGAGAGCGGAGCGCTCAAGACGCTGGCTGTGGAGATGGTGCAGGAGTGCGAACGAGTCTGGGACGCGACGGATGCGATAGTTCCCGAAGACCCCTGGAGGGATCGGCAATATCCGAGCAGGGTCGTGAGGCGGTTGGAGCGCTTCATTGGAACCAAACCAGGGAACCTCGAAGCCGAGGAAGTTCTCCTCCTCCTGGTTGCTCCCTTTATCCGTGAGGCCGTGCGCGCTGCTGGAAGCCAGTGGCTGGTGAGGGGGGAGCCAGAGCAATTTGAGGATACGGCTAGTACGATGCCTCCTCGTCTCCTGTTGGAGCAGATCCACCGATCTCGACGGGAATTGATACATCGCGCGGATGAGCTGGGCAGCAATGATAGGCGAGCAGTCGCTCTTTGGATGATGCAGCGTGCGGTGGAACGGGCTCCAGAACTATGGGTGCCTTCACCCGAAGTGCTCGAAGCGGTGCGACTGGCTGACAGGCTCGAAGAGCAGGTCCGCCGCCGGGATGTCGAATGGCTCAACTGGCAGCGACTGACGAATTTGGCCAGGTGTGTCGGAGTCAATCCTGAGGTTCTGGAAGAACGGCAGGGGTTGAAGGAGGAGGTGCATTTTGGCGGAGTGAAGTTGCGCTTGCCCGCGCTGGCACGGCTTCTGAGCGCTGCAGGCCAGGCGGCACTCGACATCCGCAGGGTGGATGAGGCCGCCGTCGAGCACATCGGGCTTGGAGACGGCTTCCAACTGGGAGCCCTGCGAACCGCGCTCCAGGAGGCGCGCTGGTCGATCCGCGAGGACGACGACGCCCTGGAGTACATTTGTCAGCACCCGGTCGTGGACTTTGTACTCAGGGAACTTGTTGCCCGCGCTGATGAGGCACTGCAGCGGATTCACCAGAAGCAGCATTCATCTGGCACCGAGGCGACACTTGCGCTCCTTCGTCGGCTGCCAGCACGCTTCTCGGACGCAGGTGTCAAACCTGCGGCTGATCAGGCGCGGCGTCCCTGTTACCAGATGCCACACATCCGTTTCCGCCTTGAGCACAACCGGATTCGGGATCTGCTCATGGGTCAGCAGCTTTATACGGACCCGGTCCTGGCGATCCGTGAGCTGTATCAGAATGCCTTGGATGCGTGTCGCCGCAAGCGTGCGCGTCAGCAATATCAAGGGACGGCATACGACGGGCGCATCTCCTTCCGGCAGATCAGTTCGGGTGAGCAGCCATATATTGAATGCGAAGACAACGGCGTTGGAATGAGCGTGCATGATCTGGAGCAGCTCTTCGCAATGGCTGGACGGCGCTTCGTGGATGCGCCTGAGTTTCTGGATGAAATGGCTGAATGGAGGCGGCGAGGGATCGAGTTCTATCCGAACAGCCAGTTCGGAATCGGTGTGCTCAGCTACTTCATGATTGCCGAGCGAATCGAGATTGTTACCCGCCCAGTTCCGCGGCAAGGGCGGCCAGGCCCGCTGATCACAGCAAGGATTTCCAGTGCCAGTGGCCTCTTTCATCTGACGGAGACAAGAGATGATGAGACGCTGATTACGGGGGGAACGCGCGTACGGCTCTTCCTGAAGCGGGTCGTGAATAAGACATCGAATGTGAGCTTTCTGCCTTCAGCTCAAGGAGTTCTCTCCCGGTTGGTCTGGGTTGCTGAGTTCGAGACCGTCGCGCATGAGGAGGGGCGGCCTGAACGCAGATGGGCGCCCCTCCGGCTTACTCTTCCGCCTGGAGTTGAGAAATCAGTTTGTTCGACCAGCAACCCGAACCTTTGGTGGTTTGATGGGGACGGGCCAATCCTGGCCGATGGCATTGCGACGGAGGAGCGTTATCCGTTGGCCATTGTCAACCTGCGCGGCCGGCAGTACCCGGAGTTGACCATCGATAGGAGGCACATTGTTTCATGGAAGCCACGATGGGCGGCGGGGGAGCTTGAAGCAAGCTGGCGTTCCTTGATTGATTGGTCTGGCTTGACCTTTGAGTTCTTATGGAAGCTGGAAGAGAAGAACGTCTCCATCGCCCGAAAGCTCTTCCGAGAGTTGCGGGACAGACAAGTGGCCTTGCCGCTGAATGCCAGGAGCGAATGGAATACGCGGGTTAGGGTTGATCAGTTGGGGTGCTTTGCAGGTGACCTCAAGCTCTTGATGGGCGAGGAGCTTGATTCCATGGCTGTTGACTCGAGAATACGTGAACGGATTGATGCTTGGCGCCTTGATGCTTGGATGCAAGCGGGTGTTCCTGAGGAAATCTGGAGACGTGCGTTTGCGAGGTCAATGTCGGGGAACTCCAATCTGAAGGAGATTTTAGAGCGGTCGAGTTCGGTTGTCGCTGAGCCGGGCGATATGTTGCTAATGAGCACGCTGCTTGGGGGAAAATATTCGCGCCAACTGCCGGGGAAAAGAACGCTCTTCGTGCAGGATGCTCTGCGAGTAGCCTTGACACTTGGACATCCTCCAAGGGAAGTGGCTCAACGCTTGATGGTGATTGGGGTGATCTGTGCGGACTCGATATCCATTGACCCAAGTGCGTTGGGAGGTATTGAGCTTGGGGAGATTGACTTGCTCTTGGTTTCAAGGGACCTCGATGGCCAGTCCCCCTGGCTATCGGGACGAGTGCCCATGCCGCACGTGCTGGCTGCCGCGGAGCGAAGCAAGCGCTCTTTGGATGAGGTGGCCAGCCGTTTGCGGACCCTCGCTCCTGTCTTTGATTTGCAATTGGAGCTTGGCGCAGAAACGCTGGCGCAGGTGGATTGGAAGCCGGGCGACCTCCAGTTGCTCTCTCGGAACCTGGATGGCACTGCCCCTTGGCTGTCGGGGAGAGTGTCCACGCCGCACATGCTGGCTGCCGCAGAGCGACTCAAGCGCTCCGTGGAGGAGGTGGCCAGCCGTCTACGGGCTGTCGCTCCTGTGTTGGGTCTGGAACTGGAGCCTGGAGTGGATGGGCTGGCGCAGGTGGAATGGAAGTCGGGCGACCTCCAGTTGCTCTCGCAGAGCCTGGATGGCAGTGCCCCCTGGCTATCGGGTCGAGTGCCTGCCCGTCACGTACTGGCGGCTGCAGAGCAATTCGGACGCTCCGTGGAGGAGGTGGCCAGCCGTCTGAGGGTTCTCTCTCCTGTGTTGGGCTTGGAATTAGAGCCTGGAGTGGAGGTGCTGGCGCAGGTCGGACATGAGTGGGGGGACCTCCAGTTGGTCTCACAGGAGCCGGAGGGCCGTGCTCCCTGGCTATCGGGGCAAGTGCCTGCCCGGCACGTGCTGGCTGCAGCGGAGCGACTCAAGCGCTCCGTGGAGGAGGTTGCTAGCCGTTTGAGGATCCTCGCTCCTATATTGGGCCTGGAATTGGAGCCTGGAGTGGACGCGTTGGTGCGGGTGGACTGGAAGCCAGGCGACTTCCAGTTACTCTCACTGAGTCTGGAAGGAGGTCCTCCCTGGCTGTCAGGGAGAGTGCCTGCTCGGCATATGCTTTGGGCGGCGGAGCGGCTCGGGCGTTCGGTGGAGGAAGTGCTCAGCCGTCTGAGGACCCTCGCTCCTGTGTTGGGTCTGGAACTGGAGCCTGGAGTGGAAGTGCTGGCGCAGGTCGGACGAGAGTGGGGTGATCTCCAGTTGCTCTCACGGGACCTGGATGGGCGAGGCCCCTGGCTATCGGGGCAAGTGCCTGCCCGGCACATGCTGATGGCGGCAGATCGTCTCAGGCGCTCCGTGGAGGAGGTGGCCAGCCGTCTGAGGACCTTCGCTCCTGTATTGGGCTTGGAGTTGGCGCCTGATGTGGAAGGGGTTGCACAGGTGGGGCTAGAGCCGGGCGACTTCCAATTGCTCTCTCGGGACCTAAATGGGCGTGTGCCTTGGTTGTTGGGGCGAGTGCCTGCTCCGCATGTGCTGGCGGTGGCAGAGGGCTCTGGGCGCTCTGTAGAGGCGGTGGTCCGCCGTCTGAGGACCCTCGCTCCCGCATGGGGCCTGGAACTGGAGCCTGAAGTGGAAGCGCTGGTGCAGATAGGACTCGAGCCGGGTGACCTCCAGTTGCTTTCGCGGGACCTGGATGGCAGTGCCCCCTGGCTGTCGGGGCGAGTGTCCGCTCTGCATGTGCTGGCTGCGGTGGCGGAATCCGGGCGCACTGTGGAGGAGGCGGTACGCCGTCTGCGGGCCTTCGCTCCTGTATTGGGCCTGGAACTGGAGCCTAGAGTGGAAGCGCTGGTTCAGGTAGGAAAAGAGCCGGGCGACCTCCAATTGCTTTCGCGGGACCTGGATGGCAATCAGCCTTGGCTGTCCGGGTCAGTGCCAGCTCAGCACGTGCTGACTGCGGCGGAGCGACTTGGGCGTTCCGTGGAGGACGTTGCCCGCCGCTTGGTGACCTTGGCGCCCCTGCTTGGTCTTTCGTTCGACTTTGTTCCCGAGTCAGTCAGGCTCGAGCGCAAACCACGTGGAGTCGCAGTGACGAGTCACACTCCCTGATGCCGGTGATGCGCTCCTCGGGACCCTGACTTCATCCCTTGCACTGGCTTTCAGCCAGCCCTACAGAGGAGGCATTCTCGGCGCGTACCGGCGCGACCACCGCAGGGCGTGAGTTGCCACGCCCTGGGTCCAGGGGGCTGCGTACGCCTTCACTCACTCCCAGGTACCATTGACGCACGTCGCGTTGGACGTGTTGGTTTGCGTGAGAGGTGGAGGTAGGCGACGAGTTTTGGCGGGCCGTGACGGCACCCGGTGGGGGAGGCGCCATGCTGGAGCACCTGGGCCAGGCCCCGGCAGGTGCGAGGCTGGCCCCGGCGCGAGGGCCCCCCAGAGCGCGTGGTGTTGAGGCTCAAGCCGCCCCAGCCAAGAGAGCCAGGGCCCTGCCGCGCACCTCATGGGAGGGTGGCCTGGGCAGGCGTGTACCCCAAGGGGCTGCGCGGCTTCTCCACCAGTCTGGCGCACTGCTCGGGCGGCCCCCGTCAGCGGCTCTCCTCGGCCCCTGCGCTCCAGCCCTCACCCTCAACATGGCCTCTCTCCCGCCTATACGCACCCCCCGCTTGCGGAGGCGCGCGAACTGGTGCAGTGTTGTAGTCGTGCGCAACACCGCTACACGGACGCCGCCATGGTGGTGACCCTGGACCCGAAGGACGGGCGGCCGCTCTATCTGCAGATCGTGGACGAGGTGCGCCGCGCGCTGGTGGTGGGGACCTTGCGGCCGGAGGACCCGCTGCCATCGGTGCGGGACCTGGCCGCGCAGCTGGTGGTGAACCCGCGCACGGTGTCCCAGGCCTACGGGGAGCTGGAGCGCCAGGGCGTCGTCTACGTGCGGCGGGGGCAGGGGACCTTCGTGTCCGCGGACGCGCAGCCCGACCGCAAGGAGCGCCGCGCGCTGGCGCGCGAGGTGGCCCGGCGGGCGCTGCGCGAGGCGTGGCGCAACGGGGTGGGCATGGAGGAACTGGTGAAGAGCATCCGCGAGGTGGCGCGGGAGGAGGGTGAGCCCTCCGGTGACGCCGCAGGGCAGGGAGAGAAGGAATGAGCCGCACCATCCCCGAGCCGGAAGGTAGCGCCCCCGCGGTCGCCACCCACGGGCTGACCAAGCGCTACGGGCGCGAGACGGCGCTCGCCGGTGTGGACCTGCGCGTGCCGGAGGGCGCGGTGTACGCCCTGGTCGGCGCCAACGGTGCGGGCAAGAGCACCACGTTCAAGGTGCTGATGAACCTGGAGCGCCCGGACGCAGGGCGCGCCGAGGTGCTGGGCCTGGACACCGCGAGCCACGGCCCGCGGGTCCGCGCGCAGGTGGGCTACGTGCCCGAGCTCCACACGCCCGCGTACGGCTGGATGACGTGCGGCCGCCTCCTGCGGCACGTGGCCGCCTACTACCCGGCGTGGGAGCCCGCGTACGCGGAGCGCCTGGGCCAGGCGCTCGGCCTCGAGCCCCACCGCAAGGTGTCCGCCCTCTCGAAGGGCCAGGCGCGGCGGCTGCAGTTGGTGCTCGCACTGGCCCACCGGCCCGCGCTGCTCCTGCTCGACGAGCCGACGGACGGCCTGGACCCCGTGGTGCGCAACCGCACGCTCGCCCTGCTGGCCGAGCACCTGGCCGACTCGCCCACCACGCTCGTCGTCTCCACCCACCACCTGCACGAGCTGGAGAGCCTCGCCGACCACGTGGGCGTGCTGAGTGCCGGCAGGCTCGTCGCGCAGCTGCCGCGCCACGAGCTGCAGCGCACCGTGCGCCGCTACCGGGTGGAGGTGCCCGAGCGCTGGGCCGCGCCGCCCGAGCTGCAGGCGGGCGCGCTGCGGCGCGCGGGCACCGGGCGCGAGCTGCAGTGGACGCTGGTGGGCGAGGAGCACGAGGTGGTGGCGCGGCTGTCGGGCACGGGCGCCCGCGTGCGCGAGGTGACGGCGCTGGGCCTCGAGGACGCGGCCCTCGCCTTCCTGTCCGAGGAGGTGTCGCAATGAGTGCTCCAACGAGTGCTCCGACGAGTGCCCCGGCGCTGCACGCCACGCCGGCCGCCGGCGCGGTGCTGCGCGAGCAGGTGTCCGCGGTGGGCCTGGCGCTGCGGGTGCCCGCCCTCGGCGCGCTCGCGCTGCTCCTGCTGGCCACCGCCCTCACCCTGCGCCACCGGCTGGAGACGGGCGAGCCGCTCGACTTCCGCCCCGAGCTCACCCTCCTGCCGGGCCTCGCGGGGCTGCTCTGGCCCCTGGCCGTCTGGAAGGGCGAGCCGCGCTTCGGCCCCGCCTTCTTCTGGACGCTGCCGGTGGAGCGCCGCCAGCACGCCCTCACCAAGGTGCTCGCGGGCTGGCTGTGGCTGATGGCAGCCGTCGCGCTCTTCCTCCTCTGGATGCTCGGCCTCACGCTGCTGACGGGCGGCAACGTGCTGGGCGAGGTGACGCTGCGCCTGGTGGACAGCACCCGCGACGTCCCGGGAGTAGGCGCAGTCGCGGAGACCCTGCGCACGGTGCAGTGGAAGCCCCGGCCGGTGCTGTGGCTCGTGTCCTTCACCTCCTCGAGCGCGCTCTATCTCTTCGGCAGCGCGATGGCGCTGGGCCTGCGCCACCCGCTGCGCTGGGTGGTCGGGTTCGTCTTCGGCGTCGTCCTCACCGTCACCCTGGCCCAGTTGCTGAGGGTGAACTGGTTCTTCGATGAATTCGCCCCCGGCCTCGCCCCGCTCCTCGAGGGCCGCTACGGGCTGGACGCGCTCCTCTCCGCGCGCACCGAGTCCCTCAGCGGGGAGGTGCGGCTGCCGGGCGGGGAGGTCGTCAACGCCTGGTGGGGCCTGCCGGACGTCGGGGATTGGGCCCTCGCCACGCTGCTGTGGACGGGCGCGGCGCTCGCCCTCCTGTGGGCCGCCGCCTCCCGCCACCGGGAGCAGCGGCGCCGCTGAGCCCCGCCGCGCCCTGAGACGCAGCACCGTCCTGTTCCTTTCCGTCCCCGCACCGCTCGCGGGGACGACGCCGCCCCCGCCTTGCCCGCTGTTCCCTCACCCCCGGTGCTCCCATGGACCTGCAGATTCGCAACCTCTCCAAGACGTACGCCAACGGCGTGCATGCGCTCAAGGACGTGTCGCTGACGATCCCCGCCGGGATGTACGGGCTCCTGGGCCCCAACGGCGCGGGCAAGTCCACGCTGATGCGCACGCTGGCCACGCTGCAGGAGCCCGACCGCGGCAGCGTCCACCTGGGGGACGTGGACGTGCTGAAGGACAAGGAGCGGGCGCGCGAGTCGCTCGGCTATCTGCCGCAGGAGTTCGGCGTGTACCCGCGGGAGAGCGCGGAGCGGCTGCTCGAGCACTTCGCGGTGCTCAAGGGCCTCACCGACCGGCGGGTGCGGCGCGAGACGGTGGACGCGCTGCTGCATCAGGTGAACCTGCACGACGTGCGCAAGCAGAAGCTGGGCGGCTTCTCTGGGGGCATGCGGCAGCGCTTCGGCGTCGCCGTCGCGCTGCTGGGCGACCCGCGGCTCATCATCGTCGACGAGCCGACCGCCGGCCTCGACCCCGCCGAGCGGGTGCGCTTCTTGAACCTGCTGAGCGGCCTGGGCGAGCGCAGCGTCGTCCTCCTCTCCACGCACATCGTGGAGGACGTGGCGGAGCTGTGCAGCCGCATGGCCATCATCGACCGCGGCACCATCCTCCTGGAGGGGGAGCCGCTGCGCGAGGTGGAGGCGCTGCGCGGGCGCATCTGGCGCAAGGTCGTTCCCCGCGGCGAGCTCGAGGCGCTCGAGCGCACCCACGCGGTCCTCTCCACCCGGCTGCTGGCCGGGCGCACCGTGGTGCGCGTGTACGCCGAGGCCCTGCCGGGCGAGGGGTTCGAGCCGGCGGAGCCCGGCCTCGAGGACGTCTACTTCCGCGTGATGGGAGGCCACGGAGTCTCCCGCGCCGTGCAGCCCCGGCTCGAGGTGGCGTCATGATGCTGCGCGAAATCTTCCGCTACGAGCTCGGCCTGCAGGCGCGCCGCGTCATGCCCTGGCTCTCCTTCGTGCTGCTGCTCGGGTTCGTCTACCAGGTGGCCACCGAGGCCCAGATCGAGCAAGCGCGTGATGGCGGCTACCTCTTCAACTCGCCCTTCGCGCTGGGCGTCGTCTCCGTGCTGGGCAGCTTGATGGGCCTGCTGGTCCCAGCACCCCTCGCCGGCGACGCGGCCGCGCGCGACGTGCAGCTGCGCATGCATCCGCTCCTCTACACCACGCCGGTGGGCAGGACGGCCTACCTCGGCGGGCGCTTCCTCGCGGCGTTCACCCTGACGGCGCTCGTGGTGCTCGCGGTGCCCCTGGGCCTGCTGCTCGCCGCCTACGCGCCGGGCCCCGAGCCCGAGCTGCTCGGGCCCTTGCGGCCCGCGGCGTACGCCGGCGTCTACCTCTGCATCACCCTGCCCAACGCCTTCGTCGCCTGCGCGCTGATGTTCAGCCTCGCGGTGCTGAGCCGGCGCGCGATGACGGCCTACCTCGTCGCGGTGCTGCTCTTCGCCACCACCCTCGCGGGGCGCATCTACGTGGCAGGCGCGCTGCGGAACTGGGGGGCTGGCAAGCTCGTGGACCCCCTCGGCTTCACCGTGGTCAACGAGCTGTCGCAGTCCTGGACGCCCGGGGAGAAGAACACGGGGCTGCTCGAGCTCGCCGAGGCGCTGGCCGCCAACCGCCTGCTGTGGCTCGCCCTCGCGGTGGCGGCGCTCGCCTTCACCCACCTGCGCTTCCGCTTCGCCCACCCGGGCGTCGATGCGGGCCGCGGCCGGCGCGCAGCCGCCGTCCTGCCGCCGCCGGCCCGCATCGGTCCCATCACCGTGCCCCCGGTGCGGCCCGCTCCGGGTGCCGTGGCCCGGACGCGCCAGGTGTGGGCGGTCGCGGCGCAGTCGCTGCGCGCCCTGATTGCCGGCCCGGGCGGCGCCGCGCTCGTGCTCATGCCGCTGTTCCTGCTGCTCGTCGCCCCCGAGATCATGCAGCACATGGGGGTGCCGAAGGCGCCCTCCACCCGGCTCCTCACCGAGTTCATCAGCGCCAACGGGGACCTGCTGGGCATGGTGATGCCGCTGCTCGTCATCTTCTGCGCCGGGGGCCTGGTGTGGCGCGAGCGGGAGGCGGGGGTGAGCGAGCTGGCGGACGCCGCGCCCACGCCAGACTGGGTCCCCTTCCTCGGCAAGCTCGCGGGGCTCGTGCTGATGATCGTGCTGCTGCAGGCGGCGCTGACGGCGACGTCCTTGCTCATCCAGGTGGGGCTGGGTCATACCGCCTTCGAGCCGCGGGTGTACCTGTCCGTCCTCTTCGGCCTGAAGCTCGCCGACCACCTGCTCTTCGCGCTGCTCGGCCTGGGCGTGCACGTGCTGGTGGACCACAAGTACGCCGGCCACGCGGTGCTGCTGCTCGTCTACGGCCTGCGCTTCTTCGGGCCCTCGCTCGGGCTCGAGGACCCCCTGTGGGTGTACGGGTCCGACCCTGGCTGGGAGTACAACGACCTGAGCGGCTTCGGCCCGCACCTGACGGCCTGGGCCTGGTTCAAGGCGTACTGGGCCGCGTGGGCGCTGCTGCTCGCGGTGGCCGCGCGGCTCTTGTGGGTGCGGGGCCGGGTGTCGGGCCCGCGCGAGCGGCTCCTGCTCGCGCGCCGCCGGCTCACGCGGCCCGTGGCCCTCACCGGGGCGCTGGCCGGCGCGGCCGTCCTCGGGGTGGGCGGCTTCATCGCGTACAACACGCACGTCCTCCACCCGTTCCGCACCCGCGCCCAGGTCGAAGAGGCGCGGGCGGAGTACGAGCGGCGCTACGGCCAGTACGCGCGCCTGCCGCAGCCACAGCTCACCTCCGTGCAGCTGCACGTGGAGCTGCACCCGCGGCACCGCCGGGCGGAGCTGCGCGGCACCTATACGCTCGTCAACCGCAGCCGTGAGGCCATGGCCACCCTGCACGTCGGCCTCGCCGAGGACGTGGAGACGGGCCCCTTGCGCTTCGACCGGGCCGCCACGCCCTCACTCGTGGACGCGGAGCTCGGCCACTCGGTCTACACGCTGCAGCCGCCGCTGCAGCCGGGGGAGGCCCTGGAGCTGGGCTTCGAGGTGCGCTTCGCGCCCCGGGGCTTCACCCACGGCCAGGCCGACGCGTCCGTCGTGCGCAATGGCACCTACGTCCTGCCGCGCCGCTGGTTGCCGGCCATCGGGTACCAGGAGAGCCGCGAGCTCAACGAGGCAGGCGTGCGCCGCGCCCACGGCCTCGCGCCGCGGCCCCCCGTCCCCACGCTGGAGGACAGCGAGGACCTGCGGGAGCAGGGGGCCGGGCGCATCGCCTTCGACGCGGTGGTGGGCACCGACGAGGGCCAGGTGGCCGTGGCCCCCGGGGCCCTGCGCCGCGAGTGGACGGAGGGCGGCCGCCGCTACTTCCACTACGTGACCGACGTGCCCATCTCCCACGACTACGCGCTCTACTCGGCCGCGTACGCGGTGCGCGAGGCGCGCTGGAGGGATGTGTCCCTGCAGGTGTTCCACCACCCGGGCCACCCCGGCAACGTGGAGCGCATCCTGCACGGCATGCAGGCCTCGCTCGACTTCCTCACCGAGCAGTTCGGCCCCTACCCGCACCGCCAGCTGCGCTTCGTGGAGCACGCGGGCGGAGGCATCGGGCTGCACTCCGCGCCGGTGAACGTCTCGTACAGGGAGGGCTTCTCGCAGCTTCAGCCCGAGGCCGACCCGCGCGAGGTGGACTTCCCCTTCGCGGTCGTTGCCCACGAGGTGGCGCACAAGTGGTGGGGCAACCAGCTGAAGCCCGCGCCCGTGGTGGGTGCGCCGTTGCTCAACGAGAGCCTGTCCTGGTACTCGGCCCTGGGGGTGGTGGAGCGCACCTACGGCCGCGCGCACCTGGAGCGGCTGCTGGCGCTGCTGCGGATCGAGTACCTCACGCCCCGCTCGCGCGCTGGCGTGCCGCTGTTGCAGGCCGTGGAGTGGTTCCACGCGTACCGCAAGGGCCCCTTCGCCATGTTCGCGCTGCGCGAGTACGTGGGGGAGGCCCGGGTGAACGGGGCGCTGCGCACGATGATGGAGAAGTACGGCGCCGGGCAGCCGCCCCTGCCCACCTCGCTCGACCTGTACCGCGAGCTGCGGGCCGTCACCCCGCCGGAGCAGCAGGGCCTGCTGCACGACCTCTTCGCCGCCAACACCTACTGGGAGCTGAAGACGAAGCGGGCCACGGTGGAGCCCGCGGAGGGGGGCACCTGGCGGGTGAGCCTCGACGTGGTGGCGCGCAAGGTGGTGGTGGACGAGGTGGGCCACCTCACCGAGGTGCCGATGGACGAGCCCGTCGAGCTCGGCGTCTACGCGGCGGCGGAGGGGGAAGGGCAGGGCGAGCCCCTGCACCTGCGCATGACCCGGGTGCGCTCGGGAGAGCAACGCCTCACCGTGACGGTGCCCCAGCGGCCCGCGCGCGCCGGCATCGATCCGCGCCATCTCCTCATCGACGTGAACCCCGAGGACAACACCGTGGACACGAAGACCGAGGATGCGGTCTTGATTGGCCGGAACTGAGCCGCTCCCTCCGGGCCCGCGCAGGGTTGCCCCCCAAGACAGACTGTCCGACCTCGACGAGCGGCGAAGGACCGCTTGTCGAGACGCACCACCGTCCACCCTCTACGGTGGGATATTCCGACAAGCTCCTGGACCCAATTCCCTGGGCCATCAGGCCCTAAAGAACGTGCAGATCGTCCACTTCGACAGTGTAGGTTTCGCCCTGCTTGATCGCAGTCACCGAAAGTGTCAGGTCGCTGCGGCCTTCCTCCCGGGTCCACAGAGGTACATCCAGGGTGACCGCATCCGGCTGAGACGTCTGCTCATGGATATCTACAAGCATCTCACCGGCAGCAGGTAAGGGAACAAGAGTCCGCCCGTACTGCTCGACAGCAGTTCTCAACTCCGCCTCGGTCAGGCGCCCTGCTCGGCCATCCGCTGCGAGCTCCGCATACCGTCCTGCCGCCAGATCCTCTATCAGGCGCCGAACCTGACCCATCAAGTTCACGTCCACAGTGCGGCCTCCTACCGATTGCCGGGGATTCGGGTCGGTGTTGATGGCGTGACGCCGATCGATTTGAAGTAGTCATCGGCGCGGCCAATAAGCGTTTGCGCCTCTTCATGTGACAGCCCTGCTCGTCGCAGGGCCTCATAGGCGATCCTGCGCTCGTCAGCATAGGTCCCTCCCCCGGCCTGACGCTGAGCCTGAGTCGCCTCATAGTGTGCAGTGCCAATGCGGGTCGCTGGACCCTTCAGTTCAACAGCAGGGGCTGCACGACTGTCATATCCGGGCAGCTCGCGGACGGCGGCATCTTGAATCACATGGTGAGCGTCCTTGATGCCAGCATTCTTGAGCTCACCGTAGGTTCCTGCTCTGAATCTTCCTACGGCGCTGCTGCTCGAGCTGTCGCGAGCCGCCATGGCGACTGCGTTGGGGGCCAGAGCGATGCTGACGCCCTCGGCCGTGATGGCGACCGACTCCACCTGCGCCAGCGCTGGGGCCGTGAAGCGGATGTTCATCTGCGTCTCGGCCACCACCGTGGCCTGCCCGGCCCCAGGCAACTTCGGCAGGGCCGTCGCCATCCCCGAAGCCGTGTTCCCCAGGGCCACCGTGCCCAGCATGACGAAGGCTCGAGCTGCCTTCTCACCCATCGTGTCCCCAAACTTCTCTCCGGAGGCGGAGATGCCGTCGAAGGTGGTGGCCTCATCCACTTCCTTCATCAGCACCAGCCACCCATCAATGAGGCGCCACACCGTGTCCCATCCCAGGTAGGCCATGGCCCCGAGCGTCATCAGCGCGGAGATGCCCTTGCTCACCGGCTCGGGTAGTGCGAGCAAGATCGCGTACATGGTCAGGCCGCCCACCACTGTGGCCACCACCGCCTGGGGGCTCACCATCCGGGCGAGTTCCTCCTTCATGGCCCCCAGTACCTTGCTGTGAGCAATCGCCATCGCCAGCACGTACTTGGCATCCCCATCCAGGAAGGGCTTGTCCACCAGCAGGCGTAGGCAATCTCCACCTTCCCACGTGTGGTCACACCACAGCAGGTAGCGGCGCTTCAACTCCTCGTCCTCGGGCCACAGGGGCAGGTTCCTGGTGCTCCCCGGCTCCGTGGCCATGAGGCGCTGGCTCCTGCCCTCGTATCGGTACCAGCCGCTTCGCTCGGGCACTCCGAATACTTGCCGGGCGTGCTCCAGGGGCCGTTCCACGGCCGGCACGCAGGGGGCGTGCTTCGCTATGGCTTGCTCGAACTCCTCTTGGCTCACCGCTACCGGCTTCACGTCGCGGCGCGGAATGTGGACGATGGGCTCGCCCTGGCCTGTATCCAAGCGGACGGCAACCCTCGTGGAGGCGCTGCACCCCAAGAGGAACAGCAACAGCAGCAGGACGGCCGAGCGCGGCATATGGATCCTCCTGGCCATGGCTCCCACTCGCTGGGAGCACAACCCGAGATCACACCAGCAACACAGGCAGTTCATGTCCGCAAGGGCCCTGGAAGGGGGCAATCCGGCACGGGCTGCGCCCCTCCTCGGCCTCTTGCTCTCGTAGGTCCTGGCCCCCACAAGCAGGCAGGGGCTCCACGGGGGCCCCTGGGAGGCTGACGGTAGCGTGTGCCCTGGCGAACTGCTCTCCGACGTCCTCACCTTCTTCCTGCGCGCGGTGTTCGCCCTGCGGCGTCGGAGGGCACGGCTGCAGGGCCTGCGGGGTGGGCTGGTCGGGGCCGTGTCGTTCATCCAGTTCTTCGGCTCGGCGCGCTGCTGCTTGCCTCCCCGGGCTGGGTGGCCGTGGCGAGCCGCCTTGCGAAGCCTCGGGGCCTCGATTACGCAGGGCTCGTCCCGGGAGTGCCCCGGACGGCAAGGACTCGCATGGCATCATCCAGCAAGGGCCTGGGGAAGCGGCTGGCGGGCTTCTGGAAGAAGCACCCGGTGTGGAGCCTCGTGCTGGCGGCCGGGGTGCTCCTGGTGGCGCTGGGCGGGGTGCGGAGTCTCCGGGGTCCGGAGGTGCCCGTCCTCGAGGTGAAGCGCGGGCCGCTGGTGCACCGGGTGGTGATGAGCGGGCGGGTGTCGCCGCCGGCCGAGTGGGTGGTGGCGAGCCAGCTGCCGGGCACGGTGGCACGAGTCCTGGTGGACGAGGGCGCCCGGGTGCAGCCGGGCCAGGTGCTGGTGGAACTGGATGCGGCCCCCCAGGAGGCGGACGTGGCGCGTGCACGCGCGGCGTTGGCCCAGGCGCGGGCGCGGCTCGGCGGCCTGAAGGAGGTGGGGGTGCCCCAGCGTGAGGAGGCGGTGCGGCGGGCCGAGGCGGAACTGGCCCGGGCAGAGCGCGAGGCGCAGCGGGCGAGGACGCTCGCCGAGGCGGGGGTGATGACGCGCGTGCAGCTCGAGGAGGCGGTGACGGCGCTCGACGTGGCGCGCAGCCGGCTGGTGAGCGCGCGGGCGGAGGCGGCGGGCAGCGGGCAGGGCGGGAGCGAGCAGCGGCAGGCGGAGGCGGCCCTGGCCCAGGCCGAGGCGGAGCTGCGCGCGGCCGAGGCCCGGCGGGCCCAGGCGACCCTCACGGCGACGACGCCCGCGGTGGTGTTGACGCGCGAGGTGGAGCCGGGTGACTCGGTGCAGCCGGGCGCGAAGCTGCTCACGCTGGCCAGGCTGGGCGGCACGCAGCTGACGGTGGAGCCGGATGAGCGCAACCTCGCGTACCTGCGCGAGGGGCAGAAGGCGGTGGCCTCGGCGGAGGCCTTCCCGCGCGAGCGTTTCTCCGCGGAGGTGGAGACGGTGGCGCCCTCGGTGAATCCGGACCGGGGGACGGTGGAGGTGAAGCTGGCGGTGCCCCAGCCGCCGGAGTACCTGCGGCCGGGGATGACGGTGTCGGTGGACGTGGAGGTGGGGCGGCGCGAGGACGTGCGGGTGGTGCCCCTGGACGCGGTGCACGAGGCCTCCTCCGAGTCGCCCTGGGTGCTGGTGCTCCGCGACGGGCGGGCCGAGCGGGTAGGGGTGAAGACGGGGCTCCGGGGTGAGGACAGGGTGGAGGTGCTGGAGGGCCTGTCCGAGGGAGACCGGGTGCTTCCCACCTCGGCGAAGGTGAAGCCGGGCCAGCGGGTGCGGCCGGCGGAGGAGGGGTGAGCCATGCCCTTCGAGCTCTTCGTCGCGCTGCGCTTCCTCCGGGAGGGCCGGGCCCAGACGGCGCTCATCTTCGCGGGCGCCTCGGTGGGCGTGGCCGTCATCATCTTCCTCTCGGCGCTCATCGACGGGCTGCAGGCGAGCCTGGTGGACAAGACGCTGGGCTCGCAGGCGCACATCGTCCTCCGGGCCCCGGACGAGGCCGCGCGCCCGCTGGTGTCCTCGCCCGACGCGCTCGTGCAGGTGGTGCGGCCCGCGCAGCGGCTGCGCACCATCGACCAGTGGCAGCAGGTGCTGCGCCTGATGGAGCGCACGCCCGGGGTGACGGCGGTGTCCCCCTCGGTGTCGGGCGCGGGTCTGGCCTCGCGAGGCACCGCGAGCCGCTCCATCGTGGTGCGCGGCGTGGAGCCCGAGCGCTTCGAGCGCATCATCGACGTGCCCTCCAAGCTGGTGGCGGGCCAGTGGCGGCTGCTGGGCGCGGAGGCGGTCATCGGGACCAAGCTGGCCAAGGAGCTCGGGGTGACGGTGGGCGACACGCTGCGCGTCACCACGGCGGACGGCCGGGCGGACTCCTTCCGGGTGACGGGCCTCTTCGATCTGGGCAACCAGGAGGTGAACGAGCGCTGGGTGCTGGTCCCGCTACGCTCGGGACAGACGCTGTTGGGCCTGGTGGGCGGGGTGACGACGCTGGAGCTGCGGGTGACGGACCTCTTCGGGGCCCGGGCGCTCGCGGAGACGCTCTCCCAGCGCACGGGCCTGGTGGCCGAGAGCTGGATGACGCTCAACGCGCAATTGCTGGTGGCGCTCCAGTCGCAGAGCAGCTCGCGGTACATGATCCAGTTCTTCGTCATCATCGCGGTGGCGCTGGGGATTGCCTCGGTGCTGGTGGTGTCGGTGGTGCAGAAGTCGCGGGAGATCGGCATCCTCAAGGCCATGGGGACGACGACGCGCCAGGTGCTGCGGGTGTTCCTCATCCAGGGGGCGGTGGTGGGGCTGGTGGGCTCGGTGCTGGGGGGCCTGATGGGGGCGGGGCTGGCGCGCTTCTTCGCGAGCCTGGCCACCAACCCGGACGGCTCGCCGACGTTCCCCGTCCAGCTGGACGCGAAGCTCTTCCTCACGGCCTCCACGGTGGCGATTGTCACCGGGTTGTTGTCGGCGGTGGTTCCGGCGCGCCGGGCCTCGGGACTGGATCCGGCGGTGGTCATCCGTGAAACCTGAGCCCGTCCTGCGCCTGGAGGGCGTCATCAAGGAGTACGGGGAGGAGGTCGTCACCCGTGTCCTGCATGGCATCGACCTGACGCTGGAGCAGGGCGAATTCGCCGCGCTCATCGGCCCGTCCGGCTCGGGGAAGAGCACCCTGCTCAACATCATCGGCCTGTTGGATCGGCCCACCAGCGGCCGGGTGCTCCTCCAGGGGCAGGACACGCGCGGGCTGGACGAGGACTCACTCGCGCGGCTGCGGGCGCGGACCCTGGGCTTCATCTTCCAGTTCCACCACCTGATGCCGGCCTTCACCGCGCTGGAGAACGTGATGATGCCGGCGCTGGCGGAGCGGGGCTGGCCGGACGAGCGGATGCGCACGCGCGCCTTGGAGCTGCTCGCGCAGGTGGGGCTGAAGGAGCGTGCCGGGGCCCACCCGGGTCAGCTGTCCGGAGGCCAGCAGCAGCGTGTGGCGATTGCCCGGGCACTCGTCATGTCACCCGCGCTCGTGCTGGCGGACGAGCCCACGGGCAACCTCGACACCGGCACGAGCGCCCAGGTGTTCGAGCTGTTGCGCCACATCAACCGCGAGCAGCGGATGACGTTCCTCATCGTCACGCACGACCCCCGGATGGCCCAGCGGTGCGACCGCATCATCGAGGTGGTGGATGGCCGCATCGTGAGCGACCGGCGGGAGCCGCCCCACTCCGGCTGAGCTCACGGCGGCGCACGGCTAGCGCAGCAGCGCGAGCGCGATGGGCGGGAGCACCACCACGGCGGCGAACAGTCCGCCCCACACCATCGCCTGCTGGTTGCGCGCCCCATCCAGCGCGTCCATCACGCGCTCGTCCAGCTTCTCCTCGGCCAGCTCCTGGAGCCGCTCGAGCGTCAGCTCCACGGTGCTCCGATCGCGGGCCTCCTCGCCGATGAGCTCGATGAGCTTCGTCTCGACGTGGAGGCACACCCGGAGCTTGAGGCGCCGGATGATGGAGCGGGTGAAGCCCTTGAGGCCCTCCTCGTCGTCGTCGCTCGTGGCGTACGCGGTGATGGCCCGGCTCAGCACGTCCCGCAGCTTCTGGATGGGCAGGGGTTTGCGGAGCAGCTCCGGCGTGCTCGCGCCCTCGGCGAGGATGGCCGCCCGCTCGAAGACGCGCTCGACGATGCGCTGGCAGATCTTGTGCTCCTTCACGAGGTTCATCGCCACGCGGCCGATGCCGCGCCACAGCCCCGCCGTCCCGAGCCCGATGGCGCCCGCGGCCATGTAGACGGGGAGCAGGACGTAGACAAGCGTGCCCCAGTACTCCGCCGGGTGCGCGAGCAGCCCGGTCACCTTCTCGATGAGGAAGGCCACGATTCCGAGCACGAAGCCGAGGGCTCCGAGCCCCAGCGCCCGGGAGGCAACGGTGGCCGCGGCGGCACCGGCCTTGGAGAACGAGCCCACCGAGCGCAACGCGCCAGGCTTCTGGGCGGCGGCCGCCCGGATGGACGTTGCCGCGGACTGCTGCTGCTCGTTCTTCATGGGTGCGTTGCTCACCGGGTTGTCCCCTCGTGCTGCCGAAGTCGAAAGAGGGCGCCACGATAGGCCGGTGGATGCCGGGTGCTCAACGCCCCCACCCAGACAGGCGGTGCGTCCACGGCCACGACCCCCCGCGTTGTGGGCCCCTGTAGGCAGGGGCGCCCTCGCTGTCACAGGGCCATCCACCGTAGACTCTCTTCCAGAGAGGTGATCGCCATGATGTCCGGGCTGAAGACGGGTCTGGTGCTGGGAGGTGGGGCCGCGCGAGGGGCCTATGAGGCCGGAGTCCTCTCCTATCTGCGCGAGGAGCTGGAGCCGGAGCTCGGCCGCCCGCTGAAGCTGGACATCCTGGCGGGCACGTCGGTGGGCGCCATCCACGCCTGCTACCTCGCCGCGACGAGCGACCAGCCAGGCTCGCAGGGCCGGGGCATGCGGGCGCACTGGACCGGGATGAAGGTGGAGGAGGTGCTCCGGGTCGGCGTGGGGGACGTCTTCCGGGTGCTGCGCGAGGCGCTCGGCAAACCGGCGCCCCATCCGAGAGATCTCCAGTACGGCGGGCTGGTGGATCCCCGCGGGCTGCGGGCCATCGTGAGCCGCGGCATCCCCTGGCTGGGCATTGCCCGCAACGTGCGCAGGGGCCATATCGAGGCGCTCGCGGTGAGCACCACGCACGTGGGCAGCGGACGGGCCTCGGTGTTCGTCCAGCGGCACGGCGGCAGCGTCCCCGCGTGGGGGAATGATCCCTCGTACCAGGCCATGGCCACGCGCATCACCCCGCACCATGCCCTGGCCTCGGCGGCCATCCCGGTCGTCTTCCCGGCCGTACGGCTGGGGGGCGAGCTGCACGTGGATGGAGGGCTGCGGCTCAACGTCCCGCTCAGCCCGGCGCTGCGGCTGGGGGCGCAGCGGGTGATCGTCATCTCGCTGCGGCACGAGGCGATCCGCGCCCGGAAGCCGGAGGGCACCCAGTCGAGCACCGAGCAGGAGCGCGAGCAGGCCCTGGCGACCGCGCCCTTCCTCGCGGGCAAGATGCTCAACACGTTGATGATGGACCGCACGGATCAGGACCTCGGCCGGCTGCGTCGGCTCAACGCCATCCTCGAGGCGGGGACGGTGGCCTACGGGAAGGACTTCGCGCGGACGCTCAGCGAGGTGCTGGGACACCACCGCAGCCAGCCGCTGCGCTACGTGCGGGAGCTGCTGGTGCGGCCCTCGAAGGACATCGGCGCGCTGGCCGCAGAGTACGTCCGCACGCCCGAGTTCCGCCGCCGCAGCAACGGCCTGGCGCACAAGGCGATCCTCCGGCTGGTGGACCGGGACGCGGCGCACGAGGCGGACCTGGCCTCCTACCTGCTCTTCGATGGCGGCTTCGCGGACATCCTCATCGAGCTGGGCCGGCAGGACGCCCGGGCGCTGCACGCGGAGTGGCTGCGCTTCTGGTCGAACGAGCCGCAGACCGTGGCGGAGATGGCCACGATGCCCCCCAAGGCGAGCGCTGCCTGAGCCCGTGGGGCCACGCGCCTCCCGCGTGGCTCAGAAGGTGTAGCGCAGGCCGATGCGCACCTGCCGCGGCGCCTGGTACTGGGTGGGCTTCTGGAACTCCCGGTTGACGTCGCCCGCGGTGAGCGGCTCGCCGTCGGTGCGTTGCACCCTGTCCGGGGTGAGGGCACCGGGCGCCACCCGGGCCTCGAGCGGCAGCACGCTGGCGTAGGTGTAGTGCTCGTTCACGCGCGTGACCTCCTGGAAGTTGAACACGTTGAACACCTGCACGAGGAGGGACACCGACGTCTGCTTGCCGAGCCGGTAGGTCACATCGAGGCTGGGGTCGAGCGTGTGGACCCAGGGCGTGCGCTCCCCGGTGGAGCCGCGCGGCAGCACGAAGGTCTCACCCATGCCGGCGCGCGGGTGGCCGCCGAGGTAGTTGATGGGGGTGCCCGACTGGCCTCGGTAGGACAGGCCCAGGCTGGCGCTCAGCCACTGGGTGATGGCGAGCTCCTTGGCGCTGAAGACCTTGATGGTATGCGTGCGATCGTTCGGGAGGAGCCCCGACCGGTTCGGCAGTTGAGAGGGGAAGTCGAAGTCGGACCGGAGCATCGGTTCGCCCCAGCCGAGGCCGGGCCGGAAGGTGCCCGCGTAGTTGCCGTACAGGCGTGACCAGGTGTAGCTCGCCTGAGCCAGCCAGCCCGTGGGGAGGATCCCGCTCAGCACTACCGTCACCTCATCGTAGGTGCGCTCCGCCTTCGGGAAATCCCTGGCGAGTCCCAGGCCCGGGTTGCCCAGGAAGGTGGGGCGAATGTCATCGCCATGGTCCAGGTTCTCCACGGCTGAATCCAAGCCGCGGTGGGTATAGGTGGCGAGCAACCGGGTTCGTGGCAGTACCTCGAATTCGGCGCCCGCGACGAGCTCGCTGGACGAGGGGGGAACGAGGCCGGGGTCCACGGGCTCCTGGTCCGTGAGGGAAGGGAAGACGCCGTTGAGCAGGGCGAGTGGCACCTGTCCGCGGTACTTCGCGTAGTGGGTGAAGAGCTTCATCCGGCCGGAGGCCAGCGGATCCACGGCCAGTCCCACGCGCGGCGAGAACTGCTGGCCCAGCACGAAGGTCCGGGGGTCTCCAGGCGTGTTCAGCCACTGCGCGTCGTAGCGGACACCGGCGTTCACCGTGAGCCGGTTGGCGAGGGTCCAGCTGTCCTGCACGAAGCCACCGAGGGTGTCGCGGTCGTATCCGTTCCAGAAGCCGCGCCGGACCTGCTCGGAGTCGAGGTGCTCCGCGTCCACGCCGGCCTTCACCACGTGGGGGCCGAGCAGGTCCATCAACCAGCTGGCCTGGGCGTTGGCCTGGTAGCGGTCCACCGTGGCGATGGACTGGAGGCCCGCGCCACCCGTCTCGTAGTACTGGACGGGGCATCTCGCGAGCTGCTCGGCGGGATCGGTGCCGCAGGAGAGCGCCGCGTCCGGCACGGAGGGCTCGTAGTACGTCACGGGCCTCCTCTCCGGGAACACGAGGGACGCGAGGCCCGTGCCGTAAGGCGTATCGGAGGCCGTCTGGCGGGACCAGGCGAGGTTGGCGTCGACGAGCAGCCGGTAGTCCATGTGCGAGCCGCTGTACTTGAAGGCGGCCATCGTGAAGTTGCTGTCGAGCTCACGATGGAGCAGGGCGGTGGGACTCCCGTTGATGAACTCCCGGACGCCGCCGGTCAGCGGGTCCACGGCGAGCGTGTCCTCTCCGCCCGAGCGGGCTGGCGTGGTGATGACCGACAGCGACACGTTGTTCTGGCCATCGATGAGGTAGGTCAGCTTGCCCATCGCCTGGAGGCTGCGCTCCTCGGCGTGGAAGAAGTGCGAGGTGCCAGGAATCGGCAGGCTGACGCTGGCGCCGTCCGGACCGGGCCCGAGGGCGTTGAGGGTGCGCGTGTGCTCCACGCGGGTGAGCGCCGGGGCCACGCCGGCGAAGAACCACAGCCGGTCCTTCAGGATCGGGCCTCCCAGGGTGGCACCGGCGTCCGCCTGGAGGCTGAGCGCGTTCTGGCCTGAGATGGTCCAGGTGGGCCCGGAAGCGGGGGTGGGCGTCCCTCCCAGGAAACCCGGGACCCAGTGGCTGAACACCGAGCCGTGGAATTCGTTGGAGCCAGAGCGCGTCTGGACGCGGAGGATGCCTCCCGTGGCGCGACCGTACTCCGGCGTGTAGCCACCGGTGAAGACCGAGACGTCCTGGAGGAACTCGACACTCAGCGGCAGGGCATTGACGCCGAGCACCGGGTCGGTGGTGGAGAGGCCGTCCACCAGATATGCGTTCTCGAAGGAGGACGCTCCGTGGATGGACACGCCGTATGCTTCGCTCCGTACGCCCGGAGACATGCCGGCGAGACCCTCGAAGGAGCGGGCCGCGCCCCGCTTGTCCGTGGGCCGGTTCAACGCGAGGAACTGGGCGAGCGTCGGGTCCTGGGCCACCGCCGCGGATGACAGGCTCAAGGCCAGGACGACGCCCATCTTCTGGAGCGTCCGTCCCCGGTACATGTTGGCAATCCCCATGATGGGGACAAGGTGCCACGAGCCCGAGGCCCGCTGGCTCACGGTTTCATCATGGCATCCTCATGAGTCCCTCAGGGCGGGGCCCTACTGCTTGTACTCGTACTCGCCGCCCGGGTAGACGAAGGAGTCGCGCGGGGCGTACCAGCACCAGCCCTCCACCTTCTGCAGGGGGCTCGAGGGCCGCAGCGCGTAGACGGGGTGGTCCTTGGCGAGGAACTCGAGCGACACCAGCTCGAAGGGCGAGGCCAGCTCACCCACGTAGGGGTAGTTGCCGGCCACGAGCTTGCCATTCACCAGCGTTACGTAGGTGAGGTGCCCGCGCGCCACCGAGGAGATCTTCGCGCCCACCCGGGCCACGGTGCGGATGATGGGCGTGCCATCCACGCGCGTGGTGGCCACCAGCTCGCCACCGTTGAGCTCCAGCGTGGTGGTTCCGGCGGAGGCGGGCACGCCGCGCTCGCGCACGTAGGCGCGCACCTTCTCCGAGGAGTTGAAGTAATGCGTGAAGAAGCGCGAGGGCGTCACGCCATCCGGCGCGGTGCGGCCCGCCAGGTCCAGGCCCAGGTACGTGAGCGAGTAGGCGCCGAAGCTCGAGGTCTGATCCTCCGAGTCGACGACGTACTGGTTCATGTAGATGGCGCGGTTGGCGGCGGGCTGGAGACCCTTGGGCAGCAGCGCGGCGGCGGCCTGCGGGTCCGCGGGAATCCAGCTCGAGTACAGCATGCGGCTGTTGATGACGAGCTGCGGTGCGGCGAGAGATGACTCGGACACGGTGCTCCCCCCTGCGTGAGTGGTGGAGACTGATGCCAGCGCAGGAGGGAGGGGGGCGCAAGTAAAGAACGCGGTGCCGCACCTCGTCAGGCCGCGGGGGCGGCCTTCTCGGGCGGCTTGCGGCCCACGCGATTCTTCCGGGACTTCGTCAGCACGTGCTTGAGGTAGCGCCCGGTGTGGCTGTCCTTCACCTCCGCCACCTGCTCGGGCGTGCCCACGGCCAGCAACTGGCCGCCACCCGCGCCGCCCTCGGGCCCCATGTCCAGAATCCAGTCCGCGCTCTTGATGACGTCCAGGTTGTGCTCGATGACGAGCACCGAGTTGCCCGCCTCCACCAGCCGGTTGAGCACGTGCAGCAGCTTGCGGATGTCCTCGAAGTGCAGGCCCGTGGTGGGCTCGTCCAGGATGTACAGCGTGCGGCCCGTGGCCACGCGCGCCAGCTCGCGTGCCAGCTTGATGCGCTGCGCCTCGCCACCCGACAACGTGGGCGAGCTCTGCCCCAGCCGGATGTAGCCCAGGCCCACGTCCTCCAGCGTCTGGAGCACGCGCATGATGTCCTTGTGCGCGCCGAAGTGCTGCATCGCCTCGCGCACGCTCATCTCGAGCACTTCGGCGATGTTCTTCCCCTTGTAGCGCACCCGCAGCGTGGCCTCGTTGAAGCGCTTGCCGTTGCACACCTCGCACGGCACGTACACGTCCGCCAGGAAGTGCATCTCCACCAGCTTCACGCCATCGCCCTCGCACGCCTCGCAGCGTCCGCCCTTGATGTTGAAGGAGAAGCGGCCCGGCGTGTACCCGAACGCCCGTGCCTCTGGCGTCATCGCGAACACGTCGCGGATGGCGTCGAACAGCTTCGTGTACGTGGCCGGGTTGCTGCGCGGCGTCCGTCCAATCGGCCGCTGATCGATGTCGATGACCTTGTCCAGGTGCTCCAGGCCCGTGATGGCCTTGTGCTTGCCCGGCACCTCGCGGCTCTCGTACAGGGCGCGCGCCGCGGCGGGGTAGAGGATCTCATTGATGAGCGTGGACTTGCCCGCTCCCGACACGCCGGTGACGGCCACGAAGAGCCCCAGCGGAATCTCCGCCGTGACGTCCTTGAGGTTGTTCTCCTTCGCCCCCTGGATGACCACCTTCGCCTTGCCGGGAACGCGCCGCTGCTCGGGGATCTCAATCTCCTTGCGGCCGGAGAGGTACGCGCCGGTGGAGCTCTTCTCGTTGGCCATCACCTGCGCCGGCGTGCCCTCGGCCACCACCTGGCCGCCCAGCTCGCCCGCGCCCGGCCCGAAGTCCACCAGCCAGTCCGCCTCCTCCATCGTCTCCTCGTCGTGCTCCACCACCACGACGGAGTTGCCCAGGTCCCTCAGCCGCTTGAGCGTGGCCAGCAGCTTGCCGTTGTCGCGCTGGTGCAGGCCGATGGACGGCTCATCGAGGATGTAGATGACGCCCGTCAGCTCGCTGCCCATCTGCGACGCCAGGCGGATGCGCTGGCTCTCGCCGCCGGACAGCGTGGACGCCGTGCGATCCAACGTCAGGTACGCCAGGCCCACGTCCTCCAGGAAGCCCAGGCGGCTGCGGATCTCCTTGAGCAGCTCGGTGGCGATCTTCCGCTCCGTCTCGGTGAGCTGCATGTCCCGGAGCCAGCGCAGCGCATCGCCGATCGTCTGCCGGCTCAGCTCCACGATGGAGCGCCCGTGCACCTTCACCGCCCGGCTCTCCGGCTTCAGGCGCGCGCCCTCGCACGTGGGGCACGGCTTGTCGCTGAAGAACTTCTGGTAGTAGGTGCGCATCGCCTCGGACGTGGTCGTCTTGAAGCCGCGCATCAGCCTGTTGACCAGGCCCTCCCACTCCATCTCGTAGCGGCCGCCATCGCCCCACTTCACGGTGAAGCGCTTGCCCTCGGCGCCGTACATCAGGATCTTCTTCGCCTTCGCCGGCAGCTTGCCGTACGGCGTGTCCAGGTCGATGTCGAAGTTCTCGGCCAGGCTGTCCACGAAGTCCGCCGTCCAGCCCTCGCCCTTGTTCATGCCGCTGGCCCACGGCTCCACCGCGCCGTCGCGCAGGCTGCGCGAGGGGTCCGGGACGATGCGCTCCGGATCCATCTCCGCCTTGGTGCCCAGGCCGTTGCAGTCCGGGCACATGCCCAGCGGGTTGTTGAAGGAGAACGAGGAGGGGCTCAGCTCGCCGAAGGACAGGCCGCACGTGTGGCAGGCGTTGAGCTCGCTCATGATGCGATCGCTCGCCGGGTTGCCCGTCTCATCCGTGAGGATGAGCATGCCCTTGCCCTCGCGCAGCGCCGTCTCCACCGCGTCGGTGAGCCGCGTGCGGATTTCGGGCTTGAGCACCAGCCGGTCGATGATGAGCGCGATGTCGTGCTTGGACTTCTTGTCCAGCTCGATGCGCTCCTCCAGGCTCTTCACCTTGCCGTCCACGCGCGCGCGGGAGAAGCCGCGCTTCTGCGCCTCGGTGAGGATGTCCTTGTGCTCGCCCTTGCGGTTGGTGACCACGGGGGCCAGCACCATCACCTTGGTGCCCGCGGGCGACTCCATCAGCGTGTCGACGATCTGCTGGGCGCTCTGCTTGCCCACGCGCTTGCCGCAGTTGGGGCAGTGCTGCACGCCCACCGAGGCGAAGAGCACGCGCAGGTAGTCGTGCACCTCGGTGACGGTGCCCACCGTCGAGCGCGGGTTGTTGCTGGCCGCCTTCTGCTCGATGGAGATGGTGGGCGACAGGCCCCGGATGGTGTCGTACTTGGGCTTCTCCATCTGCCCGAGGAACTGCCGCGCGTACGCCGAGAGGCTCTCCACGTAGCGGCGCTGGCCCTCGGCGTAGAGCGTGTCGAACGCCAGCGAGCTCTTCCCCGAGCCGGAGACGCCGGTGAACACCACCAGCTTCTTCTTCGGAATCTCCAGGGAGATGTTCTTGAGGTTGTGCTCCTTGGCTCCGCGGATGGAGATGACGTCGGGCTCGGACATGGGGGCGCGATCTACCACTGAAAGGGCGCGCAGGTAGGGGGATTGTGGGCGCGCGGTTTGCCGGGGGGTTGAATGATGCTGAACGCCTGGATTTTCAATGCGAATCCCCGCGCCGCCCGGGTGGGGGGCAAGCGGGCGAGGGGGACTGGGGAGGCGGGCGGTTCCGCGTTAGGGTGCCGCGCCCATGCCCCCCATCCCCGAGCGTCTGCGCGGCTCGCCCCTGCTCGTCATCTCCAGCTTCATGTTCGCCGTGATGGCCTTCTGCGCCCGCACGGTGGCGGGCCGGCTGTCCGTGGGGCAGGTGGTGTGTGCCCGCTTCGCCATCGGGCTCGTCTTCCTCGCCTTCTACTTCCCGCTCACCGGCACCCGTCCCCGCATGGGACGGCCCGGGCTCTGGGCGCTGCGAGGCATCTTCGGCGGCGGCTCCGTCTACTTCTATTTCGTGGCCATCGACCGGCTGGCGGTGGGGCCCGCCACGCTGCTCAACGCCTGCTGGCCCATCTGCGCCGCCATCCTCGGCATCTTCATCCTCGGCGAGCGGGTGAACGGCTACCTGGCCACCGGCCTCATGGCCACCACCTTTGGAGCGGGGCTCGTCATCTGGAGCACGGTGCAAGGCGGCGTGGGCCTCACGCTGGGCGTGGGAGCGTGGGCCGGGGCGCTCTCGGCCGTCCTCAGTGGTGCGGCCGTCATCGCCCTGCGCGCCCTGCGCGGCGACACCGATGCCGCCTCCATCTTCCTCTCCTTCTGCTTCTTCGGGCTGCTCGTCGGCGTGCCCTTCGCCGTGCAGGACTGGCGGCCCCTGAGCGCGGACATGGCGCTGCCGCTGCTCGGCGTGGGGCTGGCCTCCGTCGTGGCGCAGATGATCTTCACCTACGCCATGGGCTACGTGACGGCCGCCGCCGGTGGCATCACCACCCAGCTCACCCCGGCCTTCTCCTGGCTGCTCGGCGCGCTGCTGCTGGGCGAGCCCCTTCATCCTCTCGCCATGGTGGGCTCCTTGGTGTGTATGGGTGGTGTGCTGTGGGGTACGGGGCTCGTGCCTCGCCTGCTCATTCCCGCCGCCAAGCCCTCGCCCTGAGCGGGGAGTCCGGGGGAGTTCGCGTTTCCCTTTCTTGGCCCCGAGTCTTCCGGTTTTTTCCCGTCACCTGCCGAGCACTCTGGAAATCTTTTCAGCAAGGGGAGTCCGGTGGGGCAGGTGTGTGCCCACTGGAGTCCAATAGTTTTCCCCGTAGTCCCTCGACTTGTCACAGCGTTGGGTAACTCCGGGCCCTTGCGCGGCGGCGGGCCCCGGGGTTGCAAGAGCCCCCACGCAAGGTGTGGCTGGTGATCGCGCGGGAGGTGCGTGCGCTCGCCGGTCCGGGGAGGCTGCGATGTTGGGATTGCGCTGGATGTGCGTGGCCGCGTGCCTGATGGCTCTGGCGGGGGCGGGCTGCGATCGGCCGTCGTCGCATCGGGCTCCGTCGGGGCTGGGAGCGTCACCGGAGAAGCTGGAGTTCGGTCTCGCCGCGGTGGGTGTGCCCAAGACGATGAAGGTGCGGCTGTCCAACCGGGGCCGCGCGCCGTTCATGGTGCACGGGGCGCGGGCCACCCTGCCCAACGTGGAGGTGGCGCCCTTCGACTCCTTCGAGCTGAAGGCCGGCGGTGAGCGCGAGGTGGAGGTGCGCTTCACGGCGGACGTGGAGGGCGCGGTGGCGGGCATGCTGGAGGTGCTCACCGACGCCGACAACGTGGGCAAGGAGGGCGTGGCCAAGCTCGGCCTGGATGGGCAGGGCGTGAAGGCGTGGGTGGAGGTGCCGGTGCGCACCCTCGACTTCGGCAACGTGGAGCTGGGCCACGTGGAGCTGCGCGAGCTGGTGGTGCGCAACCCCACCAAGGTGGAGAGCCCGGTGCGCGTGTCCTTCGACGGGTCGGACGCGGACCAGTTCGGCTCCAGCGAGGCGGGGGCGCCTTTCGTGTTGCAGCCGGGCGAGGAGCGCCGGCTGCCGCTGTCCTTCAATCCGACGCGGCTGGGCGCGGCCATGGTGCAGCTGCGCGTGGGGGTGGAGTGCCCCACGTGCGAGCCCACCGTGGTGAGCCTGTCGGGCACGGGCATCGCCACGCTGCTGGAGGTGACGCCGCTGCGGGTGGACTTCGGCCGCGTGGCGCTGGGGGCCACGGCCGAGGAGCGCGTCATCGTACGCAACCTGGGCTCCGAGCCCATGGCGTACGGCGGGGTGAAGCTGCTGGACAACGCGAGCAACGCCTTCCGCGTGGTGAGCGCGCCGCCGATGGTGGGGGGCGTGCTCGCCGCGGGCGCGGTGGCGGAGATCCGCGTGGCCTTCACGCCCACCACGGTGGGCCCCGTGCGCGAGGCGCGGCTGGAGCTGGACGTGCGGCCCATGGGCACCACGAAGCCCGGGCCCAAGGTGTCGCTGCGGGGCGAGGGCGGCAACTCGTGCGTGGTGCTGCAGCCGGATCCGCTCGACTTCGGCGTGGTGGCCGAGGGCATGAGCGCCACCCGGGACGTGCAGGTCATCAACCGCTGCCGCAACGACGTGCTGCTGAGTGAGGTGAAGCTCGCCACGAAGAAGGGCGGCTACTTCCTGCTGGCGACGGCGCCCTCCAGCCTGCCCATCTCCGCGGGCCAATCCGCCAACGTGCCCATCACCTTCATGCCGCGCGCTGGCGTGGGGGCGGGGGAGGCGGAGCTGTCGGCGAAGATCCTCAACGGGACCAGCTCCTCCACCGAGGTGGTGAAGGTGGTGGGCGCGGGCAAGGTGTTCTCGCCGTGCAAGTACGAGCTGGACCCGCCCGCGGTGGAGTTCGGCAACGTGCCGGTGGGCTCCGAGGTGACGCTCGGTGCGTCGGTGCGCAACGTCGGCGGCTCCGAGTGCTTCCTGACGGGGATGCAGGTGGCCGGCGGCTCGGATGACGCCTTCCGGGCGGACGCGCTCGGCAACCAGGTGCTGCTGCCGGGGCAGCGGGCCCGGCTGCTGGTGCGCTTCAAGCCGGGGGCGGAAGGGGAATTCTCCGGCATGGCGGAGGGCTGGGTGAACCACGCCAGCGCCGGCCACGTGTTGGTGCCGCTGCACGGCAAGGGCGTGCAGGGCTGCTTCTCGGTGCAGCCCACCACCCTGGACTTCGGCACCGTCCGGCTCACCTGCGGTCCGCGCGAGCGCGAGCTCCTCGTCTACAACGACTGCCCCGGTCCCACCACGCTCATGGGCCTGGGCCTCGAGGGCGATGCCGCCGACTTCAAGCTGGCGCACGGCTTGACCTTCCCGGCGGTGCTCCCGGCCAAGAGCAGGGCCTCCATGAAGGTGACGTACGATCCGGTGAGCGACGGCGACGACGCGGCCGCGCTCCGGTTCGACCTGGGCTCGGGCACTCCCTACACGGTGGGCCTGGTGGGCAAGGCGGTGCTCAAGAACGAGCAGACGGACGTCTTCATCCAGCAGGCGCAGGCCAAGGTGGACGTGCTCTTCGTGGTGGACAACTCGGGCTCGATGATGGACGAGCAGCAGAGCCTGGGCGCGAACTTCTCCGCCTTCCTCTCGCACGCGGCCTCGGCGGGGGTGGACTACCACATCGCCGTCACCACCACGGGCCTGGAGCGCTCCTCGGGTGGCTGGGCGGTGTGCCCGGGTGGCGCCGAGGGCGGTGAGAACGGCCGCTTCTTCCCCGTCGACAACTCGGCGCCCCGCATCATCTCGCCCACCACGCCCGCGGCCGATGCCGTCTTCGCGCGCAACACCAACGTGGGCGTGTGCCACTGGAACGAGCAGGGCCTGGAGGCCATGTACCGCGCCCTGACGGCTCCCATCGTGTTCGACGTGGATGACCCGCGCACGCCGCTGGCCATGGACGGCAACGCCGGCTTCCTGCGCGAGGACGCCAAGCTGGCCATCATCGCCGTCACCGACGAGGAGGACTTCTCGCCGCAGCCGGTGTCCGCCTACGAGACGTTCCTGCTGGGCCTCAAGGCCGGGGATCGCTCCAAGGTCATCTTCTCCGCCATCGCCGGGCCGGCCGACCTGACGTCCTGCCCGCGCGCCAGCAGCTCCGGTGCCCGCTACATCCAGCTGGCCAATGCCACCGGCGGCGTGGTGGAGAGCATCTGCACGCCCAACTGGGCCGCCTCGCTGGAGCGCATCTCGGAGAATGCCTTCGGCCCCAACCGCACCTTCAAGCTCAGCGAGACGCCCGCGGACGCCACGCGCATCGTGGTGCGCGTGGATGGCGTGGTGGTGCCGGACGGCTGGGCGTACGACGCGGGCACCAACTCCGTCGTCTTCGACGGGGACAAGGCTCCGCCGCCCGGTTCCACCGTGGAGATCACCTACCCGGTGGGCTGCTAGCACTGGGAGTGTGATGGGCCGGAGAGGGGCGCTCCTCGGGGGGGCGCCCCTTTTCCTTTTTGACACACTGCGCGGTCATCCCACTCGACAGGACGAAAAGGGCGGGGCAGGGTGGTAGGTACGATGCCTCCAGAATCGCTCCTGGTTGCCGGTGTGGGAGACATCCATGGCCGTTTCCGCCGCGTGGAGGCATGGCTCGACGCGTTGGCGGAGGCGCGAGGCCGCCCGGTGGACATGGTGCTGGCCGTGGGAGACGTGGAGGCCTTCCGGCACGCGGATGACCACCGGCGCAAGGCGGCCAAGCGCGCCATGCCCGCCGAGTTCGCCGAGTACGCGGACGGCGTCCGGGAGATGAAGCGGCCGCTGTACTTCATCGGCGGCAACAACGAGGACTTCGAGGCGCTGCACGACGCGCCGGAGGGCCTGCAGCTCGCGCCGAACGTGCACTACCTGGGGCGAGCGGGCCTGAAGGAACTGCACGGGCTGCGGGTGGGGTACCTGTCGGGCATCCACGCGCCGCGCTTCTACGAGCAGCCGCTGAAGCGGCCGCGCTCGCTGGATACGGCGAAGCAGGCCGGGTACTTCCGCGCGCCCGAGGTGGAGAAGGTGGCGGCGCTGCGGGACATGGATGTGCTGCTGGTGCACGAGTGGCCGAGGGGCCTGCCGCAGCGGGCGCAGGAGCGGGAGGTGCCGCCGCCGGGCCGGACGCTGCCGTCGTACTGGATTGGAAACCCTATCACCCGGCGGCTGGTGGAGTCGGTGCACCCGAAGTGGGTGCTGTGCGGGCACTCGCACCGGGCGTTCGCGGTGACGCTCGGGGGCAACGCGGCCCGGCCGCAGACGCGCGTGGCGTGCATGGACCAGGCGGCGCGGCCCGAGGAGGCGGTGTTCTGGATGGAGTTCCGGGGCCGCGAGGTGGTGTGCGCCGGGTGGGGCATCACCGGCGAGGTGTCGTGGCGGGCTGGGCAGCCGTGGGGCCTGAACGTGCTGCCGGCGCCCCCCGAGCCCGAGCCCCTGGGCACGGGGTACTGACGGGCGGTATGACGCATCCGAAGGCGAGTCCGTGGCCGCGCGAGTACCTGCACTCGTTTCAGCGCAAGCCGTCCTTCCGTTTCGCCGCGCTCACGTGGGGCTCGCGGGGGGACGTGCAGCCCTTCGTGTCGCTCGGAGCGGAGCTCGTGCGCCGGGGCCACCGCGTCGTGCTCGCGGCGAGGGCGCCCTTCCGCTCGTTCGTCGAGGAGCACGGGCTCGGCTTCTTCGAGCTGGAGGAAGACGGGACCGAGGAGCTGATGCACTCCCTCGCGAGCAGCGATGGGGGGCCGGACGGGGTGAAGCTCTTCGTGACGTGGCAGCGGCGCATGGTGCCGTCACAGTTCCGGCAGTTCTGGAAGGCGGCCGAGGGGGCCGACGTCCTCCTCAACAACGCCGCCTTCACGGGCCCCGCGCTCCACGTCGCCGAGCGGCGCGGCGTGCCCATCTTCCAGGCGTTCTTCGATCCAGGCTTCATCCCGACGCGGCGCTACTGCGTCTCCGACAACCGCATCCACGAGGGGAATGCGCTGCGCAATGTCGCCACGACGCGCCTGAAGAACCTCGCCAGCGGGCTGTTCACGTGGGACCTGGTGAACGCGTGGCGGAGGGAGCACCGCCTGCCGATAGACCTGCTCGGTGAGACGCACCGCCCCGGGCTGCTCTTCCGGTTGCCGGTGCTGGTGGCGTGGAGCCGGGAGCTGGTGGAGCGGCCCGATGACTGGCCGGAGTGGTTCGCGCAGACCGGACGGTAGCGCCTGCCCTCGCAGCAGCAGCCCGGGGAGCGGTTGAAGGACTTCATGGCCGCCGGAGCACCGCCCGTCTACATCGGGTTCGGGAGCTGGGGCGTGCACGACAAGACGGCGGTGACGGACCTGCTGCTCGAGGCCCTGCGCGTCACGGGCCATCGGGGAGTGCTGCACCGCAACACCGTGGACGGGCGGAGTACGTTCCCGGCGGACGTGTACG
The DNA here is from genome assembly GCF_042230915.1 of Archangium gephyra. Classification (GTDB taxonomy): domain Bacteria; phylum Myxococcota; class Myxococcia; order Myxococcales; family Myxococcaceae; genus Archangium; species Archangium gephyra_B. Next base: position 8,297,992 of record NZ_CP102578.1, on the reverse strand, counting down.
TGGACGACAACCTGCCGCGCGATTGGCTCTTTCCCCGGGTGAAGGCGGTGGTGCACCACGGAGGGGCGGGGACGACGGGAGCGGTGGCCACGGCGGGAGTGCCCTCGGTGATCGTCCCGGCCTTCTTCGCGCAGGAGGTGTGGGGGGACATCGTGCGCCGCAAGGGCATCGGGACGATGCTGTCACGGCGCGAGCTGAGCGTGGACACCCTGGCCGCGGCGCTCCGGGAGGTGGCCTGTCCGCACGTGGCCGAGCGCGCCAGGGCCCTGGGAGCCCGTGCCAGCAACGAGGGGGCCGAGGTGCTCGCCGCGGACGAGATCGAGCGGCGCTTGAAGGAAGCACGCGGGTGAGCAGCGAGACAGCTTCTTCTCGGCCACTCTTCCCATCCTGCGGCCATGGGACGTTCCCTGGCGGTTGTCGCCGTCCGGGCCTGGACTCCGGCTCCATCAGGCCGAGGACTCGGGCGAGTGCTACGTGACGGGCTACGGCGGCTTCGGACCCCTGGCGGACAGGTTTCCGGAGGATCCGTGGAGGCTGGATCACCACTGCATCCGGATGGATTTCATCCATGGACGCTGGTCGCGCGCTTCTGTCCGGCCTACGAGGAGCGCGAGCCGATCCGCGAAGCCGATTACGGCTGGAGCCAGGTGCCCTTTCATGGCCCCGTGCTGGATGGCGAGGCCTACCTACGCGACTTCCCGAGGGCCTGGCGCGAGAACAAGAGTTGCCCGAGGTCTGGCGCCTACGAGGTCCTCGGCTCGCCATGGCTGACGGAGACCGGAGCGGCGAAATGGGCGTACAGACATTTCCTCCTAGTGGGACTGGAGGTCTATGTCGAGGTCCTGGCGAAGGATTGGAAATGGTCCGTCGGCACCGTGACGAGCGCGAGCTGGTAAGTCGATTGGATGGACTACAGAAGCGGCAGCCGAGGAAAATTGTTGGTTTTTGGCAGTGCCTAGTCTTGTGATTTCGGTGAGAGCGGCTCAGTATGAGTATTGTATGAAGTGTCGAGTTTATTGAGATGGTTTTCTAGTGCCGCCATTTCTTGATCAGCGTGCAATGATTTCGTGGGTGTTGCTTTAAGCAAGAGGGCTCGTGATTTTTTGAGTGTCGTTATTGAGTCGTCCGAAATTCTAAATTTGCGTGCATTTAAAAGAATGTGGGTGGTGAGCGCTCGAATGCGCAGTCCCACTTGCATCATTTGGCGCCAGCGTGCGTAATCGCGACTGCGTAGGAATGGGATCCGCAGTGTTCTGAGTATGCTGTTGGTGAGTTCCTCCCAGGAATCCGCACATTCTTTTCTGGCTTTGCTGGATGCACGTACAAATGCTGAGGCGCACGCACTGAGTAACTCCAGATCCACAGGTGCATAGAAGTTTTGAGGTGTCCCTGCTTTCCCTTCTGCCGTGCGTGGCGCGAGTCTCTCCATGAGAACCTCGCTCCACAGTCGGAGAGTAGTGTTACTCAGAAGCAGCCCTTTTTGCTCAAGCAATTTAAGAAGCTCTTCATCCGTCGAACTGGCACACGCTCCTTCTAGTGGCCCGCCTAGTTCACGGGCGAGTTTTCGGAATTCTTGAAAGCTCATATCGCCAGTCCATCGCTTCTCCAACTCAGCGAAGAAAGCAAGTCTCCTCGCGTGAATTGATTCGTTTTCTCCTTGATTGTTCGCCTCGACACGGACGTTTGATACCCAACCTGCGAGCACTATACGTTGTTCCTGTTCCGAGAGCGTGCGGAGTGCTTCGGCTACTTGAGGGATCGAGAGAGTGCGCTCATTGATGCAGCGCCAAAGTGCTCCTACGCCAAGCGCGCGTAAGAGCGGCAGTGGACTAGAGAAAAGCTGCGTTATAAGGGCTGGGTTATAATGAAGTAGTTGGTCGACGAGCGCATTCATTACAACGCCGATCACTGCGTGTGCCTCTCGTGAGATAGGAGCAGCATCGTCATCGAGAACTTCTGATGGAAGTGCTCGACGGATCTCCTCTATGACCTGTGATGCGAGCGGTCGGGATGATTCCGCTAGAATTTGTGCTGCGTAGAGGACGCCAAAGGATCCAAGATGATATATCCTTAAATGGAAGTTTTCTAGCCGATCTAGTAGTGTTTCAAATGGTTGTCGTAGTAGGCCCGGGATGGCCAAGGCATCGTTTTGGATGTCAACCCCACGTGTTCCGAGTGGAGGAGCTTTCGTTGGTGCATTCACGAGATAGTTGTGAAGCCGATCGCGCAATGGTTCACCTCCCTTAGTCCGAAGGAGTTGCTTTAGCTCTTGTGTTTCCGGCAGGCGGGCAAGCCACTCAGCAAAGGGTGACCAAGCTTCGGCAAAGCCAGCTTCGTTGAGTCCGGGATCGAGGAGAGCTTGGATGTAGCTCTCTGCTTTTGTTAATAAGTCTGGTGTAAAGAAAAAGTCTAAATCGGTCGAAGTTCCAGTTGCGAGACCGTTGTTGCATAGGTGGTGCAGTAGCGAGTCTTCATCAAAGAATGCAAGTAGTGGCTTTCCAAGAAGTGTTGCAAAAAAGCGGGAAAATACAGGGTTTATACGAGGCAATGCGCTGTCGGCAGGTTGTTTGGTGCGGGTGTTGTAGATTTCCTCGCACACTGCTTCGTCTACTGTAGGGGGCTGGGCTGCTCGCAGTGCAAGCACGTAACGGCCGACTTGGTCCAGCACGTCGCTCGGGATAGGAGTTACGAGCAATGGCTCTTTCTTGGTTGCTCCTTGGAGCGAATTTGAGAGGTGGAAGCCGTGCTCTATTTGCCCTGACTGATCAAAAAGAAGCAGATATCGATCGTGGAAGAGTTCAGATTTCCCTCCGCGCTTGCTGCGAAGATCCAGGAGTTGGAAGTCCATTTTGTCGAGGAACGGTGAGAGCCGCTCGCATTCCTGCCGTAGCCGGAGTGGGCGGGGTAGTCTCGTGGGACTGTTGGCTTCGCCTGTGCTGAAGGCATCATCTTTCGAAGGCACTTGGGTGTTGGTGAGAACCTCGCACGTAAAGTGAGTCTCGCCCATGCGAACGAAGAGCTCGAGCCCTACTGTGTCGAAGTAAGGATCCATAAGCATAAGCTTGCTCCCGACTTGCACAGAGGAGCTGAGCTCTCGAAACCATTCGAACATTCCGAGTTTCCCTGACTCCTGTGATTCTGGATCCCACCCCTTTGGGAAGAATCGAGCGCCAGACCGAGCAGGAAATAGTTTCTCTGTAAGGCGACGCATTCCGTTGTCGGAGTCAACCCATGATTCTCCCATGAGCGGAATTCCCATGGAGTTCGTCCGTGCCTGACGAACTTGGCGCATCTGTCTGGCACGACCTGCAGCAGGGCTGTTTTCAAGAGCCGAGAGCCAAGGTGCGCGGAGTTCGGCCTGCATTGTCACAAGTCTGGATTGAAGGTTCACTTGCCTCATGTATGGAATACCATGTTCATGCCAGAGTTCCCAATTTAGCTCAGAAGCGTCACGCTTCCAGATGGTGACAAGAACACCATCAGTCTCAATGGGAGCAGGAAATGTCAGTGTGGTCGGTTCTGCAACCACTTCCTGAATGGTATCCATCGAAATGGCTGTACCAGTGTAGAGGCGGCAGCGGACGAGGAGGTTGGTACCAACGGGAACTGGGCTAAACTGCAAATCGACGAGTGCTTCCGTTTTCGTCAAGCGTACAGTTGCGCGAGGCTGCTCAAACTCAGCGGGGGAAGGCAGTGAAAACCAGTCGATATTGCCTAGGCGTCCGCTGTCTCCTGCTGTGAACGCGAGTCCTGTTTCGTCTTGTAGATAGGAGAGTGTCGTCCGAAGTAACAGCTCACCGTTGGGCAGCATCTGGCTTCCCTGACTCCAGAGGCCGCTCTTGTCCGTGCGGAACAGGGATGCGCAAAGCGTTAATGTCCCTGACATGGGACTCATGAGGCCGTGCTTGGTGCTTAAGTAGAGTTCATAGATCCCTTCGGTTTGGTGAAAATGCGGTGGCACTTGTTGAAAGTCACCAGCATCGAGCCGTAGGGATCTTCCGCGACGAGGGATGGGGAGTCCTACTGCTGTGCTGGCTTCCTCAAGCGGTGTATTCGTTAGTAGTTTGTCGACCAACTCAAGAAGTTTCTCCACTGGCCGGGTTAAAAGGAGGAGTGTTGATCGGAATCGATGGTCTTCGCTGAGTGATGTCCAATTTTGGCTGTGTTTTGAAAGCCATTCCTGGGCAGTCAAAGACTGGATAGGGATGAGCCAGCCATATACGAGGCGGAAATCAGTGGTTCCGCTGGCTTCGATTTCGAGAAGGTAGAGGCCTAGGGCGTAGGGCGCGTCTGCAGGGCCCATCCTACGATCAGCCAATAGTGCATGAAGGGAACTGGTTGGCTGCGATGTGGTCATGGTGAGGATACCGGGAATGGAGATATATAGATTGTGGACAGGGTCTTTGACTTCTCGTGGTTGATGCACCCCTCCACCTCAGACCGAACACATTCAACGATTGAGATGCAGGCGAAAATCTATACGAACCAGGATGATGGTATAGGTGGGGAGTAATGCCTTGCTTAGAGATCCTAAGAAAACCGTTTTGACAGCAATCGCGCCGTCATGCTCGTCGGCCGCCCATCCGGTTTTGTTAGGATCTCTTGGAAGTGTATATCAAATAGACGCTCAGAACTGCCCGGAGAACATCACGCCGCCGAGGCCACCGGACACGTTCATCGACATGCGCGCGGCTCGCGACTGGGACTGCGACTCCTCCTGGCGGCCGTGGAGCAGCAGGGGCATGCCCACGCCGAAGACGGTGCCCGCGGCCGCGCCCACCAGCACGTCCGTGAGGTAGTGCCTGTCCGCGCCCATGCGCAGCAGCCCGATCGAGGCCGCCGCCGGCAGACCCACCGCCCAGATGAGCCAGCGGTTCTTGTACCCGCGCAGCTCCGACACCGTGCCCGCCGCCGTGACGAGCGCGAAGGCCATGTTGGTGTGCCCGCTGTAGAAGGACAGGTTGTTGTCGGTGGGGTGCTTGGTGCCGCCCTTCTGGTCCTCGGGCAGCACGTGGACGAAGGGGCGCTCGCGGCCCACCGAGAACTTCACCACCTGGTTTACCAACGCGGCCACCGCCACCGACTCGATGATGATGGTGGCGTCCTGCGCGTAGTAGCGCAGCGGCGCGCCGCTCCCCGAGGCCACCAGGTACTGCGCCCCGAGCACGCCCACCGGGAGCACGCCGAATCCCCCGATGTTGCTCCACAGGTCCCAGCGCTCGCGCCCCTCGAGCGTGTCCGCCGCCATGCCCCGGCCCCACCGGTCCACCGCGTTGAGGGTGTCCGACCCCTCCGCCGAGCGGTCGCACCAGCGGCAGCTCTTCGGGGCGAGGTCCTTCTTGAAGACGGCCTCGCTCCCAATCCAGAGCAGCCCGGCCACGCTGGTGATGACCCCCTCGCGCGTCCAGTTGAAGTCGAGCGCCTGGACCGTGGGGGCGTCTGACGCCTGCCGGGCCGCCGAGGGCAGGGCCTCGGTGGGAACGGGGGAGGAGGCGGCCAGGGAAGCGAGCGCTAGAAAACACAGAGCGGTTGGCATGTCGGCGAGCATAAATAGGCCCCCCGCCCCGTTCTACACTCCACGCCCCCGTATGACCGATTCTCGCCGTACCCTCCAGGTCTTCCCCGACAATGGTCGCCGTCTGGCCGCCCTGCGCGCGGCCCGCGGCCATGCGGGACTCGTGCGTGGAGACGCCTACCTCACCTGGGAGGGCTTCCTCGAGGCCCTCGGGGGGGCGCGTGAGCTGGGCCGCCGCCCGTGCCCGCCGCTCGTGGCGCGCACCGTGGTGGCCTCGCTCGCCCAGGGACTCGGGGACACGCCCTTCGGCGACTACGTGCACGAGCCCGCCTTCGCCCGCGCCTCGCTGGAGGTGCTGTTGGACCTCAAGGCCGGCCGGCTCACCCCGCGCGAGCTGCAGGACGCGCTGGAGGTGCTGCCTCCCGAGCGGCGCAACCGGGCCCGGATGCTCGCCCTGCTGCACCACGCCTACGAGCAGAAGATGGCCGAGCTGGCCCTGGCGGACCGCGAGGACGTGGTGCGCGGCGCACGCGAGGCCCTGGAGCGTCAGGCCTGGCCCTCGGCCTGGGAGGACGTGGGCAGCATCGTGCTGCACGGCATCTACGACGTGCGGCCCTCGGGGCTGGAACTGCTGATGGCCCTGGCAGCCGCCTGCGACGCGCGCCGGGTGGGCATGCGGGTGGAGACGCCGGTGGGCGGCTCGCCGGTGGCCGACGCGGCCCTGGCGGCCCTCTTCCGCGCCTTCGAGAACCGCGGCGAGGCGCTGCCCCACGTGGACCTCTTCAAGGCGGACGTCACCTTCGAGTCCCGCCCCATGGTGGAGCTCGGCCGCCACCTCTTCTCGCCCCGCTCGGCGAAGGACGTGCTGAAGGACGCGGTGGAGGGCCTGCGGATGTGGAGCGCGGGCTCGGCCCGGGACGAGGCCCGGCTCATCGCCCGGGACGTGCGCCGCAAGGTGTCGGACGGGGTGCCTCCAGGGAGCATCGCCGTGGCGTGGCGCGACCTGGGGCCCGAGGCCCGCTGGGTGGCGGACGCGCTCGGCGAGCTGGGGGTTCCCGTGCGCCTGCCCTGGGGCGAGCCGCTCGCGCTGGCCGGCCCGGTGCGTCTGGCGTTGGACCTGCCGCTGCTGGTGGAGGACGGCTTCCCCGCCGAGCGCGTGGCCGAGCTGGTCTCCAGCCGCTACGCGCCCGCGCTCTCCCGGGGCGCGCCCGAGGCACCGGCGACGCTGCTCACGCTCGCGGCCGTGCGGGACGATCGGCTGGGCGCGACGCGGGGCAAGGGCGCGTACGATTTGCGCCTGGAGGCCCTGGCCAGGCGGCTGGATCCGTTGCCGGACCAGGTGCGCCCGAAGGAGCAGCGGCGCGCCCATGGGGCCCGCGTGCTGCGCGAGCGGTGCCTCTTCCTGCTGGAGTCCTGCCGCCGCATTCCGGAGCAGGGGCGGGCCTCGGAGCTGCTCGCCGCGTGGTGGCAGGTGGTGCGGCGGTTGGGATTGCTGGACTCGGAGGGGCCGCTGGAGGCCGCCTCGGACGACGGCCTGGGGGCGCTCGCGCTGGATGCCCGGGCCCGGGACGATGCCGCGCGGGCGGCGCTTACCCAGCGGGTGCGTGAGCTGGAGCGGACGCTCGCGGCGGTGGGTGGCGGGCCCCGGCTGAAGCGGCGCACCTTCGGCCGCTGGCTGCAGGACGTGATGCGGGACGTGCACCTGCCCGCGCGCGGGCCCGCGACGGGCGCCGTGGAGGTGCTGGACGTCCAGGAGCTGGAGGGACGCACCTTCGCCCATGTCTTCATCGGGGGGCTCGCCGAGGGCCGCTTCCCCGGCCGCGAGGAGACCAACCCGCTGCTGGGTGACACCGAGCGCATCGCCCTCAACAAGCACCTGGGCCGGGACATCTTCCGCCTCACGGGCGGCGAGTTCGAGGACCGCGCGCCCTGGCGCCTCACCGAGGACCGGCTGCTGTTCGCCAGCGTCCTGGCCTCCGCCGGGGAGACGGTGAGCCTGTCCTTCGCGGTGGAGGGGCAGGGGGGCCAGGAGCAGGCGCCGTCCGCCTTCCTGGAGGAGGTGCGGCGGTTGACGGGGGCCACGTGGGAGGCGCGCTCGCTGCCGGCCATCGCGCCGCTCGACGAGGTGCTCACCGAGGCGGAGCTGCGCCAGCGCGTGGTGCTCGAGTCGCTCGCGCTCCCGAGGCTGCGCGTCTCCACGCCGGATCCCGCCCGGAACGTGCTCGCGCGGCACTTCGAGGGCACGCCGTGGCTCGACGCGGCGAAGGAGATGGTGCAGGTGGAGATCGAGCGCCTGCACTTCTTCGGGGACACGCGCAAGCGCGCGGGCCGCTACACCGGCGCGGTGGAGGATCCGGCCCTGGGCGAGGCGATTCGCGACGCGTTCCGCTTCGACAAGGAGCGGCCGTTGTCGGCCTCGGCGTTGGCGCGCTTCGGCAACTGCGGCTTCCAGGGGTTCCTGTCCTACGGACTCAAGGTGCCCGAGCCGGAGCAGCCGGGCGAGGAGTTCGACCGCCGGGGGCAGGGCGTCTTCTGGCACCGGGTGCTGGAGGAGTTCTTCAAGCGGCTCAAGGAGCGCAAGCTGCTGGGCGTGGGCCTGGAGCAGCTCCCGGAGACACTGCTGGACTCGGTGCTGGAGGAGGTGCGGGAGCACTTCGAGAAGCGCCACTACGTGGGCCACCCGGCGCTGTGGCGCCTGGCGGGCGAGCGTGCGAAGAACATGGTGCGCCGCATCCTCATGGACGAGCGGCGCGGCCTGCCCTTCGAGCGGTTCGAGCCGGCGAATTTCGAGCTGCGCTTCGGGCCTCGCAACCCGCAGGAGGGGTGGAACGAGGTGACGCTGCAGGTGGGCGAGGACGTCATCCACTTCGAGGGCACCATCGACCGGCTGGACATGTCGGGCGGCGAGGTGGGCGTCATCGACTACAAGTCCGGCAAGCTGTCGAAGTCGGAGCTGAAGAAGAAGCTGCTCGACTCGGACTTCCAGCTGCCGCTGTACCTGTACGCGGCACGGGCGAGCGGCCACCAGAACACGAGCCAGGCCGCGTGGTTCTCGCTGCGCACCGGAGAGGTCATCTACCTGTCCGAGGTGCTGGAGAAGGACGCCATCGAGCTGGAGGAGTTGCTGTCCACCGAGCCGCAGGTGCGGGCGCGGATGGCGGCGGAGGCGAAACCCAACCTGGCCAACGCGGTGGAGGCGCTGGTGAACACCGTGAGGGCGGGGCAGTTCGCCATGAGACCGAAGGACTGCGGCAGCTGCGGCTATCGCGCCGTGTGCCGCATCACCGAGCGGCGGCTCGTGGAAGAGGAGGGTGCCCATGAGTAGGACCTTCCACCTGGCGCTGGAGAAGAACCTCGCCCTGATGGCGGGTGCCGGCGCGGGCAAGACGTACAGCCTGGTGACGATGACGCTGCACCTGCTGGCCGGGGCGCGCGAGGGGGCCAAACCCCTGCGTCCCTCGCGGCTGTGCATGGTGACGTTCACCGACAAGGCCGCCGCGGAGATGCGCGCGCGTGTCCGGGCGCGCCTGGATGCGCTCGTGCAGGCCGAGCCGAAGGCCGTGCTGGAGCCGGAGCTGCGGGCCTCGCTCGAGCGGCTCGGTCAGCCCTTCCCCACGAAGGACGCCTGGCGGGCCCTGCGCGAGGAGCTGGGCTCGGCCTCGGTGGGCACCTTCCACTCGCTGTGCGGCCAGTTGCTGCGCCGGGCGCCCCCGGGCTCGGGGGTGGATGCGTCCTTCGAGGTGCTCGACGAGCTGGAGGCCCGCACGCTCGTGCTGGACGTGTGCGAGCGCGTGGTGCTGGACGCGCTGGAGGCCGGTGACGCGGGGGTGCGCGAGCTGTGCCAGGAGCTGACGTTCTCGGGCTCGGACTTCACCGAGGGCCTGGTGTCCTCGCTGTCCGCCACCTACGGCAAGCTGCGCGAGGAGGGCCTGCGCGCGGCCGAGGCCCGCATCTCCAGCGCGGACGAGATGCGTGGCGGCTTCGAGGCGCTCGTCGAGCGCTGCCGGGGCCTGTGCGCCACCGTGAGCGAGCTGGACAAGAAGGGCGAGTGGCGTGAACTCCGCGAGAAGCTGGAGACGGCGCTGGACGGCCTCACGCCGGAGAACTGCTTCGAGCCCGAGCGGTTGCCCTCACTCAAGGCGGCCTTCCTCGAGGACGGACGCGACGTGCGCCGGCTGAAGAAGGAGCCGGGCAACTCGATGAAGGAGCTGTACTGGGCCTTCTTCGGGAAGAGCGACGGCTCGGTGATGCGGCTGGAGGACGCGTACGCCGGGTGGCGCACCGCGCCCTTCGAGGCCTCGTTCCGCGCGCTGCTCTCGCAGGTGGAGGCGCGCCACGAGGAGGAGTTCGCCCGGCGCAACGCCCTGGACTTCACCGCGCTGCTGGTGAAGACGCGCGACTTGCTGAGGGACATCCCGGACTACCGCCGCCAGGTGCAGGAGCGCCTGGGTGCGCTGATGGTGGACGAGTTCCAGGACACCAACCGCCTGCAGCTCGAGCTGGTGCTGTTGCTGGCCGAGAAGCGTGACGGAGGCCCGCGCCCGGTGCGTCCGAACGAGAGCCTGGTGGATGCGCTCCCGTTGGAGCCCGCCTTCCTGTGCGCGGTGGGAGACCGCAAGCAGTCCATCTACGAGTTCCGCGGCGCCGACGTGTCCGTCTTCGAGGTGCTGGCGAAGAAGATCGAGTCCGAGGGCGGCGTGCGGGACTTCCTCCAGCACAACCGGCGCTCAGTGCCGCCGCTGCTCGACTTCTTCAACTACGCCTTCGCGGGCGTGCTGGTGGGAGGCGAGGGTGGGGCGCGCCCGTACGAGGTGGTGTACGTCCCGGAGGAGGACGACCTCGCGGCGGTGCGCCCGGAGCGGGTGCCCGCGCCGGTGGTGGAGCGGCTCGTGCTGGACGACGAGGAGCTGTCCACGGGCGAGCTGCGCGCGGCGGACGCGGAGTCGGTGGCGAAGCGGCTGAAGGTGATGCTGGCTCCGGGAGCGGAGCCGCTGGTGGAGCGCGAGGACAAGGAGGGCGTGCGTCCGGTGCGTGGCGGGGACGTGGCCATGCTCTTCCGGACCTTCACGCACCTGGAGGTGTACCGGCAGGCGCTCATCCGCCACGGCATTCCGCACCGGGTGCTGCGCGGCCGTGGCTTCTACGGCGCGCAGGAGGTGCTGGACCTGGCCTCGCTGCTGTCGCTGCTGGCGGACCCCGACGACGCACTGGCCTTCGCGGCGGTGCTGCGCTCGCCGCTGGTGGGGCTGTCGGACGCCTCGCTCTTCCGGCTCGCCGGGCCCGAGGGCCTGTCGTTGCCCGCCGTGGAGCGTGGAGGCTCCTCCTCGCTGGAGGGGTTGCCCGAGGGCGAGCGAACGCGGCTGGAGCGCTTCCTCGCGGCGCTACCGGCGTTGCGCAGCGAGAGGGATCGGCTCGGCGTGCGTGCGCTGCTGCTGGCCTCGATGGAGGTGACGGGCTATCGCGAGGCCCTGGCGGGCACGCCGTATGCGGAGCAGGCGAGCGCCAACGTGGAGAAGCTGCTCGCGCTGGCGGGCCGGCGTGACGAGCGTGGCACGGGCGGTTGCGTCACCTTCGCCCGCGAGCTGCAGCGGCTGGCCAACGAGGAGCCCACGGAGGCGCAGGCGGATCTGCTGGAAGCGGGAGACCCGCGCGCGGTGCAGCTGCTCACCATCCACCGGGCCAAGGGCCTGGAGTGGCCGGTGGTGGTGGTGCCGGCGCTCGGCAGCCTGCGGCGCTTCACCAGTGGACGGGCCCTCTTCGAACGCACCCATGGCCTGTGCCTGCGGCCGTGGCTGCCGGACAGCTTGGACAAGTACCGCTCCCCCCGCTACGACCAGGTGAAGGACGAGCTGAGGCGGCGCGAGACGGCCGAGTACCGGCGCGTGCTGTACGTCGCGCTCACCCGGGCCCGGGACCGGCTCATCCTCTCCGGAGGCGAGGAGCGCGGCGCGTCCGACTCGTGGTGGTGTCTGCTCGACGAGCGGCTGGGAGAAGACACGCGGCTGCGCGGGCTCGTCGAGGACCTGGACGTGGAGACGTTGCCCGCGCCGCCGGAGCTGGACGAGCCGGAGGCCGTGGACCCGTCGGAGCAGGAGGCCCGCGTCGAGGCGGCGTTGCAGCGGGTGCACGAGGTTCCGGCACTGGCCACGCCCGAGGTGGCGGCGGTGGGGACCGAGGCCGTGCAGGATTTCATGGTGTGTCCGCGCCGCTACCGCTACGTGCACCAACTCGGGCTGCGTGCGGAGGGAGCGCCCTGGGAGACACCGCCGCGCGTGTCCCCGCTGTACATCGAGCGGGAGGCGTGGGGCGCACCGGCGCTGAGTGCCTCGGACCGGGTGCTGGCGCTGCTGCGGGTGGTGGACTTCCGTCTCGCCGGCACTCCGGCGCCCGAGCGGCGGGGCCGCCTGGAGGCGCTGGTGCGCGAGGTGGGCTGGGACGTGGGGGAGGACGGAGTGGAGGAAGCGCTCGCCACGGTGGAGCGCTTCCTGGGCACCGCGTTCGCCCGCCGTCTGGCCACCGTTCCCGCCTCGAGCGTGCATCGCGCGTTGCCCTTCGTGCTGTCGCTGCCGGGGGATGCACCGGCGGCGCTCGAGGGCGAGGTGGACCTCCTGTGGCAGACGCCCGCGGGCGAGGCGCGGGTGGTGGTCTTCAAGCCGGGCAAGCGCTCGCCTCGGGGCGTGGAAGCGCATGCCGAGTCGCTGGCGGCGGTGCTGCTGGCCTCGCGGCGGTTGGTACGCGAGGGCGTGCCGGTGGAGGTGGGGGTGGCCTTCCTGGGCGAGGACGTGCCGGAGCCAGAGTTCCCCGCGCCGGCCGTGGACATGCAGGCCATCACCGAGCGCCTGCGGGAAGCGGCTCGGGGGCTGGTGGAGGCGGACGTGCGGGGCCGCTGGCCGGGCCGGGAACCGTCGGTGTGCCAGACGCTTGCCTGTGGTTATGCCGGCCATTGCCATTCCGGCACTTCCCTCTCCAAGCCGGTGACGGGCCGTGGGGAAGCGTGCTAAGCGGGCCGCAATATGCCGAACGTCGTCGTCATCGGAGCGCAGTGGGGAGATGAGGGTAAGGGCAAGGTCGTGGACCTGCTCACCGAGCACGCCCAGGTCGTCGTCCGCTTCCAGGGCGGCAACAACGCGGGCCATACCCTGGTGGTGGGTGGCCAGAAGACGGTGTTGCACCTCATCCCCTCGGGCATCCTCCATGCGGGGAAGACCTGTGTCATCGGCAACGGGGTGGTGTTGGATCCCGCCGTGCTGGTGAAGGAGCTCGACGCCCTCAAGGAGCGCGGCTTCCTCAAGGACGACTCGCACTTCCTCATCTCGGACAACGCGCACGTCATCTTCCCGTGGCACAAGCTGCTGGACACGTACCGCGAGAAGGCCCGCGGCGTGAGCGCCATCGGCACCACGGGGCGTGGCATCGGCCCGGCCTATGAGGACAAGGTGGCGCGCCGCGGCATCCGCGTGCGCGACCTGCTCAACTCCGAGCGGCTGCGCAAGCGCATCGACGAGCGGCTCCCGGGCGTGCGCGACGAGCTGCGCGAGCTGTGCCGCGCCGCCAACGAGACGGCCCCCGAGCTGGACGCGCAGAAGTACCAGGACGAGTTCGCCGCGCTGGGTGACCGGCTGCGGGTCCATGTGACGGACGTGTCCCTCTACCTGGCGGGCCAGGTGCAGCGCGGGGCGCGCATCCTCTTCGAGGGCGCCCAGGGCACGCTGCTGGATGTGGACCACGGCACCTACCCGTTCGTCACCAGCTCCAACTGCGTGGCGGGCAACGCGGCGGTGGGCTCGGGCCTGGGCCCCACCACCATCGACAAGGTGATGGGTATCAGCAAGGCCTACACCACGCGCGTCGGTGGTGGCCCCTTCCCCACGGAGCTCACGGACGAGACGGGGGATCGGCTGCGCAAGGTGGGTGACGAGTTCGGCGCCACCACGGGCCGTCCGCGCCGCTGCGGCTGGCTGGATGGCGTGGTGCTGCGCTACGCGGTGCGCGTCAACGGGCTGTGGGGCATGGCGCTCACCAAGCTGGACGTGCTCTCCGGCCTCAAGACGCTGCAGATCTGCAACGCCTACGAGCTGGACGGCAAGCGCATCACCGAGCTGCCCGGGGACTACGAGGACCTGGCGCGCGTGAAGCCGCTCTACGAGACGCTGCCGGGCTGGGACGACAAGCTCGCCGGGGTGCGCACCTTCGACGAGCTGCCCGAGGCCGCCAAGCGCTACGTGCGCCGCGTGGAGGAGATCTCCGGCGTGCCCGTGGTGTGCATCTCCGTGGGCGCCGACCGCGGCGAGACGGTGCTGCTGCAAAACCCCTTCCGGAGCTGAGCCGCCCGGAGCTGCGGAACTCCGGACACTCGGAGTTCCCCGGAAGTCAGCCCCTGGACTCCCCCGCCCGGAAAGCGAGGGAGCGGGTGGCGGATGTCAGGCCCGCGCCTTAGTTTTTTTGTATGAACGCGGGCGATCCGAAGGCAGGCAAGCAGGTGTTCCGCCCACATGCAGTGCTCGCGGCCATCATGGGGGCCGCGACCCTGCTCTGGCTGGGCGTTCTGCTGTACCTACTGCGCTTTGACGGGGTTCCGGTCCAGACGTTCCTCTCGGCGGTCTTCTTCGTCCTCTTCTTCGCGGTGTCGGTGACGTACTACGGCCGCACGCGGATCATCGTGGACTCGGGAGGCATCACGTACCGGGGACTGGTGCGCACGCGGCGCTTCTCCTTCGCGGACATCCGCAAGGTGGACGTGCTGCCCGGGCCGGTGACGGTGTACGCCGTGCGCGCCGGCCGGGGCCTGGTGCACTTCACCAGCCTCTTCGCGGACCACCGCCGCCTGGCGAGGATCCTCGTCGAGCGGGCCGGACTGCTGCCGCTGCGCGCCTGAGGCTCAGGGCGTCAGGGCGTAGGTGGCGAGCAGCCCCACCAGGGCCAGCGCCGCGCCGAGGCCGATCAGCCACCCTTCCCACCGCACCCGCGGGCGCTCCGGCATGTCCTCGCCGGAGACAGCCGCGGGTGTTTCGTTTGCGGGAGGCGGCTCGGCTGGAGCGGGCGTCTCGGCCGGGGTGGGGGCTGGCTCCGGCGGCATCTCTGGCTCGGGCGTGCCCATGGGGGCCTGGAAGCGCAGCAGCGTCCGGCCCAGCTCGATGACGTCGCCCTCGTGGAGCGGGGAGGGGGCGTCCACCCGTTTGCCGTTGAGATAGACGCCATTGGGGCTGCCCAGGTCCTCCAGGAGGAAGGCGCCGTCCTGGTGGCGGATGCGGGCGTGGCGGCGTGACACGGCGATGTCTCGCAGGCGTACGGACACCTCCTTGCCTCGGCCAAGCTCGGTGCTCGCCTCGGCGAGGGCGAAGGTGCGGCCCACGTCCGCCCCGATGAGGCAGCGCAGGGAGGCGGCCCGCGAGGGAGGCGGCTCCTCCAGGTCCATCAGGAGGTGCTTGAGCACGGCCACGGTGCCCACCTGCCGTCCGGCGTCTTCGTCCGGGCCGCTCACCCTCAGCCGCATCTCCTCGGACAGGCCCACCACCTCTCCTGGCAGCACGAGCCGCGGGACTCCCGGCGCTACCATGACGCCCCCCACCGTGAAGGGGTGGGTGGCCTCCACCATCAGCCGGTGGCTCTCGATGCGCAGCGTCAGCAGGCCCGGGGGAAGCCCCTCCAGCCGGATCTGGTCCTCCTCGCCGCCCCCCAGCAGGTGGACGCCCTCGGGCAGCTCGAAGGGGGTGGTGGTGCCCAGGTGCTCGAATTCGAAGTGCATGGCCCTTGGCCATGGCAAACCGGGTGCCGGGACGTGCGGACGCAATCGCGGGGGGTTGCCGCCTCCGGGCCGTCTCGTCTCCGGCCCGGCGTCCACGGGAGCGGACGGGCCCCGAGCCCTTCTCCGAGACATCCGGGGGAGGGGGGCCTAGGATTCGCGGCCCCGATGCGCCCCGCCTCCCGCCTCCTGACGCTGTTGACGCTCACGCTGCTCGCCACCGCCTGCCGCGACGAGCAGGCCGGTCCGAAACCCCGCGCCAAGGCCCTGCCGCCGCCCGCCCAGGTGCGCGTGCTGGATGCCGCGCCGTCGGATCTCACGTACCGCAGCGGGGCCACGTTTGGCGGGGGCGCGGTGCGCTACCTCGGCACGCGCGTCAGCCCACCGGTGGCGGCGCCCGGGCAGGCGGTGAAGCTCGAGCACTACTTCGAGGCCATGCGCGCCATGCCCCGGGGCTGGAAGTTCTTCGTGCACGTGGTGGACCCCGCCAGCGGGCAGATGATGGTCAACGCGGACCACGACTTCGCGGGAGGCGCGGCCCCGTTGGGCACGTGGCCCGTGGGCAAGGTGGTGGAGGACGTGCACACGGTGCCGATGCCTCCGGCGCCCGGCCGGGTGGTGCTCGGCTTCTGGCAGGGGGACGAGCGCCTCGCGGTGGACGACCCGAGCGCGCACATGGGGGACAACCGGGTGCTGGGCCCGCAGCTCGGCGGGGGCCCTCCGCCGCTGCCCGAGTACACCGTGCGCCGCGCGTCCAAGGCCCCTGTCATCGACGGGGAGCTCGACGACGCGGTGTGGAAGGACGCGGCCCCGGTGGTGCTGCGGGGCAGCTTCGATGGGCGTGAGCCCTCGCTGCGCACCGAGGCGCGCCTGGCCTATGACGACCAATACCTCTACGTGGCCTTCGACGTGGAGGACCCGGACGTGTGGGGCACCCTGCGCGAGCAGGACACGCCCATCTACGAGCAGGAGGTGGTGGAGATCTTCCTCGACGCCAACGCGGACGGGCGCACCTACAACGAGATGCAGGTGTCTCCGCACAACGTCAACTTCGACGCGTACTTCCCCGCGCGCCGGCAGGGGATGGACCTGAGCTGGGACTCGGGGATGAAGACAGCGGTGAAGGTGCGCGGCACGCTGGACAATCCCGAGGATCGCGACGAGGGCTGGCGGGTGGAGATGCGGATTCCATTCGCCCGGCTCGCCGAGGTGCCGAACGTCCCGCCGAAGAAGGGGGAGCGCTGGCGCTTCAACCTCTACCGGCTGGAGCACGTGGGGCGGCAGCAGGTGGAAGGCCAGTCCTTCTCGCCACTCTTCGTGGGGGACTTCCACGCGCTGCCGCGCTTCGGCTGGCTGGTCTTCGAGTAGGGACTACGAGTGGGGGGAGATCTCCCAGTGGGCGTCCGCGATGGAACGCTCGGAGGGGTCCCCCAGGAAGCGCAGGAAGCCGCGTATCTCGAGGGTGTCGATGAGCTCCTCGGCCTCCAACTCCGAGAAGCCCTTCGTCTCCACGAGCAGGTTGCGCATGAGCGACTTGCCACGCAGGTAGCCCACGGGCTCGCCCGGGGCGAGCATGTGCTTGAGGTCCACGGTGAGCTGACGCAGATCCAGGTCGTCGGAAATCATCGCCTCAAGGCTGGTAACGGGAACCCCTGGGGGCAACCGGTGCCGTGGAAACCAGGGCCTGGAGAGGCAGGACGGTCCTCGAGTGGACGTCCTGCCGCTTGCCCTCCAGGACAATGGCAGCGAGCCGCCCGAAGCGCGGCGAGGGTCACTGCTTCGTCTGGAGCATGTTGACCGACGTGCGGGCGTGCTGCCGATCCGGTACGAACGTCTCCACCTGCAGGATGCGGCGGGCTGGCGAGTTCTCGATCCACAGGGTGAGCTTCCGGGGGGACTTCGCCTTGTGCTCGGTCAGCTCGACCTTGAACGTCTTGATCAAGCCTTTCTTGTCCGCCTGCATGCCGGCGATTTCCACGAGATCCGGGGCGTACATCACCAGGACGCGCCAATCGGAGTGGAACTCCTGGGTGATGAACCCGTCGGGCTCGAACACACGGATGCTGCCGATGAACCCCTCCTCCAGGGGGAGGCTGGAGACGGCCAGTTCGAGAGCGGCACCCGCTAGCAAGAGGGGAGTGTCGCCCACGGGGTGCTCGAACTTCCCCTTGAAGGGGCCAGTGCTCTCGCCCCGCCACACCCCGTTGATGTTCTCGAGCTGGAACGTACTCGTCTGCTGCTTGGCGAGCATGGCGTCGAACCTGGAGCTCCTGCTCACTTGCTTGTAGGGAATCAGGGTCTTTGCATCGAGCCAGGTGCGCTCCTCGAACGTCCCCGTGAGGGTACGGCCCGACACGGTGACGATGAGCGCGTCGCGCTTCTTGTCGCGCTTGCGCTGGATGGTGCGCCGGGTCGTCTGGGTGGAGTAGTTGAGGGGTTCGCGGTCCGCGACCTGCTCCCACACGGCGGTCTCCGTGATGCGCTGGTAGGTGAACACCCCCGGCTTCACCATCGAGCCCTGGAAGAGTGAGGCGATGGAGGGCGGCAGTGGGGCGAGGCCTTGACCTCCATTCTCCGCGCGGAAGGACTTCACGAAGCGCTGGATGACGTCCTCGGGGATGGCTTCCCTTCCATCGACACTGAGGTGGACGATCTGAATGACCTTCTCCCCGAGGTTGATGAACTGTCCCGCCGCTTGCACCGTCGATGGCGAGTTGCTCTGGGCTCCAAGACGATAGTCAATCGCGGCGAATCCGTCGGCGGTGGTGGCGTTGTTCAGGAGGACCTCCAGGCCCTCGCTGCGCGCGGTATTGAGGACGAGGCCCTTGAGGTTGCGGGACGGGTCCTTCCTGAGGGCCTCGTCGCTCAAGAGTCTGATCTTCCAATGCCTCGTGCGGAACACCCGGCCATTGGCCGGATCGACGTAACGGCAGTCCCTCATCCCCTCGTCCGCGCCGCATTCCGGAGTGGCGGGAAACTCGACGCTGTACCAGCCACCCGGAGGCACGAAGCGCACGCCCAGAGAGGGCTCGGCGGCTTGTGGCGCGGCGGCCGGCGCCGGTTCAACCGCGGGCTGTGCGGCGGAGGCGGGTGCGGCGGGGGCTGTCTCGGCGGGAGCCAATGCCGCGGGGGCCGGTTCGGCCGGAGGGGGTGTGGCCGTGGCCTTTTCGGCGGGAGGCGGAGCCGCAGGCCGGGGCTGGGCACCGGCGCAACCGGCAGTCGACAGACAGGCGGAGAGGAGGAGGCTGAAGGCGTTTCGTCGTGAAGCGGGGAGCATGGGCGCAGTGTCCGCTGAAGAAGTGGGCCCATCAACCGCATGGCGCTCGTCCGATGCCAGCCCTCAGGGCTCGGAAGAGGAGGACACCGGAGGGGCGGAAGGCAGAGGCCCGGCAGGCAGGAAGCTGCTCAGGCGGATGTCATGCCCATCACTCTCCAGCGTGATGGCGCCGTGGACGTCGGTGCGCAGACACTCGGTGCCCAGGGAGCGGTAGCGCGCCTCCACCTCGGGGTGGGGGAAGCCGAAGCGGTTGCGGCGGCCCACGCAGAAGACGGCGAAGCGGGGACGCAGCCGCGCGAGGAAGTCCTCCGTGGACGAGGTGCGCGAGCCGTGGTGCGCCGCCTTCAGCACCGTCACCGGCCCGAGCTTCCCGCTGGCGAGCAGCGCGGCTTCGCCCTCTTCCTCCACGTCGCCGGGCAGCAGCACGGTGACGTCGCCGTGGCGCACGAGCAGCACCACGCTCTTGTCGTTCACCCCCTCCATCAACTCGCGGTCCTCGGGCGGGCCGAGCACCTCCAGGGTTGCCTCGCCCAGCCGGTAGGACGGATGGCCGAGCTGCACCTCCTCCACGCGCGCGCCGGTGGCCGCGGCGATGAGCTGTTTCGACAACTGCCCGTCCGTGCTGCCCGCGGAGAGCCAGAGGCGCGAGGTGGGCACCTGCCCCAGCGCGGAGATGAGCCCGAGCGCATGGTCCGGGTGGGGATGGGAGAGGACGGCGAGGTCGAGCCGCTCGATGCGGGAGGCGCGCAGGAAGGGGACGACGACCCGGAGGCCTGGATCCGCGCCGCCGGGCACGCCGCCTCCGTCGATGAGCGCATGGTGTCCGCGGGAGCTGAGCACCACCCCATCGCCCTGGCCCACGGAGAGGAAGGTGATGCGCAGGCCGGGCTCGGGGACGAGCCGTGGCACGACGAAGACGAGCGCCAGGCCCACGGGCACGAGGAGGCCCCCCAGGCGCGCGCGCCGCTCGCCCAGGGCCCAGCACGCGAGCCCGGCGGCGTAGAGCAGGGAGGCGGCGAGGCCGAAGGAGGGCAGGTCCATCGTGGCCAGCGGCACGTGCGCGAAGAAGCGGGTGAGCCACAGGAGCACCTGTGAGGCCCACGCACCGCCCCACAGCAGCGGAGTGGCCAGCACGGGCGCCACGACGTAGAGGGCCGCGCCGCCCGCGGCGAAGCCGGTGAGCAGGCCGCACAGGGGCATGCAGACGATGTTGGAGACGAGCCCCGCGAGGCTCGCGCGCCCGAAGGTGCCCGCTACCAGGGGCAGGCTGGCCACCGTCACCGCGGCGCTCGCGCAGAACGTCTCCAGCACTGTCTCCCGGGTACTCGCGAGCAGGCGCTTGAGCCGGTGGGACTCCTGGGGGTCGGGCGGCGCCACGGGAAGGGCCTCGCGCAGGGCGGGCGTGAGCAGCAACAGGCTGAAGACGGCGAGGAAGGACAGCTGCAGCGACAGGTCCGCGACGCTGGAGGGAGTCCAGGCGACGAGCAGCGCGGCGGCGGCGGCGAGGCTGTTGAGCCCATCGGCCCGCCGCCAGAGCGCGAGTCCCAGCAGCACCACCGTGGCCATGACGGCCGAGCGCACCGCGGGAGGTTGGTTGCCGGTGAAGACGACGTAGGCCCAGACGAAGGGCACGGAGGCGGGAGCGGCCAGGCGCCGGGCATCCACGCGCCGCAGGCTCCGTAAGCGCGCGCCGGCCCGGACGAGCAGCTTGCGCAGCAGCGCCAGCGTCATGAGCGCGAGCGCCGCCACATGCAGGCCACTCACGCTGAGGACATGGGCCAGCCCGCTGCGGGAGAAGTCCTCCTCCAGCCCGTCATCGAGCGCGGCGCGCTGTCCGGCGGCCAGGGTGAGGAAGAGGGCGGCGGCCTCGGACGAGGGGGCCACGGCGTGCACCGCCTGGGTGAGCCCCTCCTGCGTGCGCACCAGTTGCTGGCGCCAGTGGGGGGCAGGGGAGAGCACCAGCATGCCCGCGCTCTGGAAGCTGCCGGTGAAGGCGAGCCCTTGCCGCCGCCGTGTTGCGGAGAAGTCCTTTTCTCCGGGGTTCGACGCGGACTCGAGCGTCTTGAGCCGGGCCTCCACGCGGATGCGCTGTCCGGGCAGCAGCGGCGGGGGCTGGCCGTGGGCGTAGAGGCTCGCGTGGAAGCGCGCGGGGCTGCCGGTGCCTTGTCCCACGCGGGCCACGGCGAGCAGGACGCGGGTGGAATCCTCGAAGCGGTCCACGCGCTCCACCTCGCCTTCCAGCACCGCGGTGCCTCCGTCCACGAGCGCGCGCGGCACATCCGCCCCGGCCTCCAGGCCGGCGAGGCCCGCACCCGTCAATCCCAGACAAACCAGCACACCCAGATGGGCACCAGGCAGGCGAGCGAGCGCCAGGGCGACCGCACCCACGAAAGACGCGGTCATAAGCTGAAATAATCCGCTGAAGGCGTCCGTTCCGAGACCCAACCCCGCGCCGAGCATCAAGCTCACAGCAGGGAAGAACAGAGGACGCCCGGTCAGATCGCGCCACGAATAACGGCCCACGCCCCACCCCCACCACCCAGCAACCCGATCCGTCCCGTCGTGGTGCAGCGCCCTACCGGGTGCCCGCACACACGTAAAGGCACCCAGGCTAGTCAGGTATTTCCGGGCGGGTCAAGACTGCAATGTTGCTGTAAGGGGTGAATCGTGGTATTCGTGAGCGGCTTTCTGGGCCGGGTGTCGAGTCGAGCCAAGCCATCCTAGAGGAGGCGGTAAGAGTGCAGACGAGCTTCAAGACCGGCGACAAGGCTGTGTACCCTGGGCAGGGCGTGGGCGAGGTGATGGGGATTGAGCACACCGAGGTCGCCGGACAGCGGCAGTCCTTCTATGTGCTGCGCATCCTGGAGAATGGGATGCGGATCATGATCCCCATCAACAAGGTCGGCTCGGTGGGCCTCCGGGAGATCATCAGCGAGGAGGACGTCAAGCAGGTCTACTCCATCCTGAAGGAGAAGGACATCTCGGTCGACTCCACGACGTGGAACCGTCGCTACCGGGAGTACATGGAGAAGATCAAGACGGGCTCCGTGTTCGAGATCGCCGAGGTGCTGCGTGATCTCTACCTGCTGAAGGGAGACAAGGATCTGTCGTTCGGTGAGCGCAAGATGCTGGACACGGCGCGCTCGCTGCTCATCAAGGAGCTGTCGCTGGCCAAGGACTGCACCGAGGAAGAGATCGAGTCGGACCTCAAGAAGATCTTCAACCTGGCCTGATCCACGTCAGGCAGAGGTAGAAAGCCCCGGTTCCCCGATGGTGGGGGCCGGGGTTTTTTCATGTCCAGGGAGCCGGAGCTTCAGCAGGAGCGGGACGAGCGCATCGCGGAGCTGGAGGAGCGGCTGCGGCGGCGCGGGGTGGGGGTGAAGGCGCCGGTGGCGGTGTTGGCGCTGGTGGTGGGCGGGGTGTTGTTGGGGCTGCTGTGGAAGGACCTGGCGTACTTCTTCTCCTCGCGCACGCCGCTGACGCTGGGGGCGGAGGGCGAGTACCGGTACGAGGCACTGGAGTCGAACCGGTACGTGCAGTTGCACGGGGTGCCCACGCTGCGCGGGGCCTACGGGCGCGAGGGCGGGGACGTCTATGTGGTGGTGGGGCTGCGCGAGTCCCCGTTCCTGGTGCGGCGCAGGGCGCTGCCGGGGGAGGAGTGGTCGCCGGGGAAGGTGCCGCCGAGGCCGGATCCGCGGCCCTTCGGGGTGAGGGGCCGGCTGTTGGCGGAGGAGGACGCGGAGCGCTACCGGGAGGGCTTCAAGCTGTTGAGGGAGATGGGGGAGGTACAGCCGAGGGACGGGAGGCTGTGGCTGGTGGTGGAAGGGGAGCGGCCGGGAGGGGACACGGGAGCGCTCCTGGCGGCGCTGGTGCTGGTGACGTTCATGTTGGGGAACGCCGCGCTGCTGTACCGGGGCCTCAAGAGAAAACCCAAGAAGAAAACCCAAGGTCCCAATATCCCCTCTCCCTCCGGGAGAGGGACGGGGTGAGGGTTCCCGGGTCCCGGGTTGTGCCGGTGCAAGGCCCCCTCTCCCTTTGGGAGAGGGTTGGGGTGAGGGTCTACGGCTTGCTCCCGGCCTGCAGGTGCGCCTGCGCGAGGGCCTTGCGGATCCGCGGCGCGAGAGAGCCCCAGCCCTTGGAGATCTGCTGATCGAGCTCGAGGGCGACGGAGAGGTGCCGGATGGCGGTGGCGGGGTCGCGCTCGGCGAGGGCGGCATTGCCAGCGCGCCACTCGTCCTGGAAGCGGGCGAGGGTGGAGGCCAGGGTCTCCAGCTGGGCACGCTTGGCGAGGGCAAGAGCGGACTCGACGTTACCGGCCTCGTAGCGGGAGAGGGCCTCGGCTTTGGCCTCCTCGCCGGAGACGGCATCGGTGAGCGGCTCGACGGGAGCCGGCTTCACGGCGGCCTTCCCACCCCCCGCCTTCACCCGGACACCCGGCTGCGACTTCGAAGCGGAAGTCCTGGGGGCCTCAGCCTTGCCGCCGGACCCGGCGATGGCCTCGGCACTGAGCGGCTGCGCCCGGGAGGTACTCCGCACCTTCGCGGCCGGAGGCACGGGCACGGGAGCCGCAGGCGCGACAGGCTCGGGCTCGACCTCCTCGACAACGGGAGCGGCCTTGGCCGGCGCGGGCGGCTCGGAGCCCTCAGCGACCTCGGCGGCCGGGGTCTCGGCGAGCTGCCCGGCCTCCGCGTTGCTTGTGGGGCCCGGCTCGTTGCGCAGGCGCACGAAGCGCATGGCGGCGAGCGTGAGGAACACGGCCACGAGGGAGCCGGTGGCGGCGGCGAGCAGGAGGATGCGGCGGGAGCCCAGGCCGACGCGGAGGGAGGAGCCGGGCCGGCTGGAGGCGGTCCGGGGGCGCTCGGGGGCGGGCCCGGGGCCCCGGAGCTGGAGGATGGCATTGCCGAGGGCGAGCTCATCCCCGGAGCGCAGCTCCACCTCGCCGGTGAGGCGGGCGCGGTTGACGTAGGTGCCGTTCTGGCTGCCGAGGTCCTTCAGGGTGAGGTGGTCGCCGCGGCGGGTGAGCTGGGCGTGGCGGCGGCTGATGGAGGGATGCTGCAGGCGCAGGTCCGAGGTGGAGGCGCGGCCGAGCACGAGCACGCCCTGCTTGACGGGGAGCAACTGGCCGACACCGGGGCCGCGCTCGACGTAGAGGAAGGCGGGGGTATGGCCGGGGTCCTCGTACTCGCCGGAGTCGAAGCGGGCGGGCAGCTCGCGGTCGCGGCCCTCGCGAGGGGCGCCCGTGGGGCCGCGGCGGGGCCGGCGGCGGGGGCCGGCGGGGAACTGGGGGACGCGCTGGGGGCGGGGGTCGTCCGCCTGGAGCGGGGCCACCTCGTCATCGTCGAAGGGGAGCTCCACCTCCGGATCCGGGCGCGACGCCGGGTCCCCCGGGGGGCGGGGCGAGCGGGGCGGGCGCTTGGGATTGGGAGGACTCATGGGGTGCATTCTCCCAGATTCGATGGCCGACGGAGATGGGGGCGGGCAGAGGAGGGGAAGGATAGTCCTTTTTCGGCGGCCTGGAGTGCCCACGGGGCATCAGAGTTGTCTCACACTGTCAGGCATTTGTGGTCCGGGACGTGGGGAAGTCCTAGAGTCCGGCTTTCCAACCCCGGATCCGCAAGCGGAGGTTCGTACCCGTGGCCGCAGCATCGATTCGACTCTTCAACACGATGACGATGCAGAAGGAGCCCCTGGAGCCGGCGGTGCCGGGCAAGGTGGGGGTCTACGTCTGCGGCCCGACGGTCTACAGCTACGTCCACATCGGCAACGCGCGGACGTTCACCTCGTTCGACGTGGTGGTGCGCTACCTGCGCTACCGGGGCTTCGAGGTGAAGTACGTCCGCAACTACACGGACGTGGACGACAAGATCATCAAGGCGGCGCACGAGACGGGCGAGGAGCCGGTGGCGCTGGCGGCGCGCTTCGTGGAGGCCTTCCGGGAGGACGCGCGGGCACTGCACCTGCTGGAGCCGGACGTCTCGCCGAAGGTGAGCGATCACCTGGCGGAGATCGTCGGCATCATCGGCAAGCTGGTGGACAGGGGGCTGGCGTACGAGTCGCAGGGCGACGTGTACTTCTCGGTGAGGCGCTACCCGGAGTACGCGAAGCTGTCCAAGCGCAACCTGGACGACCTGTGCGCGGGAGAGCGGGTGCAGCCGGGCGAGCAGAAGCACGAGCCGCTGGACTTCGCGCTGTGGAAAGCGGCGAAGCCGGGCGAGCCCGCGTGGGACAGCCCGTGGGGCAAGGGCCGGCCGGGCTGGCACATCGAGTGCTCGGCGATGAGCGCGAAGTACCTCGGGGAGACGTTCGACATCCACGGGGGCGGGTTGGATCTGATCTTCCCGCACCACGAGAACGAGATTGCCCAGAGCGAGGGTGCGAGCGGGAAGACGTTCTCGCGCTACTGGATGCACTGCGGCTTCCTGGATCTCGAGGGGGCGAAGATGTCCAAGTCCCTGGGGAACGTGGTGCGGCTGAGGGACGCGCTGGGGAAGGTGGATCCGGAGGCGCTGCGCTTCTTCTTCGTGGGGACGCACTACCGGCACCCGCTGAACTTCGCGGACAAGGGGTTGGCGGACGCGGAGCAGCGCATGGAGTACTTCTACGAGACGCTGCGCAAGGTGGACGAGCGCGTGGGCGGGAAGGACTTCGGCAAGGGCCCGCTGTACGGCGAGCCGGGCAAGTTCCTCACCGAGTTCGAGTCGCAGATGGACGACGACTTCAACACGGCGGGAGCGCTGGGGGCGTTGTCGGGGCTGTTCGCGCAGCTGAACGAGCTGACGGACAAGCCGCCGGTGAAGGACAAGGCGCAGGTGGGGAGGACGCTGCAGGCGCTGCGCGAGGACGTGCGCAAGGTGTCGAAGGTGCTGGGCCTGTTCGAGGACGAGCCGGCGCAGTGGCTGCTGAGGCGGCGCGACCGGGCGGTGAAGGAGCGGGGCATCGACGTGGCGAAGGTGGAGTCGCTCATCCAGGCGCGGAACGAGGCCCGCAAGGCGAAGAACTTCGCCGAGGGAGACCGGCTGCGCGAGGAGCTCAAGGGCCTGGGAGTGGAGATCCTGGATACGGCCGCGGGCACCGTGTGGAAGGTCGCCCCGCAGGCGTAGCGCAGCGCGCGCGGAGCCACCATCCCGTCAATATCCCCTCGCCCTCCGGGAGAGGATCCCCCCGTCGTTCAAAGGGGGGGCAAGCCCCCCGGGGTGAGGGTGCCCGTCCCCCGGGTTGAACCCGTGGGTGCCCCCTCTCCCTCTGGGAGAGGGCTGGGGTGAGGGTCTACGGTTCAACCATCCAGGCGAAGAACACCCCCGCGCCCGCGGTCAGGTCATGGTAGGGGCACACCAGCCATGAAGCGAATGCTGGTGCCCCTCGCCGTCCTGTTCCTCCTGCCGCTCGCCGCCCGGGCCCAGCTCACGACACCGGCGGAGAAGTCGGCCGCCCAGAGCATCGAGGCTGGCGACCTCCGGGCGCACATCGGCTTCCTGGCCTCGGATCTGCTCGAGGGCCGGGGCCCGGGCACGCGGGGCGACGCGCTGGCCCAGCACTACATCGCGACGCAGTTCCAGCTCCTGGGCCTGAAGCCCGCGGGCCCGGATGGCGGCTACCTGCAGCCCTTCGAGCTGGTGAGCATGACGGGCCACCCCGAGACCCTGACCTTCACCAGCGCCTCGGGCCGCGTGGAGCTCACGTTCCACGACGACTTCATCGCGAGCTCGGGAGTGCAGGCGGCGGAGGCGGTGCTGCAGGACTCGGAGCTGGTGTTCGTGGGCTACGGCATCCAGGCGCCCGAGTACGAGTGGGACGACTTCAAGGGGATGGACCTGAGGGGCAAGACGCTCCTCATCCTCAACAACGACCCGGAGGACGACCCGAAGCTCTTCGGAGGCAAGGCGCGGCTGCGGTACGGCCGCTGGGACTACAAGTACGAGCAGGCGGCGAAGGTGGGGGCGGCGGGAGCCATCATCCTCCACACCACGCCGAGCGCGGGGTACGCGTGGCGGGTGGTGCAGACGTCCTGGTCGGGCGAGCAGTTCGAGCTGCCGGCCTCGGAGGACACCCCGCGCCTGCAGATGAAGGCCTGGACGACGGACGAGGCCACGCGCCGGGTGCTGCGGCTGTCGGACCAGGAGATGGACGCGCTGCGCACGGCGGCCCAGAAGCGGGAGTTCCGCCCGGTGCCATTGGGCGTGAAGGTGTCCACGCGCTTCGCCAACCGGGTGCGCCGCCGTCCCACGGCGAACGTGCTGGGCCTGCTTCCGGGGAGCGACCCGAGGCTGTCCAAGGAGGTGGTGCTCTACACGGCGCACCATGATCACCTGGGCATGAAGGAGAACGCGAAGCCGGGCGAGGACGCCATCTACAACGGGGCGGTGGACAACGCATCCGGCGTGGCGGCGATGCTCGAGGCGGCCGAGGCCTTCACCGCGCTGCCCCGGGCTCCGGCGCGCTCCATCCTCTTCGCGGCGGTGGCGGCCGAGGAGCAGGGGCTGCTGGGCTCGCAGTACCTCGCCGAGCACCTGCCCGTCCCACCGGGACGCGTGGCGGCCAACATCAACATCGACGGGCTCAACATCCACGGGCGCACGCGGGACGTGACGGTCATCGGCCTGGGCAAGTCCTCGCTGGACGCGCCCCTGACGGCGCTGGCCCGGGCCCAGGGGCGCATCGTGAAGGCGGACCAGTTGCCGGACCGGGGCTTCTTCTACCGCTCGGACCAGTACAACTTCGCACGGCTGGGCATCCCCGCCGCCTACTTCAGCAGCGGCATGGACTTCATCGGCCGGCCGCCGGGGTGGGGCAAGGAGCGCCGCGAGAAGTGGGAGGCCCTGCACTACCACCAGCCCTCGGACGAGCTGGGCCCGGACTGGGACTTCTCCGGCGCGGTGGAGGACGTGCGGCTCTTCTTCCTCCTCGGGGCGCATGTGGCCCGGACGCGCGAACTGCCCCGCTGGAACAAGGGCGACGAGTTCGAGGCCCCCCGCCTCCAGTCGCTCGAGGCCCTGAGGAGCGAGGGGGCGAGGTAGCCCCGCTCCGTCCTCCCGCTTGCGGACGGACGATTTGGACCCGGCATCCCCGCACTCCGGGTGTTAAACCTCTGCGCCATGCCTGAGTTCCAGATCGTCAGCGACTACAAGCCCCAGGGCGACCAACCGCGCGCCATCGGTGAGCTCACCGAGGCCTTGCTGCGCGGGGATCGCTACCAGACGCTGCTGGGCGTCACGGGTTCGGGCAAGACGTTCACCATGGCGAACGTCATCGCCAACGTGAAGCGTCCCACCCTGCTCATCGCGCACAACAAGACGCTCGCCGCCCAGCTCTACGGTGAGTTCAAGTCCCTCCTCCCGCACAACGCCGTCGAGTACTTCGTCTCGTACTTCGACTACTACCAGCCCGAGGCCTACATCCCCACCACGGACACCTTCATCGAGAAGGACTCCTCCGTGAACGATGAGATCGAGCGCATGCGCCACTCGGCCACGCACTCGCTGCGCACGCGCGACGACGTGCTCATCGTGGCCAGCGTCTCCTGCATCTACGGCCTCGGTACCGCGCGCTCGTACGTGGACATGGCCGTCACCGTGAACGTGGGCGCCGAGCTGGGCCGCGACAGCTTCATCCGTAAGCTGGTGGAGAGCCAGTACGAGCGCAATGACCTCGACTTCCACCGCGGTACCTTCCGCGCCCGCGGCGACACCGTGGAAGTCTTCCCCGCCTACGAGGAGGAGCGCGCCGTGCGCGTGAGCTTCTTCGGCGACGAGGTGGAGAAGATCACCGAGTTCGATCCGCTGCGCGGCGAGACGCTGGGCGTGCTGGAGAAGGTCGTCATCTTCCCCGCGAGCCACTACGTCACCCAGTCGGACACCCGGAAGAGCGCGCTGCAGACCATCCGCGACGAGCTGTCCGAGCGCCTCCAGGAGTTCAAGCGCGAGGGCAAGCTGCTCGAGGCCCAGCGGCTGGAGCAGCGCACGATGTACGACCTCGAGATGATCGAGCAGGTGGGTTACTGCAACGGCATCGAGAACTACTCGCGGCACTTCTCGGGCCGGATGCCGGGCGAGGCCCCGCCGTGCCTGCTGGACTACTTCCCGCGCAACATGCTGGTGCTCATCGACGAGAGCCACCAGACGGTGCCGCAGATCGGCGCCATGTACCGCGGGGACCGCTCGCGCAAGGAGACGCTGGTGGGGCACGGCTTCCGCCTGCCCAGCGCCCTGGACAACCGCCCGCTCAAGTTCACCGAGTTCGAGGACATGGTGCAGCAGGCCGTCTTCGTCTCGGCCACCCCCGCCGAGTACGAGCTGCAGAAGTCCAAGGGCGTGGTGGTGGAGCAGATCATCCGCCCCACGGGCCTGATCGACCCCGAGGTGGAGGTCCGCCCGGCGCGCAACCAGGTGGACGACGTGCTGGAGGAGGTGCGCAAGCGCGTGGCGAAGAAGGAGCGCGTCCTCGTCACCACCCTCACCAAGCGCATGGCGGAGGATCTCACCGAGTACCTCACCGAGGTGGGCGTCAAGGTGCGCTACCTGCACTCGGACATCGGCGCCATCGAGCGCATGGCCATCATCCGCGACCTGCGCAAGGGCGAGTTCGACGTGCTGGTGGGCATCAACCTGCTGCGCGAGGGCCTCGACATCCCCGAGGTGTCCCTGGTGGCCATCTTCGACGCGGACAAGGAGGGTTTCCTCCGCAGCCACGTGTCCCTCATCCAGACCATCGGCCGCGCCGCCCGTAACCTCAATGGCCGCGTCATCATGTACGCCGAGTCGCTCACGGACTCGATGAAGCTCGCCATCGAGGAGACCAACCGCCGCCGCGAGGTGCAGAAGGCCTACAACGCCCAGCACGGGATTACCCCCAAGGCGGTGAAGAGCCACATCCTCGATCTCTCCGAGCACCTCTACGACGCGGATCCGTCCGCGCTGCCCCTGGCCGCCGACTCGGCCAACGACGTGCTGGAGCCCAAGGAGATCAAGCGCCTCATCGGCGAGTTCACCAAGGACATGCAGCACTACGCCGACGAGATGCAGTTCGAGAAGGCCGCTGAGGTCCGCGACCGGATCGTCCTGCTCAAGGACATGGAGCTGGGGCTCAAGCCGCCCAGCCGCTCGCTGCTCAAGGCCCCGCCGAAGCCCGCCGACGAGAGGAAGCCCGGCACGCCCGGTCCCAAGGGCAAGCGCGGAGGCAAGGGCGGCGGCGGCGGTCCGCCTCACGGCAAGACGGGCATCGGGTCGAGGAGGAGCCGCTAGCCCCGTATGGACGCGAAGCTCGAAGCCAAGCTGGAGTCGCTGCCCACCGAGCCCGGCGTGTACCTGATGAAGGACCGCCGCGGTGAGATCATCTACGTGGGCAAGGCGATCAACCTGCGCAACCGGGTGCGCTCCTACTTCACCCGCACCGGGGACACGCGCGCCTTCGTCTCGCTGCTCGATCAGTTCCTCGGCGACATCGAGACGGTGCTCGTCCACAACGAGAAGGAAGCCCTCCTCCTCGAGAACGAGCTCATCAAGAAGCACAAGCCGCGCTTCAACGTCCTGCTCAAGGACGACAAGCAGTACATCTCCCTGCGGCTCGACCGGACCCAGCCCTATCCCCGGCTGGAGGTGGTGCGCAAATACGAGAAGGACGGCGCGCGCTACTTCGGCCCGTACTCCAGCGCGAGCGCCATCCGCGAGACGCTGCGCATCATCAACCGCTACTTCCACCTGCGCACCTGCACGGACCACGTGCTCGCCAACCGCAAGCGGCCCTGTCTGCTCCATCAGATCGGCCGCTGCCCCGCGCCCTGCGTCTACCCCGTCCCCGAGCAGGACTACCGCAAGAGCGTGGACGAGGTGGTCCTCTTCCTCGAGGGCAAGGCGGGGGAGCTGGTGGACGGGCTGCGCGCGCGCATGAAGCAGTCCGCCGGCGAGCTCAAGTTCGAGGAGGCCGCGCGCATCCGCGACCAGTTGCTCGCCATCGAGCGCAGCCTCGAGCGCCAGAAGGTGGCCACCACCGACTTCAAGGACCAGGACGTCTTCGCCTCCCACCGCGACGGGGACCGGCTGCTCGTCTACGTCCTCTATGTGCGCCAGGGCCGGCTCAACGGCGGCCAGGCCTTTCCGCTCGGAAGCCAGGAGTTCCCCGACGAGGAGCTGCTGCCCTCCTTCGTCAACCTCTATTACGACCAGGGCAACTTCGTGCCCGAGGAGGTGCTCCTCCCGCTGGACATCGAGGAGCGCGAGGGTCTGGAGGCGCTGCTCACCGAGCGCAAGGGCGAGCGGGTACGCGTGATGGTGCCCAAGCGCGGCGAGAAGCGTGACCTGGTGGACATGGCGCAGAAGAACGCCGAGCAGGCCGTCATCGAGCGCCGCCGCACCAAGGACGAGACCGAGGTGGTGCTGCGCCGCCTCCAGGAGCGGCTCCACCTGCGCAACCTGCCGCGCCGCGTGGAGTGCTTCGACATCTCGCACTTCCAGGGCGCCAGCATCGTCGCCTCCCAGGTGGCCGCCACCGACGGGGAGATCGACAAGTCGCGCTACCGCCGCTACCGCATCAAGACGCTGGAGAAGCAGGACGACTTCGCCAGCATGCACGAGGTCATCTCCCGCCGGCTCAAGCGCGGCCAGGAGGAGGGGGACCTGCCTGACTTGTTGGTCATCGACGGTGGCAAGGGACAGCTCGCCAGCGCGCTCGCCGCCGCCAAGGACCTCGGGGTGGAGGGCGTGGACATCATCTCCCTGGCCAAGAGCCGGGACCTCGAGGTCCACGACCGCGACGAGGAGAGCAACCGCAGCCCCGAGCGCGTCTTCATCCCCCACCGCAAGGACCCCATCGTCCTGCGGCAGAACTCGGCCGAGCTCTACCTGCTCGCCCGCTTGCGCGACGAGGCCCACCGCTTCGCGATCACCTTCCAACAGAAGTCCATGCGGAAGGGAAACTTCCACTCGGTGCTGGAGGAGATTCCCGGGGTGGGGGACACGCGCAAGAAGCAGCTGCTGCGCCAGTTCGGCTCCCTCAAGCGGGTGCGCGAGGCCACCATCGAGGAGCTGGGCGAGGTGCTCGGGCCCACCCTGGCCGAGCGGGTTCACGCCGCCCTCCACGGCCACCCGGAGGAGGACTCGGAGGATCCCATCCGCGAAGCCTCCCTGGCGGATGCGGGTGCCCTGGTGGACGAAAAGTCAGAAGAAGGGTCGCCACCCGGCTCGCCGTGATTAATTTCCGGTCGAAAGCGGGTGCGGCAAAGACCGCTGAATCCGCGATGTTCCTGGGGTTTTTCATTGCGGCTGGGCTTGGCGCTGATTTATAGCGGACACGTCCAGTCGAGACGTCTTCAAGGGGCGAGGGACCGATATGAGGCTCTATCCGAAGGTGATTCCGATCATCTCCCGGGAGGTCGTCCAGAGGCTGATGCAGGACGGGGATATCGAGGTAGAGCCGATGCGCGTGGCTGATGCCGAGATGGACCTGTCCGCCATCATGCGGGAGTACCTGGCAAACGAGGAGCGCGTGAATCAGGCCACGCGCGAGGCCCTGGAGCGCCGGGGCTACGACTACTCCAAGTTCAACCAGGTCAAGCGTGAGATGGCCGACGTCCGCGGCTTCAAGATGGGGGACGAGGGCATCGAATACGTCATCAACCAGATGATCGAATTCCTCCTCATCAGCCGCAATGTCGAGGAGGTGTATGCCGCCGACAACGTGCTTCGGCAGAAGATCCACGTGGTGATGAAGAAGCACCTGGACGTGGATGACGAGATCGACAAGGAGGCGCGCTCCCGGCTGAAGCATCTGCAGGAGGGCACCAGCGCTTTCGACATCGAGTACAACAAGACGGTGGAGCAGATCCGCCGCGCGCGGGGCCTCATCTAGGCGGGTAGGGCGGGCGCTCGTCCGCCTGGCCGCTCGGGGCCGCCAACCACCGCCTCCGCTGCCTACCCTCCCTGGAGGAGGCAGCGTCGATGGCGGGATTCCTCTCCAGCTTCGTGCTCACCGGGCTGCTCGCAGCCAGCCCGGTGGGCTTCAGTTTCGACGGGCCCGAAGTGTCCGCGAGGACGACGGGCAACGTCGGTTTCTTCACACAGGGTACCCTCCCCTTCACGGACCTCTTCGAGCGGGGCACCGGTGGGGCCGAGCTGTCCGTGCGGGACCGCATCGCGGACCCCCGGGCGACCTATGGGGATGCCGGCAGCCTGGTGGCCACCTTCGACATCGCGGGTGACACGTACCGGGTGGAGCTGGACCAGGCGGGCTTCCCGCCGGCCCAGGCCCTGGCCGCCAGGCCCGTGTTGGGACCGTTGCCGGGAGCCCCGGCCCAGCCCATCGGGGGCGGGGTGGTGCTCGACCAGGACATGCACGGCGGCGCGATGCTCGGCTTCTCCAACACGTCGCGGGTGCACGCGGCGGCGGCGGTGTGGGGCATCGGACGCGTCTGGCGCAACGGGGAGCTGCTCACGGATGCGGCCCTCATCCATGCCGCCGCGCTGGACCGGGGGGCGCACGCGGACGATGACACCTTCCGGACGCTGCCCGTGGCGCGGCCAGGAGACACCGAGCTGACGGTGCTGGCGTGGAACCTGCCCCGCGAGGCCGAGCCCCGCGGCTTCATCCAGTTCGACTTCGACAACGTGGCCATCACCGTGAATGGCACGGACGTGCCCTCGGTCGCGTCGGTGCCCACGGCGGGAAGTGTCGCCGGGGTGGCACCGCCGAGCACGCCGGTGCCGGGGGGCGCCTCGCTCGGCGCCGTTCCCAACAGCGCGCTCTCCCAGCAGCAGGGCGTGGGGGGCTCCGGAGTGGCGGGTACGGGGCAGGCCCGGTTCGGTGCCGGACAGAGCCAGTTCGGTGCCGGGCAGACCCAGCTGGGGAGCGGGGATGGCCTGTCGGATCCGTCGAGGACCCAGCAGTTGGCGCCGGTGGCGGACACCACCCTGCCAGGACCCGCGGCCCAGCAGGGGGGCGTCATCGATACCTTCCTGGCCCCGGGCCGGGTGTCCCCCGCCACGCAGGACCCCAATCAGCCGGATGTGACGTCACCCGGGTTCTCCACCACGCCCATCGTTCCGGATGCCTTCCTGACGCCGGAGCTCCCGGGGCGGGTTGCGCTCAACGCGAATGAGCCCGGGGCACCTGGCCAGCTCGACTCGCAGTTTCCCGGCCAGCGGACCCCCATCGTCCCGGAGGCCTTCCAGAACAACCCCGCGCGCCAGAGTGGCAATCAGCTGCCCCAACCCCAGCTGAACGGTTTCGTGCCGCAGACCACGTCACCGCAGCAGTCCGGCTTCCTGTCCACCCAGGGCTCGTTCTCCGTGGTGCCGCTGGTGCCCGGCGTGGCCGGGCCGGAGTTCGCCTTCGGAGGGACGCGGGTGACGTCCGGGGTGATTCAGACGCCGAGCCCGGGGCAGGTGCAGACGCCCGCGGTGCCGCTCGTCGCCACGCCCCGGCCGCTCACCGCGCAGCAGCCGGTGCCGCTCGTCGCCTCTCCGCAGCCGCTCAACGCGCAGCCCGCGGTGCCGCTCATCGCCGCGCCGCCGCCGCTCAACTCGCAGCCCGTCTCCGCCACGCCGCCCGGCGCCACGGCGCCAGCGACGACTCAGGGAGCGGGCTCGGTGCCGGGCCTGGTGCCCGCCAACCCCAACGCGGGTGCGAGTCCCGCCGCGACGACCCCGTCCGTGTCGGCACCCGGGGCCGCGCCCTCGCCCTGACCGTCGAAGGGGAGCGGGGCGTTGCCCACGCCCAGCTCCTTGGCGAGCACGGTGAGCACGTCCTGGGCCCCCTCCAGCCGTGCTTTCGGCACGCGGGCGAGCGCCCGTTGCACGGCGGCCTCCACCGTCCCAGCGGAGGGGACGTTGAGCGCCCGGCCCTCCGTGGTGAGGAAGAGGAGCGCCTTGCGCGCGTCGAGCGGATCCGACTTGCGCTCGACGACGCCGCGCTTCTGCAGGCGCTTCATGACGCCGGTGAGCGTGCTGGGGTGCACATGGAGGATCTCCGCGAGCCCGCCCGCGGTGATGCCGGGGTACTGGCCCACCAGCCGCACCACCAGCCGCTGGGGGCCTGTCAGCCCCATCGTGGTCTCCATGCACTTGGAGGTGGAGCGCAGGCCCTGGTCCACGGCCCACAACAGGCGCAGGAACTCCATCACCTCGTCCAACGGTGGCGCCTCGGTCTCGTTCGCGGCGGAGGGCGCGCCGATCTCGTCAATCGACTTCATGGCCACGGGAGGCTCGCGGCCGTTTCGGGGGGCAGGGAGAGCATCGGGAGTCCTCGGGGGTGCTGCACGGCGCCAGTTGCACCGCCAAATAAAGCAAGGCGTGTGCCGCTCCCGCTTCCCTGGATGGGAGGGTGCGTCAAGGCCTCCGAGGCTGGCAAAGCGCGCGTCCCCGTGAGGCAAAATGCCGCTCAGGGTGCATTTCGCCTCACGGCCGGGAGCGGAGCGAAAAATTGACCCCCTGCTACCGGCCTGTAGCTTGTCGCACATGACAACACCCGCTGCCGCCCTCGTTGCCGCTCCCGCGACGCTGCGCCGCTCGGGGGCCGATCCGCTCCGCCAGTCGATGGAGCACCTCGGCCACGTGCTGCCCGTGCGAGCCGATTCCACCGTGCTGCTGGACTTCCTGGAGGACGACCTGCGCGAGGGGCTCGACGCGCTGGGGGATGTCGAGGCGCACTTCGCCGACGTGCTCGAGGCCCTCCATCCCGAAGCGCTCTCCCCGCTGGGGATGGTGCAGGCGGGGGACGAGCAACGGGTGCTTCAGCGGCTGGAGCTGCTGATGGACGTGGTGACGCGGGTGCGCCGCCGGCTGTCGCAGGCGGCGGGGTTGATGCGTCAGACGACTACCACTTGAGCTGCTCCTTGCCCTGGGCCTGCCTGGCCTTCTCGCCGGGGCGGGAGTACGAGGTGAGGGTGGCGCGCACGGCGCCCAGGTCGATGGTGCCCACGGCCGCGAGCGGCAGCCGGCGGTCGTCGTCGGTAATCCAGACGTGCACCTCGCGCTTCAGCTTGGGGTTGTCCAGGCGCACGGCGGTGCCCTCCAGGTGCCAGGCGTCGAACTCGCCGAGCGGCAGCGACACGTGCTCGCGCTTCACCACGCTGCCCGTCATGCGCCACATGCGGCGCACGCCGTAGACGTCGAAGCACAGGGGCATGCCCTCCTTGAGGGGCAGCTGGCGCATCATGTAGATGGCGCCGGCCACGTCCATGCCCTCGTGGTCGTAGGAGTAGTTGTTGCTGCCCGGCTTGCCCTTGATGACGTAGTCCACGCGGACGCTGCGGTCCTTGGCGTTGAAGGCCACGTCCACCGTGCGGTGCTGCTCGTTCTCCGTGGCGTCCTCGGTGTAGCGCGAGGGCCGCAGCGTCTTCGGGTGCATGTAGCTCATCGCGGTGGCGTTGACGCGGCGCACCTTGGAGAAGAAGGAGTTGGTCTGCACCTTGATCTGCACCGGGAGCGAGCCGTCCTGCTTCTTCTGCACCGCCATGGTCATCTTGCCGGCGGTGGCGCCCATGGCATCCAGGTCGAACTCGAGCTCCTCGCCCGGAGCGAAGGCCAGCGGGGAGCGCAGGCCAGGCAGGCGCTGGGCGCAGGCGGGCACGGTGGGCTTGGTGGCCGGCGCCTGGGCGGGGGAGAGGGCCTTGTTGTCCTCGGGCCCATCCGCGTCGGGCAGCTGCGCCCAGGCAGCGGAGGAGAAGCTGAACAGGAGGGCTGCGAGGGCGGTGCGCATGGCGGTCATCCTAGATTCCAGGTGAGAGGTCTCCAATTCACTTGGGACGGACGCCCGAACGCTTCGCATATTCGGACGCTTCCCAGCGCTTCCTCAGGCGGAGGGTCATCTCCCGGCGTACCTGCTCCCACTGCCGGGCATCCGTTTCCACTTCATAGCCCGAGCGGGTGAGCCTCCGCGCGGCCTCCCGGGCGAATGTCTGCTCCCCAAGCGTCTCCAGCAGCCGCAGGTACTCGTAGTCCTCGAGGCCATCGCGGATGTGCTTGAGGCGCAAGGACACCACGGGCTGGTGGCGGGAGAAGCCCGGCCGGGTTGGAGTGCCCGGGTAGAAGAGGGTGCCGTCGCCGTTGCCGCCGAACTCGAAGACGTCCTTCCAGGGGTCCTTCGTGTTGTAGGCGAAGACGGTGTCGAAATAGAGCTCGCCGTCCACCCCGGAGAGGAAGGCCAGCGGGCCCATGGCCCGGTTGAGCGGGGTGGGGTGGTCCACCATGTACGAGGCCCAGCCGCTGTAGACCTTCTCGGCGGCGGCGTCCGCGGCGGGGCCGCCGTTGCAGCCGTGCGAGTTGCAGCTCTGGTACCACCACACCTTCACGTGGGGCTCCAGCTTGCCGCGCAGCGTCTGCAGCGGGACGACGTTGCGGCACGTCTGGGGCCCGGGGCGGGGGAAGAAGCAGTTGAGGGTGGGGGCGAGGATGTCCGCCGAGCCCCGCAGCGCGTCATCCAGAGGGGCGGTGACGAGCACGGGCACGTCCTGCTGGGCGGCGCGCACGCGCAGGGCCTGGGTGCGCACGAGCGCCACGTCCTCGGGTTTGGGCTCGTCCTTGGCGTAGAAGAAGAGGCGGGCCTTCCAGCCCTTCTGGCGGAAGTGCTCGGCGAAGGCGCGGTAGTACGCGGACTTCTCCGCGTCGGTGCGGGCCGCCTTGCTGTCGCGCACGTCGGCGGTGGTGAAGCGGGCGCCCGAGTCCAGCGCGGAGCCCTCCAGGAAGGGGCCCATCTCCGCGTCGTACGCGCGGAAGTCCACCACCGCCTTGCCACCCTCGAAGCGCACCGGCGGCGCCTCCATGCTCATGCCATGGGCGGTGATGCGATGGGCGAGCAGCGCGCCCACGTAGTCGCGCAGCAGCTCGCGGGCCTCGGGGGACTCGGGCTTCAACCCGTGCGCCTTGGAGATGCTGTAGAGCGAGATGCCGAAGCTGTTGGGCAGCGAGGAGGTGGCGGGCAGCACGAAGGGCTGCACCTCCGCAGTGAAGGGCACGGGCGCGAGCGCCTTGCCCCCGGCCTCCACGTGCAGCACGCCCTGGTAGGTGCCCGGCTCCTGGGACTCCGGGGCGCACAGCTCCACGTAGAGGACGGTGGGCGCTCCCTCCGGCCCTGGCGAGGACTCCACTGGCACCAGCGGGTCCGGCCACAGCCCCGTGCCGCCCTGGGAGTTGGAGGGCGTCTTCACGTCCAGGAAGGCCTCGCGCCATACCGAGGCCTCCAGCGTCTTGCCCTCGGGTCCGCGCAGCGCCAGCGGCTTCACCTTCAGCCGCGCGTTGCCCGGGGGCAGCACCACCTGGGCGGCCTCGCACTCCCCGCGCGCGAGGCTCAACCGGGCTTCCTTCTCACCCTTCAGCTCGACGCCGGGCCGTACCTTCTCCAGCGCGGAGACCACCCGGGGCTCGGGTGCCGCGGTCAGCAGCTCCGCGAGCAACCACCCCATCGCCCAACCCGCCCCCATGTCTCCCCCTCCGCGGCCCCTGGCCGCTCTAGGTTTCGTTCTGCGCCGTCGCCGTGGCCGACGCCATGATCTTTCCCTGCTGGTACTCCGTCAGCTCCGCCACGAGCGAGCCCAGGACGAGCTCCGCCTCGATGCGCACCGGCAGGTGGCGCGCGTCCGCGGTGAACCAGGCCACCATGTCGCGCCTGGAGGCCAGCTTGCCGGAGAACTCGGTGTACACGCGCAGGCGGAACACGTCCTGCTTGCCCAGCTTCGTGTCCAGCGTCTCGCGCGCCTCCACCTTCGCCTTCATCATGAAGGTCTTCGAGCCGGTGAAGACGGGGTAGGCGTACTCCCGGCCCACCTCCAGCACGCGGTTGCGCAGCGCGAACGTCGCCCCGGCCACGTCGAGGGTGCCCTCGGCCAGCTCATGGGTGGACTCGCGGGGCGTCTCGCCCTCCTTCTGCTTCACCACCTGGGCGCTCTTGCCGTCCTCGGCCAGCTTCACGCGCACGCGGCGGCGCTTGTTGTTCTGGTCCTCGTGCATGTCCGAGCCCAGCACCCGCTGCCCGCCGAAGTCCCAATAGGAGACGTACTTGTCCTTCACGGGCCACACGCCCGCGATGGCTTCCGACTTCGCCAGCGACACGATGGGCCACACGTCCTTGCCCCACTGCTTCATGGGGGCGCCCACCGTCACCTGGGCCGTGCCCGCCGTCACCCCGAGGTACTGGATGCGATAGCGCGCCTGCTCACCGGGGCCGAAGGCGGACGGACTCCCACCCTGGGCGAGGGCAGCCCCCGACAACAGGAGGCTCAACAGCATCCCGGTGAACATTCCCTTGGACTGCATGCGCATCAATGGCTCCTGGCAAGGTAGGCAGCCGCATCCTGGGGTGCCAACTCCACCGCCAGCCCGCGATTCCCCGGCTGCATCCTGATGGACGGATGGCCGTGGGGCCCATTCAACAGCAGAATTCCCCCCTTCGTGCGCGCCCGGATGGGAGGCGGCCATGGCCCGGCTGGACAGCATGCGGCCAGGAGCGGGGCCCGGGGCGGGTGGGCGCTGGTGGGGAGGGGGAGCCCTTCCCCCCGCGAGGCTGCTAGCCTGGGTGGAGCCCGGCCGGCGTGGAGCCCGTGCCCGGCCCAGGAGGGACGCGATGCCGCTGGACTACTACGAGGACGAGGACGAGAAGGACTCGGGCTCGAAGAACGGCCGTAAGGACTTCGACTGCCCCGAGTGCAACGCCAACAACCCGCTCGAGGAGCCGCTCTCGGACGGCCAGGAGGTGCTCTGCAACTACTGCGGCCTCGAGTTCGGGGTGAAGGCCCAGGACAACGGGCGCTTCAAGTTCAAGGAGCTCTGAGCGGCGCTCAGGTGCGCTCGCCGAAGATGGCGGTGCCCACGCGCACCAGGGTGGCCCCTTCCTCGATGGCCAGCTCGAAGTCATGGGTGGTGCCCATGGACAGGCCCGTCAGCCCGTGCTGGCGGGCCAGCTCCCGGAGGGTGCGGAAGTAGCCGCGCGCCACCTGCTCGTCCTCGGTGGGCGGGGGCAGCGACATGAGGCCCTCCACGCGCAGCCCCGGCAGCGCGCGCACGGACTCCAGGAAGGGCCCGAGCGCCTCGGGAGCCAGCCCGCTCTTGCTGGCCTCGCCGCCCACGTTCACCTCCACGTAGCAGGGGATGGGCGCGTCCTGCCGACGGCGCGACAGCTCCTGGGCCACCTCCAGCCTGTCCAGCGCGTGGAAGGAGAGGGCGGCCTTGGCCACGTACTTCACCTTGTTCGTCTGCAGCGGCCCGATGGCGTGCCAGCGCAGGCCCTCCAGGTCCGCCAGCTCCGCGGCCTTGTCCCGCAGCTCCTGCGCGTAGTTCTCCCCGAAGTCCCGCTGCCCCGCCGCGTACGCCTCGCGGATGAGGGCCGCCGGCTTCAGCTTGGAGACGGCCACCAGGGTGACGGAGCCGGGCGCCCGGCCCGCGCGGGCACAGGCCGCGGCCACCCGGGCTCGAATCTGCTCCAACCGCTCGGCGACGCCGCTCATGGCTTGCTCCAGGGAAGGGGGACGCCGGCCCGGGCGAGCAACTCCAGCGTCTCGCCCAGGGGCAGGCCGATGACGTTGGTGGGGCTGCCCTCGATGCCCGCCACGAGGAAGCCGCCCTTGCCCTGGATGGCGTAGCCGCCCGCCTTGTCCAGGGACTCGCCGGTGCGGGCGTACCAGGCGATCTCCCCCGCGCTCAGCGGGCGGAAGGTGACGCGGGTGCGCACCACGGTGGAGTACTCGCCAGGGTGCTCGCCCCCGGGGCCGGCGAGGGCCACGCCCGTCTGGACCTCGTGTGTCCTACCCGACAGTCGGCCCATCATCTCGCGGACCTCGGCCTCGTCGTGGGGCTTGCCGAGCAGCTCCTCTCCGAGGACGACGGTGGTGTCGGCGGCCAACACCCAGGCGCCCGGAGTGCGGGTGGCCACCGCTCGGGCCTTTTCCCGGGCCAGCCTGAGCACGTAGGCTGGGGCGGCCTCGCCCTGGTGGGGGGTTTCGTCGATGTCCGCCGCGGACACGTCGAAAGCCAGTCCGAGCTGGCCGAGGAGCTCGCGCCGCCGCGGCGAAGCGGACGCGAGAACGAGCCGGGTTTGACCCACTGAGGTGTGCATGTTACGGCTCGCCTCTAGCAGAACTGCGCCCTGGAGTGGACCCTGGATGAATCCCGCGGACCTGCTCGCGGCCATGACGCGCACGGTGGAGCAGTTGGCCGCCTACAACGACATCGCGAAGGCTCTGACCTCGACGCTCGAGCTGCGTGAGGTGCTGAACCTGATGATGGAGAAGGTGCGCAGCCTGCTGCGGCCCCGCAACTGGTCGCTGCTGCTCCAGGACGAGCGCACGGGCAAGCTCTACTTCGAGATCGCCGTGGGGGAGGGGGCGGAGGTCCTCAAGGGGCTGCAGCTGACCCCGGGCGAGGGCATCGCCGGGGCGGTCTTCTCCACGGGCACGGCCCGGCTGGTGGAGGACGTGACGCGCGACCCGCTGTTCGCCTCCCGCTTCGATGAGGTCTCGGCCTTCCGCACCCGCTCCATCGTGGCGGTGCCGCTGATTGCCCGCGGCCGGGTGCTGGGCGTCATCGAGCTGGTGAATGGCTCCACGGACCGGCCCTTCACCCAGGATGACCTGATGGCGCTGACGGCCATCTCGGACTTCGCGGCCATCGCCATCGAGAACGCGCGCAACTTCCGGCGGGTGCAGGAGCTGACCATCACCGACGAGCACACGGGCGTCTACAACGCCCGGCACCTGCGCGCGCAGCTGGAGCACGAGGTGCGGCGCTCGCAGCGCTTCCACCACCCGGTGTCGCTCATCTTCCTGGACCTGGACCGCTTCAAGGCCATCAACGACGCGCATGGCCACCTGGTGGGCAGCGCGGTGCTCAAGGAGGTGGGCGAGCTGCTCGTCTCCTGCTGCCGACAGCTGGACTACGTCTTCCGCTACGGCGGGGACGAGTTCGCCCTGTTGCTGGTGGAGACGGGCACGGATGGGGCGATGACGAGCGCCACGCGCATCCGCGACACCTTCCGCAACCGGCGCTTCCAGGAGGCGGCGGGGCTGGACTTGCAGGTGACGGCGAGCCTGGGGGTGGCCACCTACCCGGAGCACGCGCTGTCATCGGTGGACCTGGTGCGGGCGGCGGACTTCGCCATGTACGCGGCCAAGGCGCGGGGCCGGGATGACGTGTGCCTCGCGGTGCCGCACGCGGACCTGCCCGGCGGCGCGGCC
Source organism: Archangium gephyra (assembly GCF_042230915.1). Lineage (GTDB taxonomy): Bacteria > Myxococcota > Myxococcia > Myxococcales > Myxococcaceae > Archangium > Archangium gephyra_B. The sequence goes on along the minus strand of NZ_CP102578.1, from coordinate 8,256,309 downwards.
GTGATGCCCCGCAAGAAGTAAGGGGGCGCCCCCCGAAGGGAGACGCCCCCTGGACGAGAGGCAGTGCCCCTCGCGACGGCTACCCGCCGGTGACCTGGTCGAGCGCGGCGGTGTTGGTCTGCACCTGGCCGCTCTTGCGCAGCGACTTCACGAAGGACTCGGCCACCTCGTACTGCTTGGCCTGCACGGCCTGCTTGCGCAGCTCGTCCTTCTTCTGGGCGAAGTTGGCGTCATCCGCCAGCTGGCGCTCGGTGACCTGGGCGATGATGAAGCCCTCGCCCACCGGGAACACCTGCTCCAGCACCTGCGGACCCTTGCTGGCGAACACCGCCGTGAGCAGGTCCGGCGCCGGGCCCAGGTGGGGCACGTTGATGCTGGCGGCGTTGAAGGTGTCCGTCTGCACCGCCTCCGGACGCGTCTCCGTCTCGAAGCGCAGCAGCGCCGGCTGCTCCTTCTCGGGCGGGAACAGCTCGGTGATGCTCTTGCCGCCCTTCACCGTGGCCAGCGCCTTGTCGGCCTCGGCGCGCGCCATCTCCTTGGCCTTGTCCTGCTTGTAGAGCGTGGTGGCGATCTCGTCCTGCACCTGCTCCAGCGTCTTGTCCTGCGCCGGCTTCTTCTCGTCCACCTTCACCAAGTGGATGCCGAACGACGTCTCGATGGGCTGCGTCACCTTGCCCGGCTCGAGCGCGAAGGCCGCGTTGGCCAGCGCCGGATCCCAGTTGCCGCGCTCCTTCCAGCCCAGGTCTCCGCCGCCCGGCTTGGTGGCCGCGTCCTCGCTGCTGGCCCGCGCCACCTCGCCGAAGTCCTTGCCGCCCTCGATCTCCTTGAGCAGCGCCTGGGCGCGCTCCATCGCCTTGGCCTTGGCCTCCGGCGTGGCGTCCGGGGCCACCTTCACCAGGATGTGCCGCGCGCGGATGCGCTCGGGCTGCTGGTACACGAAGCGGTTGGCCTCGTAGTAGTCCTTGATCTCCTTCTCATGGGCCTGGCGGTAGGCGGCCAGGTCCGCGGCGCTCGGGGCCGGCACCTTGGCGGCGTACATGCTGGGCAGGAAGCGGGCGAACACGATGCGCGCCTGGTTGCCCTCCTTCTCGAAGCGGGTCCGGACCTCGTCGTCCGACACCACCGCCCCGCTCTGCACCATGCCGATCATCTTCTGCGCGGTCAGCTGGCGGCGGATGTCCTCCTCGAAGTCCGCGGGCGTCTGCCGGTAGTAGTCCCGGAGGATCTGCTGGTACGTGGCGAGGTCGAACTGGCCGTCCTTCTGGAAGTCGGGCCGGTTCTGCAGGACCTTGACGATCTCCTCATCCGAGGCCCGCAGCCCGTGGCGCTCGGCCGCCTGGGCGAGCAGCTCCGTGTTCACCATCCGCTCCAGCACCGACTGGGGGAGGCCGAACTGGCGGGCGATCGCCTCGGAGACCGGCTGGCCCTGCGAGCGCAGGTACTGCAGCTGGTTCACGTACTCCCGCCGGAACTCCATCAACGGAATTTCCTTGCCGTTGACCACCGCGGCCGCCGACGGCGCGGTCCCGGCCGGGTTGGCCCGGCCGAACCCCGAGCTGCCAGGTCCGAACTGGAGGGTGAACACCACCGCGATCGCGATGATGAAGACGTAGATGACGACCTTCCGCGGCTCGAGAGCGTCCTTCATGATGCCTTTTGCCTTGAGACGCGCCGGGTGTTTCCCCCCGTGGAAGGATTCGCGGCGCGCGTGTGTTGGGTGCCCGGTCGGATGGTGGACGATGGAACGCCACCCCCCGTGAAGACCTTGACTGCCTAGAGCAACACCCCGGAAAATGCAAGCGATTCAGAGTAGTTAGCGAGCCCCCCTGTCGTAGCTGCCGCTCCCTCTCTCCTACACGGACCTTCACGAAGTGCTGTCGCTTCTCAAGCGCAACCTGACGCTTCTCATCGTGGGTGGGCTGCTGCTGTACCCGTTCGGGGCTTTCCTGACGACGGGTCGGCGCGGACGCGACCCCAATTTCGTGGACCGGGCGGTCATTGGTTTGTCCGCCCCCCTGCAGCGCGGACTGATTGGCCTCATCGATGGGGTCAAGGCCGTGGTGTACGGCTACATCGACCTGCGCGAGGTGCGCCAGGCCAACGAGGAGTTGCGCGCGGAGAACCTGCAGTTGCGGGCCACCGTGCAGGCCCTCGGCGAGACGCGGGCGGAGAACGAGCGGCTGCGAGGCCTGCTCGGTTACGCCGAGGCGGCGCCGGGGCCGGAGATACCCGCGCGGGTCATCGGGGTGAATCCGGTGGCCAAGCTGCTGTCGGTGCGTATCAACCGGGGTGAGTCGGACGGGGTGTTCCGCGGCATGTCCGTGGTGACGCCGGACGGCATCATCGGCCAGGTGGTGCGCAGCACGGGCGGGTGGGCGGACGTGGCCCTGGTGACGGACCTGCAGAGCCGGGTGGGTGTGCGGGTGCAGCGCTCGCGGGCGCGGGGCACGGCGGCGGGAGCGGGCAAGGGTCCGCTGCGGCTGGAGAACATGCTGCGCACCGAGGACGTCCAGGAGGGCGACCTGATCATCACCTCCGGCACGGACGGGGTGTACCCGCCGGGGCTGGTGGTGGGGAAGGTGACGCGCCTGGAGAAGACGGAGCACGGCATGTTCCTGGGGGGCGATGTGGCACCCGCGGTGGACACCACGCGGCTGGAGGAAGTGCTCGTGATGGGCAACCCCTTCGGGGCCTTGGTGCAGGGACCGGCGGGCGGTTCCGGAGGTGAGCGTTAGATGAAGTTCCTGGTCACCCTCGGGCTGGCGTTGCTGCTGCTCACCCTGGAGTCGGTGGTGGTGCAGCAGCTGGGCCTCGCCATCAGCCGCATCGACGTGACGGTGGTGCTCGTGGCCTTCCTGGCCGTGCGCGCCAATACGCGGGAGGGGGCCATCTCCGCCTTCTCGGTGGGCTATCTGCTCGACTTGATGAGCGGCCAGCCCACGGGCCTCTTCACCTTCCTGGCCGTCCTCACCTTCCTGGTGGGCAAGCTGGTGGTGAGCCTGGTGGAAGTGCGCGGCCGCGTGGCCTTCGTCCTCTTCGCCATGGGCGCGGACGTGGGCCATGGGCTGCTCGCCAGCTTCTTCACCTGGATGACCACGAAGGAAGGTAGCTCGGCCTCGGCGCTGTTGCCGGGGCTGCCGCTGCAGGTGACGCTCACGGGCGTGGCGGCGGTGTTCCTCTATCCCTTGCTGCGGCGCTTCGAGGCGTCGCAGGATCGCACTTCTTCCGCGGGGTTGCTGCGTTGACGCCTCCGACGCTGTCCGAGACGACTCCTGGGCGCGATCTCAAGCGCCGCTTCGTATGGGTGGGCCTGGCGATGGTCGCCGGCATGGTGGCGCTGGCCGTCCAGCTCTACCGGCTGCAGATCACCCAGGGCGAGGAGTACGCCGCCAAGAGCGTGGCGAACTTCGTGAAGGAGGTGCGCCTGCGGGCGGACCGCGGCCTCATCAAGGACAAGCGCGGCACCATCCTGGTGGACAGCCGTCCGTCCTTCGACGCCTTCGTCACCCCGGCCTTCTGCACCAACTGCGCGCAGGACGTGCTGCCGCGCCTGGGCGAGCTGCTCGGCTGGGACGAGCCCACGCGCAAGAAGGTGGAGGAGCAGGTGAAGGTGGCGCGCCGCACGGCGCCCTTCCAGCCGTTGCCGGTGCGCATCGATCTCACGCGTGACGAGTACGACCGCATCAACGCCCGGCGCGACATGCTGGACGGCGTGGAAGTGGTGCCCGTGCCGCACCGCAACTACCGCACCTCGAGCGTGCTCTCGCACGTGCTCGGGTACATGAACGAGATCACCACGGAGGAGCTCGAGAAGCTCAAGTCCGAGGGGGCGCACTACGCGCTGGGTGACTACATCGGGCGGCGCGGCCTGGAGCGCTACTTCGAGTCCACGCTGCGGGGCACGGACGGGGTGCAGAAGGAAGTCGTCAACGCGCGCGGAAAGATCATCGAGGAGTTCAGCGACAAGCTGGGCAAGGACGCGGTGGTGCCCTCGCGGCCGGGCAACAACCTGGTGCTGTCCATCGACATGCGGCTGCAGGAAGAGGCCGAGCGGGCCTTCCCGGGCGCGGCGGGCTCGGTGGTGGCGGTGGACGTGAAGACGGGCCTCATCCGGGCGGTGGTGTCGCGCCCGGGGTTCGATCCCAACCTGCTCACCGGCCGCATCACCCCGGCGCAGATGGCCTCGCTGGCCAAGGATCCGCTCCAGCCGATGATCAACCGCATCTCCGCGGACCACTTCAGCCCGGGTTCCACCTTCAAGGTGATTACCGCGCTGGCGGCCTACAAGTCGGGCCTCTTCCGGCCGGAGACGGTGGTGACGTGCCCGGGCGGTTACCGGCTGGGCGCGCGGCTGTGGCGCTGCCACAAGGACAGCGGCCACGGGCCGGTGAACGGCAAGACGGCGCTGCAGTACTCGTGTGACACCTGGTTCTACAAGGTGGCGGACACGCTCGGCCTGGATCCGATCGCCGAGATGGGCAAGGCGCTCGGCCTGGGGGCTCCCACGGGCATTGGCGTGCTCGCCGAGGTGCCGGGCATCATGCCCAGCAGCGACTACCACAACAAGGCGTCCGCGGGTGGCTACACCAAGGGCATGGCGCTCAACAGCGCCATCGGCCAGGGCGACGACAACGTGACGCCGCTGCAGATGGCCATGGTGTACGCGGCCATCGCCAATGGCGGCACGCTCTACAAGCCGCAGCTCGTCGAGCGCGTCGAGGGCCTGGATGGCGAGGTCATCCAGCAGTTCGATCCGCAGGTGGTCAACAAGATCGAGATTCCGGAGGCGCACCGCAAGGCGGTGGTGGAGGGGCTGTTCGCCACGGCGATGGTGCCGGGCGGTACCGCCTACAGGGCGATGGTGCAGTCGGGGCTGAAGGACGTCACGGTGGCGGGGAAGACGGGCACCGCGCAGGTGGCCTCGCTGGGCGCGGTGCGCCTCAAGACGCACCAGATGGACTTCTTCCAGCGCGACCACGCGTGGTTCGCCGGGTTCGCGCCCGCGGAAGACCCCGAGATCGCCGTGGTCGTCATCAACGAGCATGGTGGCCACGGTGGCGCGGACGCCGCGCCCACCGCGATGGCGGTCATGAAGAAGTACTTCGACCTGAAGAAGGAGGACGCGGCCAACCCGCCGCCGCGTCAGAACACGCCCTACGTCTCGACGCTGCCGGATGCGCCGAGCGTGCAGGACGTGCTCACCCGGGTGACCGCTGGAGGCGATGATGCAGTTGCGGATTGAGCGCCGCATGGTGCCCCACATTCCGTGGGGCCTCTTGCTGAGCGTGCTCGCGGTGTCGGGGTTGGGCATCTACAACCTGGCCTCGGCCTCGCGCGCGCAGGCCACGCCGGTGTGGACCAGCCAGGCCCTCTACCTGGGCGTCAGCCTCGCCATTGGCATGGTGGTGTGCCTGGTGGACTACCGCGTCCTGCACCGGATGGCGCTGCCCATCTACATCGCCAACATCCTGGCGCTCATCGCGCTGCGCTTCATCGGCCACAAGGCCAAGGGCGCCGAGAGCTGGTTCGTCCTGGGTCCCATCCGCATCCAGCCCGCCGAGTTCATGAAGATTGGCGTGCTGCTGATGCTGGCCAAGGTGTACCACGACGACTTCAAGCCCGGAGACGGCTCCTACGGCCTCAAGCGGCTGGTGAAGCCGGTGCTGGTGGTGATGGTGCCCTTCACGCTGGTGCTGGTGCAGCCGGACCTGGGCACCGCGCTGATGATCTTTCTGTCCTCGCTGACGGTCATCCTGTTCGGCAAGGTGCGCTGGTACCTGGTGGCGGTGATGGTGGCGGGCATCCTCGCCGGGGCCATCGTCATCTGGAACGACTACGTGCGGGACGTGCCCGAGCCGCGCACCACCATCGTCCGGCACATGCTCAAGCCGCACCAGAGCAAGCGCATCTCCGGGTGGTTGGATCCGGAGTCGGACCTGCGGGGCAGCGGCTACCACGCGGCGCAGTCGAAGATCGCCGTGGGCTCCGGAGGCCTGTCCGGCAAGGGCTGGAAGGAGGGGACGCAGACGGGACTGTCCTTCCTCCCCGAGCAGCACACGGACTTCATCTTCTCCGTGTGGGCCGAGGAGCAGGGCTACGTCCTGTGCGTGCTCCTGCTGGTGCTCTACGGGTTGATCTTCACCTTCGGATTGGGGGTGGGCTTCAACGCCCGGGACCGGTTCGGCGCCTTCACCGCGGTGGGGGTGGTGTCCATGCTCTTCTGGCAGGTGTTCGAGAACATCGGCATGGTGATCGGCCTGCTGCCGGTGACGGGCATCACCCTGCCGCTGCTCAGCTACGGCGGCTCCTCGCTGGTGAGCGTGATGCTCAGCATCGGGCTGCTGGTGAACATCAGCATGCGACGCCACATGTTCTGAGCGGACGGGCTCACCGGCCCGTCTGCTGGTGGGAGGCGTGCACCGGCTTCGACTCCGGTGAGCCCTTCTCCCGCAGGAAGATGGAGAGCACGACGAGCACGGCCACGGAGAGGAACTCGCTCTGCCAGTTCTGGAAGGACTGGAACCAGAAGGTGGAGGTCGCCATGAAGGCCAGCAGCCCGAGCGTGGGCTGGCCGTGGGCCCGGGCCTCCTCGTTGTACTCGGCCCTGCCGCCCACCGCATGCATCAAGAAGCAGAAGGCGAAGAGGCCGAAGAGCGCGATCGTGAGGGAGTGGCTGTAGAGCTGGAGCGCGAGACCCCCCCGGTGCACCGGACCGGGTGAGTCCGGCTTGCGCTCCGCGCGCGGGTCCTTGTCCACCTCTTCCGGCTCGAACTCCTTCGACTCGCCCGAGCCCTTCTGCCGCAGGAAGACGGTGAAGAGGACGAAGCACCCCATCTGGAAGAACTCGCTCTCCCAGTTCTCGAAGGTGGCCTCGATGAATTCCCCCGAGGTGAGGTACTGGCTCCAGGTGACGCCCGGCTGGCCGTGGTCCTCCTGGTCGTGGTTGTAGTGGCTCCAGCCCGTGAGGCTCTGGCCGATCCAACAGAGCAGGAACAAGCCGAACATCACCAGGGACAGCCCGTTGTTCCGCAGGAATCGCCGCATGGGTGGAGTCTCTCCCATTCGCATGACTCTGGAGGTTCTGCCTCCGTGCCTGTCTTGGAAGGTACTCACTGCGGCCCCCTCGAGTCAGGGCGGGCCTGGGTAGGAGGGCCTGGCTGTCTGGCCGGCCGGACCACGCGGCGAGACGCCGGGGTTAGAGCGCGCGGCCGGTGAGGATGGTGGTGACGACGGTGAAGTAGATGACCACGCCGGTGACGTCCACCAGCGTGGCCACGAAGGGCGCCGAGGCGGTGGCCGGGTCCAGCCCCAGGCGCCGCAGCAGGAAGGGCAGCATCGAGCCGCACAGCGTGCCGAACATCACCACGCCCACCACGCTCAGGCCCACCGCCACCCCCACCCATGCGTAGTGGGGGCCGTAGACGATCTCGTGCTGCGGCCACATGAGGATGCGCAACAGGCCCAGCAGTCCCAGGAAGACGCCCAGGGCGACGCCACTGGCGGCCTCGCGCACCGCCACCTTCCACCAGTCCTTGAGCTCCACGTCGCGCACCGCCAGCGCGCGGATGATGAGCGAGGTGGCCTGGGAGCCCGAGTTGCCTCCCGAGGAGATGATGAGCGGCACGAAGGCGCTGAGGAACACCGCCTGGGCGATGGCGTCCTGGTAGTGGGCCATGGCCGTGGCGGTGAACATCTGCCCCACGAAGAGCACCGTCAGCCAGCCCACGCGCTTGCGCAGCATGCCGGTGATGCCGATGTCCAGGTAGGGCGCCTCGAGGGCCTCCATACCGCCGATGCGCTGGATGTCCTCGGTGGCCTCCTCCTCGGCCGCGTCCAGCACGTCGTCCACGGTGATGATGCCCACCAGCACGCCCTGAGAGTCCGTCACCGGCAGCGCCACCCGGTCGTACTTCTCGAACATGCTGATGAACTCCTCGCGGTCCGCCGTGGCGGGGATGCTCACCAGCTGCCGGTCGTGGATGTCCGTCACCATCGTGTTCGGAGCCGCCAGCACCAGCGACGCCAGCCGCACGTCATCCAGCAGCCGGCCCTTCTCGTCCACGATGTAGAGCACATGCAGCGTCTCGCGGCCCTGGCCATGGGAGCGCACGTACGCGAGGGCATCGCCCGCCGTCAGGTTGCCCGGGATGGTGAGGTACTCCGGCGTCATGTAGCGGCCGGCGCTCTTCTCCGGGTAGCCCAGCAGGTTGCGGGCGACCTTCAGCTCCTCCGGCGACAGCGAGGTGAGCAGCCGCTTCGTCACCTCGGCCGGCAGCTCCTCCAGCAGGCGCGTGCGGTCGTCCGGCGCCATCTCGTCCAGCAGGTTCTTCAGCTGCTCCCGGCCCAGCGTCCCGACGATCTCCGTTTGCTGGTGGGGCGGGAGGTACTCGAAGACGAGCGCCGCCGTGTCGCGCGGCAGCAGCCGGAAGATGATGCCGCTCTCGTCCGCTGGCAGGTCCTCGATGACCTCGGCCACGTCCGCGGGATCCATCTCCGAGAAGGCATCCCTCAGCGCGTCCCAGTCCTTGGCGGCGATGAGCGCTTCGAACTCGGGCTTCAGGAGGTTTCCCAGCATCACAATCTCCGCGCGCGGACAAGGGCGCGCATGGTGTATGAAACCCGCCGGTTGGGGTATGGAAATCTGAGTCCGTTCCCCAGGAGGAGAAGATGGACAGGAAGGGCTCCCGGAAGAAGGCTCCCGGCCAGTCAGAAGACACCGAGCGTACGGAGGCCACCCCTCCCGCGGCTCCTCGCGTGGAGGAGGCTCCGCGCCCCGAGCCGGCCCGCCGGCCGATTCCCACGGTGACACCCTCCAGGCCCGCTCTCGCGCTGCCCGGCCGTGCCCCGGCTCCCGCTCCGGCCAAGGCCGCTCCCCGGAGCTTCTTCTCCCCCATCATCGAGGTGGGGGCGGATGAGGAGCTGGAGCACCGGCACTTCCCGCGCGCGCGGCTCGCCACGAATTTCGAGCTGTGGATCGACGAGGGCGGGGAGCGGCGCTTCACCGCCACCTTGCGCTCGTCCAACGTGAGCGTGGGCGGAGCCTTCCTGGAGAGCTCCTTCTTCCTGCCCATGGACACGGAGCTGCGGGTGCGCTTCTCGCTGGAGCCCGGTGCGGCCCCGGTGGAGGCGCGCGCCCGGATCGTCCGCGAGCAGCGTCCGCGCCGCGAGGACGATCCCACGGGCTTCGGCATCCGCTTCGAGGAGTTCTACGGGCAGACGGAGGTGTCGCTGGCACGCCTCTTCCTGGACATGCGGCTGCGCACCTTCGCCGAGGAGTACCTGCGCTCCAACCGCGCCCGCGGCCTGCCCAACGAGCTGGAGCGGGTGGTGGACGCCCTGGCCGCGTGGGAGCTCCTCAAGGCCAACAACCCCACGGACACCTGGCGCGGCGAGTGAGCCGCCCGCGCGGAGTCCCGGTGGGGGCCTCCGCGCGGGTCGGGGTGGGGCCTACATCACCTTCTGGATCGCCGCCTCGATCTTCGCCTTGGGCAGGGCGCCGACGATCGTCCCCGCCACCGCGCCATTCTTGAAGATGAGCAGGGTGGGGATGGAGCGGATGCCGTACTGCTCGGCGACCCGCTGGTTGCTGTCGATGTCGATCTTCGCGACCTTCACCTTGCCCTTGTACTGGGTGGCCAGCTCCTCGATTGCGGGCGCGATGGCCCGGCACGGGGCGCACCACGTGGCCCAGAAATCCACCAGCACGGGCTGGTCGGACTTGAGCACTTCATTGTCGAATTCCGCATCCCCGATGTTCATCACGTCAGCGCCTGCCATGGTGTCTCCTTCGGCGTGCAGCCAAGCAGAGGGGCGCGTGCTCTAGTACGTGCCCGATGAGCCTGCAAGGACCGGCTTCCAGGTCCTTTGCTTGCTTAGATGCGGACGGGGCGGGGGCGTCGCAAGCGTTTCCCGGTCTGATGTAGATGACGCTTCGGCCCGGGGCATTGAGGTGTAAGCTAGCGGGGTGATGAAGCTCTTCCTTCCCCAGTCCCAGCTCGAAGAGTGGGCACTGGAAGACAAAGCGGACGTGAAGGACGGTGTGCTGGTGGTGACCGGTGAGGAGGGTGTGTACCCGGTGACACCCGCGGTGCACATCGTGCAGCTCGTCACCGGAGAGGACGCGAACGATCTGGTCGCCAAGGTGAAGACCGAGGCCCAGCTCCAGTCCCTGGGGGCCGAGCAGATGGCCGACTCCGTGTTGCTCGGAGATACGGCATATGAGGTCGTCCCCGGTTATGTGGCCGAGGTCCCCATCTCTCCCTCGGATGCCGGCTCGGCTGACGGCAAGACGGGCTCCGAGGCGGATCTCCTCGCCGCCTTCCTTCTGAACAAAATGGGCTGACGCACTCAGTCCAATAGGTTGTCTCCGCCATGAATCACGCGCTGGTTTCCCTCGCCTGCCACGCCTATGTCGTCGCGGCGTTGGTGTACCTCGTCTACCTCGTCCGGCAACTGGACGCGCTCGCCACCGTGGGCCGGGTGCTGGTGGGCACGGGGCTGGGCCTGCATGGAGTGGCCCTCTTCGGGCTCTTCGGGGCTCAGGGGGGCCGCCCGGTGGGGATGGCCCAGGGCTTCTCCACCTTCGCCTTCCTGCTGCTGGCCATCTTCCTGGTGGTGGATGTGCGCTACCGCCGGCCGGTGATCGGCGCCTTCATCACCCCGCTGGCGGTGGCGGTGCTGCTGCCGGGCCTGCTGTTGGATCGCGGGCAGGTGCTGAGCCCGGACGTGCAGCGGCCCCTGTTGCCGGTGCACATCACCATCGCCCTGCTGGGCGTGGCGGCCTCGGCGCTGGCCGCGGGCGTGGCGCTCATGTACCTGCTGATGGAGCGGCAGGTGAAGGGCAAGCGCTTCGGCCTGCTCTTCTCGCGCCTGCCCTCGCTGGAGTTCCTCGACACGCTCAACCGCCAGTTGGTGGTGGTGGGCTTCATCGCCCTGTCGGTGACGCTCGTCACCGGGGCCTTCTTCTCCAGCGCGGCGCCGGGCTTCTTCTGGTCCTGGACGTCCAAGCAGATCGCCACGTTGGTGGCCTGGGCCGTTTTCGCCGCGCTCGTGGGCGCCCGCTCCTTTGGCGGGTGGCGGGGCCGGCGTGTCGCACTGTTGACCATGACGGGGTTTGGCTTGCTGCTGGTGTCGTTCCTGTCGTCGTATGACTTCCTCCACGCCAGCGGGGGGTGGCGCTAGTCATGGAGTTCCTGTGCATCGGTCTATCGCACCGGACGGCGCCGCTCGGGGTGCGTGAGCGGCTCGCCCTGCCGGAGACCCATCAGGTGGAGCTGTTGCAGCGGCTGGCCCAGTCGCCCAACGAGGCCTTCCTCGTGTCCACGTGCAACCGGGTGGAGCTGTACCTGGCCGCGCCGGACATGAACCGGGTGCGGGAGAGCGCCCGCAACGAGCTGCAGGAGCTGGGCGGCCCGGAGACGCTGGAGCACCTCTACGAGCACCGCGGCGAGGACGCGCTGGTGCACCTCTTCCGGGTGGCGGCGAGCCTGGACTCCATGGTGCTGGGCGAGGCGCAGATTCTCGGCCAGGTGAAGGACGCCTTCGAGAAGGGCCAGGGCGTGGGCGCGGTGCGCGGCGAGCTGACGCGTGTGTGCGCCGCGGCGTTCGGCTGCGCCAAGCGGGTGCGCACGGAGACGGCCATCGGCCGGGCCGCCACGTCCATGGCCAGCGCGGCCGTGTCGCTGGCGAGCAAGGTGTTCGACGGGCTGCGGGACAAGACGGTGCTGCTGGTGGGGGCGGGCGAGATGGCGGAGCTGGCCGCGCGTCACCTGAAGCAGGCGGGCGCCACGAAGCTGCTGGTGGCCAACCGCACGCTGGCGCGCGCCGAGGCGCTCGCGGCCGAAGTCGGTGCCACCGCGCGTCCCTACGAGGAGCTGTTCACGCTGCTCGCCGCGGCGGACGTGGTGGTGTGCAGCACGGCCTCGCCGGTGCCCATCTTCACCAAGGAGAACGTGGGCGCGGTGGCCAAGGCGCGCAAGCACCGGACGCTCTTCATGGTGGACCTGGCCGTGCCGCGCGACATCGCCCCCGAGGTGGGGGAGCTGGACTGGGTGCACGCCTACGACGTGGACGACATCCAGAAGTTCGTGGCGGAGAACGCCGCCGCCCGCGCCGAGGAGGCGCAGAAAGCGGGCGTGCTGGTGGCCCAGGAAGTGGCGCGCTTCGTGCGCGAACGGGCCGTGCGCAACGGCGTGCCCGTGCTCGCCCAGCTGCGCCAGCGCGGTGAGGCCATCGCCCGCGCCGAGGTGGAGCGCACGCTCTCCACCATCGGGGACGGCCTCACGGACAAGCAGCGCAAGAGTGTCGAGGCGATGGCGCGTGCCATCGTCAACAAGCTGCTCCATGAGCCCACGGCGAAGCTGCGCGCGGTGGGCCCCGAGCATGAGGGCAACCGGCTGGCCGGCGCCGCCGCCGAGCTCTTCGGGCTCGAGGAAGCGCCCGCATCCACGGGGACGGCCGGCCCCAATGTCGTGGCCAACGGAGGCAAGGGATGAAGGCCGTACGCATCGCCACCCGGCAGAGCCCGCTGGCGCTCTGGCAGGCCCGGCACGTGAGCTCACTGTTGACCCAGCTGCATCCGGGGCTGGAGTGCTCCCTCGTGGAGATGAGCACCGCGGGGGACCGGTTCCTCTCCGCGCCCCTGTCCACCGTGGGCGGCAAGGGGCTGTTCGTGAAGGAGATCGAGCAGTCGCTGCTCGATGGCCGCGCGGACCTGGCCGTGCACAGCCTCAAGGACATGACGTCCGTGCTGCCCGCGGGCCTGCTGCTGGCGGCCGTTCCCAAGCGGGAGGATCCGCGCGACGCCTTCTGTAGCCCGGCGGGGCTCTCGCTGGAGATGCTGCCCAAGGGGGCGCGCGTGGGCACCTCGTCGCTGCGCCGCAGCTGCATCCTGCGCTCGCGGCGGCCGGACCTGGAGATCATCAGCCTGCGCGGCAACGTGCAGACGCGGCTGGCGCGCACGCGCGAGCTGGGACTGCACGGCGCGGTGCTCGCGTATGCGGGCCTCAAGCGCCTGGGGCTGGAGACGGAGATCACGGAGGTGCTGCCCACCAGCATCAGCCTGCCGGCGGTGGGGCAGGGGGTGCTCGCCATCCAGTGCCGCACCGAGGACGCCGAGGTGCGCGGGTTGCTGGCGGCGCTGGAGGACGACCTCACGCGCGTGGCGGTGACGGCCGAGCGCGCCTTCATGGCCCGGCTGGAGGGCGGGTGCACCGTGCCGCTGGCCGGACACGCCACCGTGGAGGGCGGCACCGTCCGCCTGCGGGGGCTGGTGGGACGGCCGGACGGCACGAAGGTGGTGGAGGGAGAGCGCAGCGGCCCGGTGGAGACGGCGCTCGCGGTCGGCGAGGCGCTCGCCGAGGAGCTGCTCTCGCGCGGCGCGGGGGAGATCCTCCGGGACTTCGGCCGCGCTTCCCCCGTGCCGGAGTCCTGACGGGGACGGGGTCAGCCCGCGAACGGGGGCCAGGCCCGCTCAGGTGTAGACGTCTACACCTGGAAGGGGGAGGGCATGTGGGTGGATGTGCGCGCCCAGGTGTAGACGTCTACACCTGAAGCCCGCCCGGAGCGGAGATTCAACCCGACGGGGCGGAGCTGCTCTCGAGCGATGCGGTCGAGCAGCTCACTTCTCGATGCGATCTGCGGGCGCGGCCTCTCGCCGGGCGAGCAACAGGAAGGGCACCGCCGCGGCCTGGATGACGGCGCCGACGAGGTAGGCCGAGCCGTAGCCGCCGATGTCGGCCACTCGTCCCAGGGCGGGTTGCACCACCACCCCTCCAGCCGAGCCCATCAGGTTGTCGAAGGAGAGCACGGTCGCGCGTTGTCCCGAGGGAATGACGCCGTTCAGGTACGCCTGCTTCATGGGCCTGCTGGCCGACTGGGCCAACGCCGAGACGACCAGCGCCACGATCGCCACCCAGAAGTGCGTCGTCCATCCGATGACGGCCAGACAGCCGGCGCTGATGACCATGGCGGCGAGCAGCGCGTGTGTGCGCCGGCTGAACAACCGGCGCACGGAGGGGACGAGCAACCCCGCGGCGATCTCGCACCCGGCGACGACGGCCGCCGCCAGACCGGCGATCCAGAACGCGCGCGTGTCGCCGTAGAGCTGAAGCAGATAGGGCTGGAGGGCGTAGAAGGCGAAGATGCTCACCCCCATGGTGAAGGGGGCCGCCAGCATCAGCCAGCGCGCTGGGGGGTTGCGCAAGCCGTGGTCGAGCGACCCACGCACCACCATCCGCACCCTGTCCAGCGGGCCCTTGCCGCGCTCGGGGGTGAAGCCGAGATCCTTCATCGAGACGAAGGCCACGGCCATCGTGACGCCGAGCAGGACCGAGCGGAGGACATAGGGCACACCCAGGTTGCTCATCTGGGCGACGACACCCCCCGCGACCGAGCCGATCAACATGGCCGTACCCGACACGATCTGGCCCCTGGCGAGCACCGACTCGAACGTTTCCCCGACACCGCAGAAGGTGAGCGCATCGACCAGCCACGCCTCGGTGGCACCCGAGAAGAACGTGAAGCCGAGGCCGATGAGGATGGATGCGATGGCCCAGCCCCACAGCGGCGCACGGATCTGCCACATGGCGACGTAGATCAGCGTCGAGACCAGCAACGTGGCGGTGCCGAGCAGATACGAGGCGCGCCTGCCCCACGTGTCCGCCACCACCCCGGTGGGAATCTCGAAGAGCACCTGTCCCGCGGTGAAGAACGCATTGACGGCGAAGGCCTCGGCGTTGCTGAGGCCCGCGTCGAGAAGGAACAGGGTGTTGATGCCCCAGATGAAGGAGGACGCCAACGTCGATAGCAAGGTCAGCAGCAGGTAGGTGCGCTGGACGTGTCTCGCCTGGCTCAAGGATCAGTCCCTCCTGGCCCCTACATTGACACGAACGGCTGAATGGTTGTGACCTCCAGTCCATGACCAACCAAGACTCCGAGTATCAGTCCTGTATCCAGAACTCCGAGCGCGTGTCCTGGCGGATTGATGACCTTTTGCCCAAGGAGACCGTCATCGACTTCAGCCGGCGCATCCTCTCGGACGCGCTCACGGGGACGGACGGCATCGGTTGCTTGAGCGCGGCGGAGAAGCTGCTGCTCAATCAGATCCGCTCCAACAGCTACGCCCACCTGTTCCTGTTCCTGGAGGAGTACGCCGTGGCCCTGGCCGCGCACCGCGCCGGCCTCGAGCTCCACAAGAACCAGACCCAGATGCGCGCGCTCCTGCGCTTCACCGAGGAGGAGCTCAAGCACCAGCAGCTCTTCGCCCGGTACACCGCCGCGTTCGCCCGCGGGTTCAAGGTCGCCCCAGGCCTGCTCGACAACCAGGTCGCGGTGGCCAAGGCCATCATGGCCAAGTCCAACCTCGGCGTGCTGATCTTCAACCTCCACATGGAGCTGATGACGCAGCAGCATTACGTGGAGACCATCCGCGACAACGAGCGCGAGACGCTCGATCCCCTGTTCTGCAACCTGCTCAAGCACCACTGGCTCGAGGAGGCGCAGCACACCCGCCTGGACTTCCTGGAGGCCCAGAAGATCATCGCCGTGGAGCCCGGGGGCGTGGACGCGGCCATGGCCGAGTACGCCGAGCTGCTCCAGGCGCTCCGGGGCACCTTGAACGCGCAGCTCCAGCTGGATCTCCAGACCCTGGAGCAGGCCGCGGGGCGGACGTTCTCGGAGGCCGAGCGCGAGGAGATCTTCAAGGCCCAGGAGCGCTCGTACGTCTGGTCCTTCATCGGCATGGGGATGAAGGCCCCCCTCTTCCTCTCGCGCCTGCGCGCGCTCTCCCCCGTGGCCGAGCAGCGCGTCCTCGAGCTCGCCCCCCAGTACTACTGCAACTGAGCACCGGGGCAACTGGGGAGACCTCCAGGGTCATGCCCGCTGGCATGACCTGTCTCCAAAATCGGACGCGAAGAGGACGCTATGAGCCCGGCGCAAATGGCCTAGAGTGCGCGGCCGTGGAAAGGCGACTCGAAGGCATCCGTATCCTGGTGACGCGCCCCCGTGAACGCTCGGAGGAGCTGTGCTTCCTCCTCGAGGACGAGGGCGCCGAAGTGCTGCATGTGCCGCTGCTGGAGCTGTTGCCTCCGGAGGATCCCCGCCCGCTGGTGGCGGCCGCGGAGGCCATCCAGCGCTACAAGTGGGTGGTGTTCGCGAGCCCCTCGGGAGTGGAGGCGTTGATGGAGGCGCTGCGCGAGGCGGGCACCGTGCAGCTGCTGTCGCGGGTGCGCATCGCCGTGGTGGGGCCGCGCACCGCGCGCACCGTGGAGGGCTATGGGCTGACCGTGGCCGTCGAGTCCCCCGAGGGCACGGGCGCCGCGCTCTACGAGGTGATGCGCCCCGGTTTGGATCCGGAGGACGAGGTGCTGCTGCCGGCCGCGGAGGAGGGACGCCGCGAGATCGAGGACGCGCTGCGCGAGCATGGCACGCGGGTGACGCGGGTGACGGCATACCGCTCCCGGCCCGCGCCGCTGCCACCCGAGGCCCAGGCGCTGCTCGAGAGCGCCCCGCCGGATGTGGCCCTGTTCGCCTCGCCGCGCACCGCGGAGGCCTTCCTGGAGGCGGTGGGGCGCGAGCGGCTCGGCTCGGCCCGGCTGGTGGCCATCGGGCCCACCACGGCGGCGGCGCTGACGCACCTGGGGCTGCCGGTGGCCTCGGTAGCCGAGCGGCCCACCCCCGAGGCCCTGGTCGAGGCCACTGTCCGGGCGATTCGCGGGTAGACTGTCGCCCCCAGGGGAGGGGTTCCGCCCTGAACGCGCCGGGATGGACCGGCACCCCCGCTTCGTTTCCCCTGGCCGCAAGGAGACGCCGTTGCCAGCGCCCGTGACCCCGCCTGCTGCTCCGCCGAGCCGGAGCAAGACCGACTTCACCCTCTCCTTCGTGCTCGAGGCCCTCGTCTCGCAGCGGGTCCTCACCGCCGATCAGGCGCAGAACATCGCCACCCGTGAGGCCGCCGCCCGCGCCCGCGTCCTCAAGAACAAGGGCATCGTCGGCACGGACGCCGCCCGCTACGACGTCTCCCCGGTGGAGATCGTCGCCGCCTTCCAGGTGCCCCTGGCCGATGGCCGCGGGGCGCTCGACGAGGACCGGGTCACCGAGCTGGTCGCCCGCTCCTCCGGCCTGCCCTACAAGAAGGTCGATCCGCTCAAGCTGGACATGGCCATGGCCACCCGCACCGTGTCCCGCCCCTTCGCGCAGAAGCACGTGCTGCTGCCGCTGGAGAAGGCCCCGGACGGCCGGCTGGTGGTGGCGGTGGCCAACCCCTTCGACAAGGAGCTCTTCGAGAGCATCCACGTGCTCACCGGCATGCCCATCGAGCCGGTGTTCGCCTCGAAGACGGACATCCTCAAGGCCATCGCGGACATCTACGGCTTCAAGCGCACGCTGGCGAAGGCCGCGGATGACTTCACCAGCAACTCCCAGAACTCGCCGCAGATCAGCAACTTCGAGCAGCTCGTCACGCTCAGCGGCCGCCAGGAGCTGGACGCGGCGGACCAGCCCGTGGTGCAGGCCGTGGACTACATGCTGCGCTACGCCTTCGACAACCGGGCCTCGGACATCCACATCGAGCCCAAGCGCAACACGTCGCTGGTCCGCCTGCGCATCGACGGTGTGCTGCACCCCGTGTACACGCTGCCGGCCGGCGTGCACCCGCCCATCGTCTCGCGCGTGAAGACGCTGGCGCGCATCGACATCTCCGAGAAGCGCAAGCCCCAGGACGGCCGCATCAAGACCGAGCGCGATGGCCGCGAGGTGGAGCTCCGCGTCTCCACGCTGCCCACCGCCTTCGGCGAGAAGGTGGTCATCCGTGTGTTCGACCCCGAGACGCTGGTGCAGGACATCGCCCAGCTCGGCTTCGACCCGGACGAGAAGCGCGTCTTCGAGTCGTGGATCGACCAGCCCCACGGCATCATCCTCGTCACCGGCCCCACGGGCAGCGGCAAGACGACCACGCTCTACTCGGCCCTCAAGGCGGTGGCCGGCCCGGACGTGAACGTCGTCACCATCGAAGACCCCATCGAAATGGTGTGGGACGGCTTCAACCAGGTGCAGGTGCAGCCCAAGGTGGGGTTGGACTTCGCCAGCGCGCTGCGCAGCATCCTGCGCCAGGACCCGGACGTCATCATGGTGGGCGAAATCCGCGACGCGGAGACGGCGGAGAACGCCGTGCAGGCCGCGCTTACGGGCCACCTGGTGCTCTCCACGCTGCACACCAACGACGCCATCGGCGCGGTGGCGCGTCTGAAGGACCTCGGGGTGCCGCCCTTCCTGCTGGCGCAGAGCCTCATCGGCATGATGGCCCAGCGCCTGTTGCGGCGCGTGTGCCCGCACTGCGCGCAGCCCACCACGCTCACGCCAGACGAGCTGACCCTGCTGGGCGCGCCCATTCCGCTGCTGCCGAGCGGGGTGAACATCGTCAAGGGCGCCGGGTGCCCGCGCTGCCGCGGCACGGGCTACTGGGGCCGCACGGGCGCCTTCGAGATCGTCAACCTCAACAACGATCTGCGCGAGCAGATCTCCCGCGGCGGCAGCCACCAGCAGATGCTGGACGCGGCACGCCGGGGCGGCACGCGCACCCTGCGCGAGGCGGCGGTGCGCAAGCTGGCCATGGGCCTCACCTCCTTCGACGAGGTGGTGCGCATGACGTCCGTGTCCTGAGTCCTGAGCGGATTCCCCCAGGGCCGGTGCGACAACCGAGCGCCCGGCACGTTATCTGTTGGGTAGCCCACGGATGAGGGGGGATGTGGGATTTCCGGAATACCAGCCTGGCCGTGGGGTTACCCTCTGGATGCGCGGTGACCTTCACTGAAGAGGGAGAGCCATGGCGGGAGGAAAGACCGGAATGACGCGACGTGACTTCGTCGGCTACGGCACGACGGCATTGGCGATGGCGGGAGCGGGCGAGCTGTTGTCTGGCTGTGCGACGACGCAGCGGGCGGGCCCGGGCGGCCCCGGGGGCGGCTCGGATGGACCCTTGCACTCCATCGGGTACTTCGCGCGTTTCGGCGTCGACGAGACCCTCATCCGCGAGACGCTGGCCGCCGCCCTGTCGCGAGGCGGGGACTACAGCGACCTCTTCTTCCAGCACCGGGTGTCCACCTCCATGGCGCTCGAGGACGGCGCGGTGAACAAGGCGTTCACCACCGTGGAGCTCGGCGTGGGCGTGCGCGTCGTCAAGGGCGACCAGACGGGCTACGCCTATACCGAGGAGCTCACGCTCGAGGCGATGCGCAGCGCCGCCCGCACGGCCGCCGCCATCGCGGATGGGCCCTCGCGGCCCGGCCCCCAGCGCCTCCACATCTACAAGGAGCTTCCGCAGCGCTACGTGCTCAAGCTGGGCTGGGACGCCGTGCGCCCCGAGCAGAAGCTCCCCATCCTCGAGGGGCTGAACACGGCGGCCTTCAAGGCCGACCCGCGCGTGTCCAAGGTGACGCTCTCGTTCTCCGATGAGCACGGCGCGGTGCTGGTGGCCGACAGCAACGGGCGGCTCGTCGAGGACGTGCAGCCGATGACGAGCCTCTACCTGTCCTGCGTGGCCGAGCAGAACGGCAAGCGCGAGCAGAACACCTACGGCGTCGCGGGCCGCGCGGGGCTGGACTTCTACTCGCCCGAGCGGCTGGAGCGCGTGGTGCGCGAGGCGGTGAGCCGCACCACCATCCTCTTCGAGGCCACCCAGCCGCCCGCGGGCGAGCTGCCCGTGGTGCTCGCGGCGGGCTCCTCCGGCATCCTCCTGCACGAGGCCATCGGCCACGGCATGGAGGCGGACTTCAACCGCAAGGGCACGTCCATCTACGCGGACAAGCTCAACAAGCTCATCGCCCAGCCCTTCGTGAACATCGTCGACGACGGCACCAACGAGTACGCGCGCGGCGCCATCAACGTGGACGACGAGGGCAACGTACCGGGCAAGACGATGCTCGTGGAGAACGGCGTCCTCACCACGTACCTGCACGACTCCATCTCCGCGAAGCACTACAAGGTGAAGCCCACGGGCAACGGCCGGCGCGAGAGCTACCGGCACGCACCGCTGCCGCGCATGCGCTCCACGTACATGCTCCCGGGCCCGCACAAGCACGAGGAGATCATCGCCTCGGTGAAGAAGGGCATCTACTGCTCCAACTTCAGCAACGGGCAGGTGAACATCGGCGCGGGCGACTTCACCTTCTACGTGAAGAACGGCTACCTCATCGAGGACGGCAAGCTCACCCGGCCCATCAAGGACGTGAACATCATCGGCAACGGGCCGAAGGTGCTCGAGAAGGTGGACATGGTGGGCGATGACCTCGTCATCGACGAGGGCGGCTGGACGTGCGGCAAGGACGGCCAGGGCGTGCCGGTGTCCCAGGGCATGCCGACGGTCCGGGTCGCATCCATCACCGTGGGCGGACGCAACGCTTGAGGGAGGCGGGAATGAGCACGACGAACACCACGAATCTGGCGGATGTCGCGCGGCAGGCGGTGGACCTGGCGCGCCAGAAGGGCGCTTCCGAGGCGGCGGCCACGGCCAGCCGCATGCGCGAGGTGGAGATGCAGTGGCGCGATGGCCGGCTGGAGAAGGTCTCCGAGGCCACCACCCGCGGCCTCTCCGTGCAGCTCTACGTCGAGGGGCGCTACTCCGCGGTGTCCACGAGCGATCTGCGTCCGGAGGCGCTGGAGCGCTTCATCTCCGACTCCGTCGCGATGGCGCGCGTGCTGGCGCGTGACGAGCACCGCCGGCTGCCGGAGCCCGAGCTGTACGCGGGCCGGGCCGCGGTGGACCTGTCCATCGAGGATCCGCGCCAGGCGACGCTCTCCTCCGACGACCGGCAGCGCTTCGTCCGGGAGCTGGAGGCGGGGGCGCGCTCGGCGGATACGAAGGGCGCCATCCTGTCCGTCACCACCGGCTTCGGGGACACGCACCGGGAGATCTTCCGGGTCAGCTCCAACGGCTTCGAGGGCGGGCTGCGCGGGACGCAGTTCGTCGCCTCGGCGGACGTGAGCGCGCAGGATCCGGACGGGCGCCGGCCGGAGGAGAGCGACTACGCCGTGGCGCGCTTCTTCGAGAACCTGCCCGACGCGGCCTCCCTGGGCCGCCGTGCCGGAGAGCGGGCGCTGGGGCGCATCGGCTCGACGAAGGGCGCGTCCGCGGTGATCACCATGGCCGTGGACAACCGGGCCGCCGGCCGGCTCGTGTCGATGCTGCTCGGGCCCATGTCGGGCGGAGCCATCCAGCAGAAGCGTTCCTTCCTCGACGGGAAGATCGGCCAGAAGGTGGGCAGCGAGCTGCTCGCGCTCACCGACGAGCCGCACGTGAAGCGGGGCCTCGGCTCGCGCCTCTTCGACGGAGAGGGCATCGCCGCCCGGCCCATGCCGCTGTTCGAGGCGGGCGAGCTGCGCACCTACTTCATCGACACCTACTACGGCCGCAAGCTCAAGGCGCGTCCGACAACGGGCAGTGCCTCGAACCTCTCCTGGAAGCTCGGGAGCAAGGCCCAGGACGCGCTCCTGGCGGACCTGAAGGAGGGCGTCCTCGTGACGAGCTTCCTCGGAGGCAACTCCAACGCCGTCACGGGTGACTTCTCGTTCGGTGTCCAGGGCTTCCGCGTGCGCGGCGGGAAGATCGCCGAGCCCATTGGCGAGATGAACATCTCCGGCAACCAGATGGATCTGTGGAAGCGGCTGGTCGCCGTGGGGAACGATCCCTACGTGAACAGCGCGATGCGCACGCCCACCCTCGTCTTCGAGGGCGTGCAGTTCGCCGGCGTATAGCCTCGGGCGACGTGGACGGTGCCCGCTCCCCGGTGGATGGCCGGGGAGCGCGGTGCGTCCCGGTGCTACGCGGGCTCGATGAAGTTCAGCCGGTAGCCGTCGGGATCCGTGACGATGATCTCCCGCGTGAACCACGGCTGCACGGTGGGCCCCTCGACGTGTGCCCCCTGTGCGCGCGCCCGCGAGGCCACCTCCTCCAGCTCCACGGCGCCGATGCGGAAGCCCAGCAGCACGCCCAGGCCTCGCTGGCCCTCCAGCTTCACCACGGGGGGCAGGGTGACCAGGTACACCTCCGCCTGCTTCTCCCACTGCAGGTGGATGAAGGGCGGGGCGGCCTGGGTCCGCTTGAATCCGAGCGCCTCGTAGAACTTCGCCGAGCGCTCCGGGTCCGACACGAGCACCTTCACGAATGACGACAACAGCTGATCGCTCTCCATACGCGCCGTCTGTAACACGTGGCCGCGCCAGTCGCTCACGGACATGGAATCCCTCCGCCTCCGGGCTCAGGCGGCCGCGCTCAGGACGAGGCGCAGCTCGGGCCACCGCGCGCCGGGAGGTGGCCGGACGCTCACTCCCCGGGGCCCCTGCGTGCGGAAGCGGATCCTCCGGCCCCGCAGATGCCGCCAGTCGTCGAGCACGACCTGCCACTTCCATTCCAGGACTCCGCCGGGCGTCTTGACGAACTGCAGCAGGAAGGTGTGGTGCTGGTCATCGAGCGGCTGGTTCGCGCTCTGGAGCACCTCGCCGGTGTCCGCGTCCTCGAGCCGGATCCACGCGCCCCATCCCAGCTCGCTCCGCTCCTGCGGCGCCCAGGCGAACCACCGGCCCGAGAGCACCAGCCGTCCATTGTCACTGAGCCGCGGGGCGTCGAGCTCCGGCGACCGGGGCCAGAGCGGAGTGGGCTCGGAGGTGCGCGGCTGGGGCTCCGTGAGGGCCGGGTGCTCGCCTGGGTTCACCGTGAAGCGGGCCGCACCTGACGGGACGGCCGTCGTGGTGCTCGCCGCCAGGGCCTCGAAGTGCTCGAGGAGCCAGTGCTCCGTGTTCCGTCCCCAGAGGGTGCTCGAGCCCTCGTAGTGCTGGGCCTTGTACTCGTGCTCGGTGGTGAGGTAGCCGGCGTACTCTCCGCACACGCCCGCGACCATCACTTCCCGGGCGCCGCGCGCTCGCATCGCCTGGGCCAGCTCATGCGCCAGCCAGGAGGTCGGCTCGCCGGGACAGCCCATCAGCCACAGGTCGCCCACCTTCACCAGCCGCAGGGGCAGGGTGTGCGGCTGGTAGTTGAGGGCCTCGCGGATGTGCCGCACCAGCGCACGCGGAGGCGCCTTCGGCCACTGCGGATCGCTGTCCGGCAACCCCTCCAGCCGATCTCCCTCCTTGAAGAAGGGCACGCCCTCGCCCAGCTCCGAGCCCCGGAGCGTTGGCGCGCCGACGAGGGCCCCCGTCGACAGGTGCCTGCCGTCCTTCAACGTCGCGTCGCGAATGGTGGGCTCGTCGAAGAGGGCGGTGATGCGCAGCGAGGGGCTCACGTGGGCGCGCGCGTCCTCACAGGCCCAGGCGAGCTGGCGGCCCACCTCATGGCCTACCTCATCCACCAACGCCAGGTTGTCCGCCTGGTCCTCGCGCTTCTTCTTCAGCGCCTCGAGCGTCATGCCGGGCCGCATCGCATCGGCGTCACCGATGGCGCCCGCGGCGAGCCCCACCACCGGCCCGGGTCCTCCCTCCGCGCCGCGCAGCAACTGCTCCGCGTGACGCGTGGCCACGCCGAAGAGATCCGGCGAGCACAGGGGGTGCTCCTTGGCGATCAGCGACGCATGGGCTCCGAAGACGCCGAAGGCACCGATGGGACGGTGGGGCGCCTCGGCCTCCTCGGCCCAGAGGACCTGGATGCGCGGATCCACGCAGACCTGATCGACCGGGAGGCCCGGGGGCACGGAGGGAGGGGCGCCCGAGGGGAAGCCCAGCACCGAGACTTGCTGGCGGAGGGCCGCGTCATCCAGGCCGGGGAAGTTCTCGCGCAGGGCCGCGAGGCTCCGGTTGCGCGAGTACCCCCAGAGCCGGGCCACGCCGTGACCAGCACGCGCGGGGCGCAGGCGCGCACAGGCCTCGCGCACGGCCAGCGCCATCCGCTCCACGAGGTAGTCCACCAGGACCTGGTCCAGCCCCCGTGCCCTCAGGAGCGGCTCGGTGGGCGCGAAGGTGTCGTAGTACGTGTTGGCGTAGAGGTTCGCCGGCCCGCTGTGCGTGTGCGTGCCCGCGAGGAAGAGGCGGCCGACGTGCAGGCCCAGGGCCGCGGTGTGCTCCGCCAACCGCTCGGCGAGGTAGCGCGTGCCGGCGTGGAGATCCACCGCGAGGAGGGCCACGCGCTCGCCCTGGCCGTCATCCAGCACGAGCACCCGCGCGAAGAGCCGGCCCCACGCGCCCCGTGCGCGACGCAACCCCAGCAGGGTGGGGCCCCAGCCCGCGAGCGACGACTGGAACCCGGGCGTGATGTCCACCCGGGAGGCGCCCGCCTGGAGGAGGCCCGTGGCGGGGAGCGGCTCGGGTGTGCGCCGCTGGACCTCGACCACCTCGGGTGGGAAGTTCATCAACAGCGTGTCGTCTCGTCCCATGCGTGCCGCCCCCCGTGCAGAGGGATGGAGGGGCGGGCAGGGGAGTGTGATGGAGCGATTCCGGGGGCCCGGCCGCCTGCCACCCCTCTCTCCGGGTGGGGAGAGGGGCGGGGAGGCCAGAGGCTAGAAGCGCGCCTGCAGCAGCATGTTGAAGCCCAGCGCGTGGGGATCTTCGAAGCTGGGCTGCGCGACGCCGAAGACGTCGTCCCGGAAGGTCGTCCGGTTGCGGTCGTAGGTGTAATAGACCTCGCCCACGGCGGAGACGCTCTCGGAGAGATCCCACCGGAAGGTGCCCTTGGCGGAGATGATCGGATCCGCCAGGCAGATGGCGTTGTCGTCGCCGCACGTGGTGGGGAGGATGCTCAGCACGTTGACGTCACGCACCACCACGGTGCGCGTGCCCGTGAGGCCCGGGGGCGGGTTGTTGCCGCCGAAGAGCGGATCCGGGCTGCGGAACGACGCCGGCTGCTGCACGCCGATGATGAAGCCCGGGGTGAAGTGCAGCGCGGGGATGTGGTAGTCCGCGCCCACCGCGAAGAACATCTCCGGCTTGACCTCGGTGCCGTCCGGGAAGTCGTTGAAGGGCGGCAGGCCGGGCACGTCGAACTGGATGAAGGACAGGTCGCGGAACAGGCCCAGCGCGTGGAAGCGCCAGTAGTTCCACTTGGCGCGCGCCTGCAGCGCCACCGCCCGGGCCTCCTGCGGCACCGTGCGGCCGAACACGTCCGGATCCGACAGCGTCTGCACCAGGTAGCTGCCCTCGAGCGACACCGTGTACGACAGGCCGCCCGGGTACTGCTCCGGGGAGAAGAAGCGCTGGTAGACCTCGGGATCGTTCCGGTACAGCCGGAAGTCGATGCTCGTGCCCACCGGCGCGCCCACGTGGTAGACGGCCTGCGCGGACACGCCCGCCGAGTTCACCGGCGCCTCGACACCCAGCGCGGCCAGACCCGGGACGATGCCCTTCTGGAAGTAGCCGCCGCCGGCCTCCACGCGCAGCGTCTCGAGCACGTCCCAGCCCGCTCCCGCCATGAAGCCGTAGAGCGTCTCCTGCTCCTTGATGAGATCGTTGAGCACCAGGGCCGTCTTGGCGCCCGCGTACGCGTACCACCGGTCGCGCGTGAGCTGGAGCCGGGCGCCCGGCACGCCCGCCGCGGCGGCGCGGGTGGTGAAGATGCCGCTGCCGCCCCAGGAGATGCGGTAGGCGTAGCCCAGCCGGAAGCGGTCCGCGGACACCGGGAAGCCGGTGAGCGACAGGCCCTCGTTCTCACCCCAGCCCTGGGGCCGGTAGTGCAGGCGGATGTAGCTGGAGTTGTCCCGCAGATCGATGCCACCCGAGGGCCGCTCCAACATCAGCACCGTGAGGGCCGCCTCGGTGGTGAGGCCCTCGAAGAACGCCGGCATCCGCTTGTAGAGGACGATGTTGGACAGCGTCTCGAAGCCGGAGAAGCGGGTGTTGAAGTTGTCGTAGAACTGGGTGTTCTGCAGACCACCGCCAAACCGGGCCGTGGGGCTGTTGGGCGTCGTCTCGCCCGCGTTGGCGAAGACGTTGTCGTCCGCGAAGGCGAACGACAAGCGGGTATCGACGAAGTCTCCGGCCCATGCGGGCGCGGAAAGGGTCATCAGCCCGGTCAGGGCCAGCGTGCGCAGCTTTCTCAAATTCCCTCCAGGCGCGGCGGGGGGGCGCCGCTCCTTCCCAGCGCCCCTGGGAATGGGGCGCTCACTTCGTTCAAGACAACGACAGCCTTACTGACAAGCCTTGATGGGCCGCGGGCACTGCATGCCGGGGCCCGGGTAGCAGCAGAGATCGTCCTGGTCGCGCGGCAGCACCATCCAGCGCGGCCGGGCGGCCTGGACGTGGCGCAGGTGGCCCACCACGTCATAGGTGGCCCCGTGCAGGTAGCGGCACTGCTGGGCCGCGGCCGCGTCCGGGCTGCTCTCGTCGCAGTCCACCTTCAGGTCCGGCACGGCATCCTTCGTCATGAGGAGCATGCGGGTATGGGTGTTGCGCGCCACGGAGCAGCGCGGCGCCGGGCTCACCGTCGCCACCGGCTGCGCGGCCAGGAAGGCCACCAGGCTCTCCCCGGCGCTCATGACGACGTCCTTGCGCGTCTTGGCCGGCAGCAGCTCGTTCGCGTTGGTGGCGGTGACGGTGCCCTCGCCGAAGCTCACGTAGGTGTCCACGTCGCACCAGATGCTCACCGCGGCGCCCGGCTCGTAGCCCGAGCTGATCTTCTTCGAGGAGGTGTCGGACAGCACCACCTCCTGCCGGCGGTTGGCCAGTGTGTCATCCAGGCCGGCCTCGCGCGGACCGGGACCCGTCAGCTCCACCACGAACTGGCCGAAGCCCGTGAACTGGGAGCGCTCGGAGCAGCGGGTGTTCAGGTACGCACCGGAGCCGGTGGTGCAGTCGATGCTGCACTGGCGCTCCTCGGCGTCCGGATCCACCGCGGGCGGCGGGAAGGCGCAGCCAGCCCACGTCCACACGCCGTCGATCGTCGTCTCGCAGAACATGGGTACGCTGCCATTGCCGTTGAGGTCGCAGTTCTTGAAGACCTGCGGGAAGCGCACGCGGCGCAGCTTCACCAGCCCCGACTCCAGGCTCTCCATCTTCAGGTTGCGGCGGTTGTGGCCGCACGTGGTGTCGGTGATGAAGGGCGCCAGCGTATTGTCCAGGCCGCAGTGGCGCAGGTTGATCTCCACCGGCGGGTTGAGATCCAGGTACTTGTTCCACTGATCCGGCGGCAGCTCGCGCACGCGCTCGCGCACCGTCCAGGAGGGGAAGGTGAGCTGGGTGGTGGAGGTGAACTCCTGGATGGAGCCGGAGAGCGTCCACAGCAGATCTCCCGGGTCCAGGCCCTCGGGGAAGCTGTAGTTGTAGACGAACATGGAGCCGAACGAGCCGGGCAGGTAGCCGCTGGGCTCGGGGGCGCGCACCTGGGCGGCCGTGCTGGTGTCTTCGCGCACGGGGCAGGCGGTGATGTCGGTGACGAAGAAGCCAGAGGGATCCGTCCCCGTGACCAGCAGGGTGACGGGCTTGGCGGGCTCGGGATCCGGCTGGCCGTCGCCGTTGAGGTCGCGGTCCGGGCAGTTCTGGTACTGCACGGAGCCGGACTCGGGGGCGCGGCCGATGGTGACGAACTGCCCCACGAAGGGTGAGGTGCGGTTGTCGTTGCCCTGCGGCGACTGGACGGCGGAGAGCGTCGGCTCCTGGAAGTACAGCGTCTCGGAGGAGCCGGCGGCGTAGGAGCGGCCCGCGTCGGGCTCGGCCGGGGGTGTGCCCGCGACGCCACCGTCGGTGTAGTGCAGCTCCACGGGCTCGTCCACGGCCCAGATGCGCACCTCACCGTAGACGTTGCGGGCCCGCACCTTGCCGGTACCGCGGCCGCGGGTGAGCTTCGTCCAGACGTAGGAGTAGTCCTCGGACAAGTCGCCCGGTACCACCTTGAAGGTCACCGGCCCGTTGAAGTCGAGGGCCTTGCCCGACTTGTCCAGGGCGGTGACGTCCAGCAGCAGCTCCACCTGGCCGCCGGGGATGACGTAGCGGCAGTCCTTGGTGCCGCGCATGGCGGCCGGCACCTGGTCCGTGCGGGTGCCGTAGAGCTTGATGCAGGAGGGCACGACGTCGAGCGCCTGGAGCGCGCCGCCGGAGCTCACCGAGGAGATGCTCTGCACCACCACGCGGAACGAGCCCACGCTCTGGGCAGCGTCCGAGTCCACGTTGTAGCAGCCGGACAGGGAGGCCGCGGCCGCGGCCATGAGGAGCCACTGGTTCTTCATTACTTCACCCTCCGGCCGATGCGGTTGTCCTCGGCGGCGTTGGCGATGGGCATTGCGGTGGGGTTGGCGCAGAAGGTCTCGAGCTGCCGGGTGACCGAGCCGCACTCCTGGGCGCCGGCCAGCGCGTCACGGCAGTAGCAGCGGCCGGTGTACGGGCCCTGGGGCACGTTGCAGGTGGTGCGGATGATCTCCGGCGTGAGGCCCTCCACGTTGCAGCGGCTGGAGGCGTCGTCGGGCAGCGTCAGGAGCTGGCCGCAGGTGCAGTCGCCCAGCTTCTTGGCCAGCGCGTCCTCGAAGGCCTGCGTCTGCTTGCAGAAGTTGATGGTCTGCTCGTCCACCACCCACTTGCCCGCCACCAGCGTGCCGCAGCGCTCGCCGGACTTGGACGTCTCGCGGCCCGCGTTGATGTCGTCGCAGGTGCAGAAGCCCTGCATGTAGCCGATGAGCGAGTCGCGCAGGGAGATGCCCGTCTCCTGGCGGGTGGTGTTGCGCTTGAGGACGCTGAAGCCCGAGCCGCCCTTGGCGATGTAGTCGTTGACGGCCACGCGGTACATGCCGTTGGGGTTGATGGGGTTGCCGTTGATGACCACGTCCGTGGCGGGGCGCGCGTAGCAGCGGGCGCCGTCCTGGTCCTGCAGGCACTGCCAGGGCGCGTGGCCCTCGCGGCCCGTCTGCGGGCAGTCCTTGGCTTCGTTCGCGGGCTCGCAGGGGATGCGCAGGTCGTTGAGCTGCACCTGGGCGCAGTCCATGGTGAAGCGCGCGCCGGAGATCTGCGCCTGGCTGACGCAGCCGCGGCTGGCGGAGCGCTCGGCGACGAAGTCGAGCATCTCCTGAATCTCCACGCCCGAGAGGTACATGATGTTGATGGTGTTCTCGAACGGGAAGACGTTGAACATGGACTCCTGGGAGACCACGCCCGCGTAGAGGTTGTCGCGGATGCCCAGCGAGTTGGTCAGCGCCATCTCCGCCTCGACGGCGCGGCGCTTGCGCATGGAGTCCGCGGCGATGTTGCCCAGCGGCGAGTCACCGCCCGTGGAGGTGTTGCGGCGGGCCACGTCGTGCGGCGCGTAGGAGAAGATGGACGTCAGCTGCATGTTGAAGTCCATGCCCAGCAGGAAGGGCTGCAAGAGGTCCGTCGTCTCGCGGTCCTCCAGCTGCTGGCACTTCGCCATGGCCTCGCGCACGCCCGGGGCGTTGATGAACTGGCCGGGGTTCCAGAAGTTGTCCTGGTAGTAGGCGCGCATGGCGTCGTCGCACCACAGGCCGTCCAGCGGGAAGACGCGGTAGTCGTGGCTGACGACCTCGGCGCCGTCGATGGTGCGCTCGTCGGCCTTGGGCACCTTCACCACCAGGTCCGCCCGGCCCACGTACTTGGCGAAGGCGCCCGAGTGCGCCAGCACCACCTTGCGGCCGCTCGGGTCACTGAGCTGCTGCGGCGGGTTGAGCACCACGTGCAGGTGGCCGCCCAGCACCACGTCCAGGCCGGACACGCCCGGGATGAAGACCTTCACCACCGCCTGGGGGTTGTTCTCCTGGGTGGGGTCCGCGTACTCCAGCAGCTGCCACCGGTCGTGGTCGCGCTCCAGGTAGGGCTTGGCGCGCTCGTACTCGTAATAGGCCTCGTAGCCGCGGATGAGATCCTGGTCCTCGGTGAGACCCAGGTGGCTCACCACCACCAGGAGATCCACCACCGGGCGCAGCATCTCCACGTAGGCGCGCGCCGCCTCGTTCTGCTCCAGCGGGGTGGCCTGCAGCGAGTTGCCGCCCTCCGTCAGCGAGTTGAGCGAGGAGATGTTGGCCATGCCGATGATGCCCACCTTCAGGCCCTGCACGTTGCGGATGACGTAGGGGACGGTGTTGAGCAGGGCCTGCGCGTTGCCGGGCTCGCTGGGGCTGTCCCAGTAGTAGTTGGCCGCCATCAGCGGGAAGGTGGCGAAGTCGCGCGTCTTCTCCACGAAGTTGAGCAGGCCGGCGTCGAACTCGTGGTTGCCGATCACCGCCGCGTCCAGGCGCATCCTGGACAGGAAGCTCATCTCCGCCTGGCCGTTGTTGAGGTTGAAGATGGGCGCGCCCTGGAAGCAGTCACCCGAGTCCAGGTGCAGCAGGCGGCTGGCGCGCTGGCGCTCGCGCTTGAGGATGGCGCCCATGCGCGTGGCCCCGCCGAAGGGGCCGGCCTCGGGCACGATGCCCAGGTCCGTGTCCGTCTTCAGCGGCGCGAAGTCGTACGGGATGAGCCGCGAGTGGATGTCCGAGGTGTGCAGCAGCGTGAGCCGCACCTCCTGTCCACTGAGGTCGAGGTCCTGCTCGCCCGTCATCACGGGCATGCACGAGGCGCACAGCAGGACACAGAAGAGTCCGGACAGGAGGCTTCGCATTCGGGGGCGGATCCGGGGGGCTTGAAGAATTTGACCGTTAGACGACGGCGCAAGGTACGAGACAAATGCTGGGTGGGCAAGCAACGCCCCTCCGTCAGGGTCTTCCGGTAAGGGAGCAGGCATGCGTTCGAGCAGCCAGGCTGT
The DNA here is from genome assembly GCF_042230915.1 of Archangium gephyra. GTDB lineage: Bacteria > Myxococcota > Myxococcia > Myxococcales > Myxococcaceae > Archangium > Archangium gephyra_B. The sequence goes on along the minus strand of NZ_CP102578.1, from coordinate 8,225,654 downwards.
GGTGACTGATATCGAGGTAATCGAGGATTTCTCGTCGAGCGCGAAGTGCGACGAGGGTTTTCTGCGAGTGCGGCGGCTGCGCTGCCAGAACCGGCGTGCGGACGGCACGGCGTCCAAGGTGTACCGGGTGGACGTGGTGGATCGGCCGCGGCTGGATGCGGTGTCGGTGCTGGTGTACCGACGCGGCGCGTCGGGGCTGGAGGTGCTGACGCGGATGAACCTGCGGCCGGCGGCGTACTTCCGGCGGGGCAAGGACATGACGGTGCCGGATGGGGCGAGCTACCTGCGGGTGGAGGAGATCGTCGCGGGGCTGCTGGAGCCGGAGGACAAGGGCGAGCAGGGCCTGCGGCACCGGGCGGCGGAGGAGGTGCTCGAGGAGGCGGGCTTCGAGGTGAAGCCGGAGGAGGTGCAGCTCCTGGGGGCGGGCTTCTTCGTGGCGCCGGGGATTCTCTCGGAGAAGATCTTCCCGGCGGCGGTGGACGTGACGGGCAAGGAGCAGGGGACGCCGAAGGGGGATGGTTCACCCCTGGAGGAGGGCTCGCACTTGCAGTGGAGGCCCATTCGCGAGTTGCTGGCGATGTGCCGGCGCGGGGAGGTGCCGGACGCGAAGACGGAGCTCTCCATCCTGCGGTTGCTGGCCGAGCAGGCGTGATTCGGGGGGGCAAGATTGTCGGGAGCGCGCCAGGCGGGTAGGGTGCCCGGCGCCATGCACGACGCTGCCCCCTCGTCCTCGTCGCCGCGGCCGGAGTATTCGCGGGCCTTCCGCCTCCGCCGCGCCCAGAACTGGCTCACCCTCGGAACCATGTACGCGGCCATGTACATGGGCCGCTACAACTTCTCCTTCGCCAACGCGACGCTGTCGCAGAAGTACGGCTGGAGCAAGGCGCAGGTGGGGGCGATCATCAGCGCGGCCACCCTCATCTACGGCCTGTCGGCCATGTTCAACGGGCCGCTGGCGGACCGCATCGGCGGCCGCAAGGCCATGCTGGTGGGCGCGGGCGGCGCGGTGGTGTTCAACCTCGCCTTCGGCCTGGGGGCGTACCTGGGCTTCCTGGGCACGGGGACGGTGCTGCTCGGCTACCTGGCCACGGTCTGGTCGCTGAACATGTACTTCCAGTCGTACTCGGCCCTGGCCCTCATCAAGGTGAACTCGGGCTGGTTCCACATCAGCGAGCGCGGCGTGTTCTCCGCCATCTTCGGCTCGATGATTCAGGGCGGCCGGGCGCTCATCTACTTCGTCGGGCCGCTGCTGGTGCTGGCGCTGCCCTGGCAGTTCGTCTTCTTCGTGCCCGCGCTGGTGATGACGACGCTGGGCCTGCTCACCTTCCTCTGGGTGCGTGACGCGCCGGACGAGGCGGGCCTGCCCGCGCTGGACACGCAGGACGCCTCCAGCGGGTACACGGGCAAGGTGGACTTCAAGTACGTGGCGAAGGTGGTCTTCACCAACCCCGTCACCCTCACCATCGCGGCGGCCGAGTTCTGCACGGGCTTCGTGCGCCACGGCTTCGAGCAGTGGTTCCCGCGCTACATGCTGGAGGCGCAGAAGCTGCCGCTGGACAGCCCCGTCTTCCAGAAGGGCGCCACGGGCGTGGTGCTCGCCGGCATCGCGGGGGCGTTCGCCGCGGGCTTCATGTCCGACCTGCTCTTCAAGGCGCGCCGGCCGCCCGTGGCCTTCATCGGCTACGTGCTCCAGGTGGGGTGCATGGCCATCATCTGGAAGGCGCCGAGCGTCGACCTGGTCATCGCCGCCTTCGTGGTGAACTCCTTCTCCATCAGCATCGTGCACTCCATGCTGTCGGGCACCGCGTCCATGGACTTCGGCGGCAAGAAGGCCGCGGCCACGGCGGCGGGCATGTTCGACGGCATGCAGTACGTCGGCGGCTCCGTGGTGGGCGTCGGCATGGGGTGGATGCTGGACCACTTCGGCTGGGGCGCGTGGGGCCCGAGCATGATCGGCTTCTCGGCCGTGGGCGCCATCCTCATGCTCACCCTGTGGAACGCCCGGCCCAAGGCGCACTCGGCCCAGGCCCCCGCAGCGGCCCAGGTCCCCGTGGCGGCCCCCGCCAGCCCGCAGGGCTCCTCCCGGACCGGCACCGAGGGCTGAGACCGCCCTTGCTTCACTCGTAGTCGACGACGAGTGAGGTGGTTTTTCATCCCACATGGAGGGTCACTCGTCGTCGACTACGAGTGAGGCCTTCCGGTGGGGCCGCCCCGCGGCAGCGTGCGCCTCCAGGCAGCGCCGGGTCCATGGACCTCCAACCAATTGCCTCGGGACCGCCAGCGTTCGTCAGCGAACCGGATGTGACCTGGGGGCCACTGTCGTGTGACAGGCGCGTAACCTAGAGTGCGGGTGTGTCCCAGGCCCCCGCCCCGCTGTTGCAGAACCGGCTCGACGTCCACGACCGGAAGCAATTCGAGATCAAGCTCGAGTACCAGCCCTCCGGGGCGGACGACGAGACGCGCTATCTCGTGGAGACGTACGTCTTCCTGCCGGCGAGCCTGAACATCGACGCGGAGACGTACCCGCGGGCGGCCTTCTACGCGGACATCCACAACTACGTGCGCTTCAAGACGCCGGTGATGACGCTCGAGGAGCTGCTGTCCTCGGACGTGGCGCCGCTGGCGCGGCTGGAGGCGGGGCTGCTCACGGGGCTCGTCAGCGAGTCGGAGCTCGTCTACCAGGCGAAGATGTTGTCCTGCATCTTCCGCGGAGCGCTGCGGCGCTTCGCCAACGGCGTGGACGAGCAGTGCGAGGGGATGGCGCGGGGCCCGTCCGAGGGCGCGTGCGCGCGGCTGGAGAGTGATGCGCGGGCGGTGACGGCCGGGGCGAGGCGGGTGCTGGAGCGCTTCCGCACGTGGGCGCGCTCGGCCAACCGCTACCGGATGCAGGAGAAGACGCGCGCCTCCATCCGCCTGGTGGACGAGTACCTGAGCCTCACGGTGGAGCAGTTCTTCCGCAAGGCCGTAGCGGACATGGACACGCTGCCGCGCTCGGGCGTGTACATCGAGCTGCGCAAGGATTTGATGGAGGAGGTGCTGCGCGAGGAGCAGTACCGCAAGGACGCGCAGCTGCGTTCGGTGATCAGCCCCACCGGTGACAACGAGGAGTACATGCACCGGTTCGGCTTCCTGAAGAAGTTCTGCATGAACATCCTCTTCCTGTCGGCGCGGCGGGCGCAGCGGCGCCAGGGCTGGGAGGAGGTGCTGTTCGCGCTGGCGGCGGGCGTGGCGATGACGTTCGCCACGGCGGTGGCCTTCTGGGCGCAGGTCCGCTACACGCAGGCGAGCCTCAACTTCTTCCTCATCATGGTGGTGGGCTACATGATGAAGGACCGCATCAAGGAGGGGATGCGCCGCATCTTCAGCCAGGTGGCGGCGCGGCACCTCTTCGACCGGACGGCCCACATCGTGGACCCGGTGACGGAGCGGAGCCTGGGCACGTGCGAGGAGAAGGTGGACTACGGCCGCGCGGTGCGGGTGCCCGAGGAGGTGATGGCGTTGCGCTTCCGGGACGACTTCATCACCGCGACCCAGGGCGAGCTGTCCGAGACGGTGCTGCGCTACCAGAAGCAGGTGGTGCTGGACGTGGACCTGCTGCCGCGCACCGAGCAGGGCGTGAGTGGAATCACGGACATCATCCGGCTGAACGTGGAGCGCTTCCTGCGCGACATGGACGAACCCGAGTACGCGCTGGAGTACGTGGACCTGGAGGACTTCTCGGTGGGGCGGGTGCGCGGGGCCAAGAGCTACCAGGTGGACCTGGCCTTCCGCTTCTTCGTCCAGGAGGCCGGGCAGGAGAAGGTGTCCCTGCAGCTGGTGCGGCTGGTGATGGACCGCAACGGCATCAAACGGATGCTGCGGCTCTACCCGGAGCAGCCCCCCCGGCCCGAGCAGCCCATGCGCTCGGCCGCCTGAGTGGCCGAATTCCGCGCTGTCCGGGCGCCGGGTGCCCTATAGAAAGGGCCATGGCTTCCGACCTCAAGACCCGTGTCCGGGAGGGCTGGCAGGAGACACTGCGCGGCATCCTGGAGCAGGCGCGCTCGCTCGGCTCCCAGGCCGTGCTCGCCTTCGACCTGGATTCCACCCTCTTCGACAACCGCCCGCGGCAGGCGCGCATCCTCCGGGAGTTCGGCAAGGCCCGGGCGGTGGAGAAGCTGGGGGCCTGCGAGCCGCACCACTGGGAGAGCGGCTTCGACATGCGGGGCGCCATGCGCAACTGCGGCCTGTCGGCGGAGGAGGCGGAAGGCCACTTCGAGGCGGCCCGGAGCTTCTGGCTGGAGCGCTTCTTCACCAGCGAGTACTGCGTGGACGACGTGGCCATCCAGGGGGCCGCGGCCTTCACCCACGCGGTGGTGGCCACCGGGGCGCACCTGGCCTACGTCACCGGCCGCCACGAGGGCATGCGGGCGGGCACCGTGGACTGCATGCGCCGCAACGGCCTGGCCGTCCCCGGGGAGGGGCGGGTCCACCTGCTGATGAAGCCGGCCATGGAGGACAACGACGACGCCTTCAAGCGCACCGCCCATGCCCAGCTGGGGGAATTGGGGACGCTGATCGCCGCCTTCGACAACGAGCCCACCCACGCCAACGACTACCTGCTCCGCTTCCCGGAGGCCAAGGTCGTCCACCTGGCGACCGACCATTCGGGCCGGAAGGTGGTCCTCCTCGACGAAATCGTCTCGGTGCCGCACTTCTCCCACGAGCCGTGACGCAATGCGCCTAAAGGGTGGGCCGCAGGACGGCTCGTCCGGGAGGTGCACAAAAGCGCTTTGGCAGTCCCATGTCCGCGCGCTATGAGGCGCACGGCGTCTGCCGTCCCCTCTTTCCGGGACGGCCTCAATGTTCGGAGGCTTGGCGGTGGCCAGCAAGTACTCGAAGGACCTGCTGTTGACGATGTACCGGAAGATGTACCTGATGCGCCGCTTCGAGGAGCGGACGGGCCAGCAGTACGGCCTCGGGAAGATCGCCGGTTTCTGCCACCTGTACATCGGCCAGGAGGCCGTGGCGGCGGGTGTCGAGGAAGCCATCCGTCCGGATGACTACATGCTGTCGGGTTACCGCGACCACGCCCAGCCGCTGGCGCGTGGCTCGGACCCGGGCATGGTCATGGCGGAGCTCTTCGGCCGCACCGGCGGCTACAGCAAGGGCAAGGGTGGCTCGATGCACATCTTCGACATCGAGAACCACTACTACGGCGGCTACGGCATCGTCGGTGCGCAGATTGGCCTGGCCGCGGGCATGGCCTTCGCCAGCCGCTACCGCAACGAGGACCGCATCACCGTGTGCTACTTCGGTGACGCTGCGGCCAACCAGGGCATCTTCCACGAGACGCTCAACATGGCCGTCAAGTGGAAGCTGCCGGTGCTCTACATCTGCGAGAACAACCGCTACGGCATGGGCACGGCCATCGCGCGCGTGGCGGCGGTGCCGGAGATCCACAAGCGGGGCGAGGGCTACGGCATGCGCCACGAGGCCGTGGACGGCATGGACGTGCTGAAGATGTACGAGGCGGTGAAGGACGCGGCCGCGTACATCCGCGCGGGCAACGGCCCGGTGCTGATGGAGGCCAACACCTACCGCTTCCGCGGCCACTCCATGGCCGACCCTTCCACCTACCGCACCAAGCAGGAGGTGGAGGACGAGCGCAAGAACGACCCCATTCCTCGCCTGAAGGAGTACGCCCTCAAGCAGAAGCTGGCGAAGGAGGAGGAGTTCGACGCCATCGAGGAAGAGGTGAAGGCGCAGGTGGACGCGGCGGTGAAGTTCGCCGATGAGTCGCCCGAGCCGGACCTGGCCGAGCTGTGGAAGGACACCATCGTGGAGGAGGGCGAGGAGGACGTGCGCCCCCGCGAGCGCGTGCTGGGCCAGAAGGTGACGAAGTGGCCGAAGTACCCGTCGGGCCAGGAGCTGAAGGTGACCTGGGATCTCGAGCCGCGCGAGCAGGCCGAGAAGGCGGACAAGGCCGCGGGCCTCAAGCGCTAGTGCTCTTCCACTGACCACTGATTACGGATTTCGCATTCGGAGCCAACAATGGCCGAGTTGATGTACCGCGAGGCGCTGAACCAGGCGCTCGCCGAGGAGATGGAGCGCGACGCCAACGTGTTCCTCATTGGTGAGGAAGTGGGTCGCTACCAGGGCGCCTTCAAGGTGTCCCAGGGACTGCTGGACAAGTTCGGGAGCGCGCGCATCATCGACGCGCCCATCTCCGAGCTGGGTTTCGCCGGCCTGGGTGTCGGCGCCGCCATGGTGGGCCTGCGCCCGGTGGTGGAGATGATGACCTGGAACTTCGCCATCCTGGCGATGGATCAGATCGTCAACAGCGCGGCGAAGCTGCGCCACATGTCGGGCGGCCAGCTGCGCTGCCCCATCGTGGTCCGTGGCCCGGGTGGCGCGGGCGGCCGGCTCTCCAGCCAGCATAGCCAGGCGCTCGAGGCCAACTACGCCCACTTCCCGGGCCTGAAGGTCATTGCCCCGGCCACGCCGGCGGACGCCAAGGGCCTGCTCAAGGCCGCCATCCGCGATGACAACCCCGTCATGATGTTCGAGGGCGAGCGCCTCTACTCCCTCAAGGGCGAGGTGCCCGAGGGCGAGCACATCGTCCCCATCGGCAAGGCGGACGTGAAGCGCGAGGGCAAGGACGTCAGCATCATCACCTGGTCGCGCATGTACTACTTCTGCGAGGAGGCCGCGAAGCAGCTGGAGGCCGAGGGCATCTCCGCGGAGATCCTCGACCTGCGCACGCTGCGGCCGCTGGACGAGGAGGCCATCCTCGCCACCGTGCGCAAGACGAACCGCGCCGTCATCGTCGAGGAAGGGTGGCCCCTGGCCGGTGTGGGGGCGTCGGTGGTGGACATCATCCAGTCCAAGGCTTTCGATGACCTGGACGCTCCCGTCGTGCGCGTGACCGGCCTCGACGTGAACATGTCCTACGCGGCGAACCTGGAGAACGCGATCCAGCCGGACGCGCCCAAGATCATCGCGGCCGTGAAGAAGGTCCTCTACCGCGAGGGAGCCTGAGAACCGTATGGCAACGCCCATCCAGATGCCCTCCCTCTCTCCGACGATGAAGGAGGGCAAGATCGTCAAGTGGCTCAAGAAGGAGGGCGACAAGGTCTCCTCCGGCGAGGCGATCGCCGAGTGCGAGACCGACAAGTCGAACCTCGAGATTGAGGCCTATGACGACGGGTATCTCCTGAAGATCGTCGTCCCCGAGGGGGAGATGGCCACCGTGGGTGCGCCCATCGCCTTCCTCGGTGCCAAGGGCGAGAAGGTGGACGCCGGTGGAGGAGCCAAGGCCGCCGCGCCCGCCGCTCCGAAGGCCGAGGCCGCCAAGCCCGCCGCCGCTCCGGCTCCCGCCGCGCAGCCCGCCGCCGCCTCCGGTGGAGGCGAGGGCATCCCCGTGGTGATGCCCGCGCTCTCTCCGACGATGACGGAGGGCAAGCTCGTCAAGTGGCTGAAGAAGGAGGGGGACAAGGTCTCCTCCGGCCAGGCCATCGCCGAGGTGGAGACGGACAAGTCCAACCTCGAGGTGGAGGCCTACGACGACGGCGTGCTCGCCCGCATCGTGGTGCAGGAGGGCCAGATGGCCAAGGTGGGCGCGCCCATCGCGTTCCTGGCCGGGAAGGGTGGCGCCAAGGTCGCCGCTCCCGCTCAGGCTCCGGCGCCCGCCGCTGCTCCGAAGGCCGAGGCTCCCAAGGCCGCCGCGCCCGCCCAGGCTCCGGCTCCCGCCCAGAAGGCCGCCGCTCCGGTGTCCACGCCGGGAGGCCGGCTGCGCGCCAGCCCGCTGGCGAAGCGCATGGCCCGCGATCGCGGTCTGGATCTCTCCCAGGTCCAGGGCTCCGGTCCGCACGGCCGCATCGTGAAGAGCGACATCGAGAAGGCGCTCACCCAGGCTCCCGCAGCGGCCGCCGCCAAGGCTCCCGCCGCCGCGGCTGCTGCCCCGGGCGTGCGTCCCGAGCCGAAGGCGGTGCCCGTCACCACCATGCGCAAGGTCATCAGCCAGCGCATGGCCGAGGTGAAGCCGGGTGTTCCGCACTTCTACCTCTCGGTGGACGTGGAGATGGACGCCGCGCTGAAGATCCGCGAGGAGGCCAAGGCACTCGAGTCCAAGGTCTCCGTCAACGACATCATCGTGAAGGCGTCGGCGATGGCGCTGCGCCGCTACCCGAAGATGAACGTGTCGCTGCACGGTGACACCATCCTGCACTTCGAGACGGTGGACGTCGGCATCGCGGTGGCCATCGAGGACGGCCTCATCACCCCGATCATCCGCGACGCGGACAAGAAGGGGCTGTCGGCCATCTCCGCCGAGGCGCGCGACCTGGCCGAGCGGGCCCGCAAGCGTGGCCTCAAGCCGCACGAGTACACGGGCGGCTCGCTGACGGTGTCCAACCTGGGCATGTACGGCATCGACTCGTTCATCGCCGTCATCAACCCGCCCCAGGCGGCCATCCTCGCGGTGGGCTCCGTCTCGGACAAGGTGGTGGTGCGCGACGGGCAGATGGTGGTCCGCAAGCTGATGACGGTGACGCTCTCGGGCGACCACCGCGTCATCGACGGGGCCATCGGCGCCGAGTACCTCCGGGAGCTCAAGGCGCTGCTTGAGCACCCGATGCGGCTGCTGTTCTAGCCGCTCCCGCCCCGGCGGGCCGCCTGCACGCGCGGCCCGCCCGGGGTTTCCGGCCCGTCACTCGCGGGTCGGCTCCTTCTCGTCGTGCATCTCGTGCTCCAGCTTGCGCTGGGCCTCGGTGACGCTGGCCTGCTCGGCGCGCTGGGTGCCCGTGGGCAGCTCGTTCTCGTGCTCCTCGGAGCGGCCCTTGATGCCGGGCCAGGGCTCCGGGTGGGTCGCCTGCACGTGATCGATGTGCTCGGCGTAGTGGGGGTCCTTTTTGTCCGCCATCTCGTGTCTCCTCGGGTTGTGGGAGTCCCGCCATACGGTGGGGGCGGAGGTGGGAGACGGCCATGGTGGGTCCGATTCCGCACGGCCCGCTCCCCCGCCTGCTGGGGAAGGCTCGAAAAGGGCGCGCAACTCTTTCGTGAGCTGCTTAACTTCTGGCCAATGAGTGATGACGACACGAGACGCACCCGGCTGGAGGAGGGGATGAGGGAACTGGAGACGCGCATGGGGGGACCCGCGCCGCTGGCCCAGCCCCTTCACCAGGCCCTGCTCGGGGCCGTGTTCCCCCTGTCCGTGGACCAGCTGGTCCTGCTGGCCCGGGAGAACGAGGCGCCCTCGCTCATCGTCTCCCTGTTGGGCAACCTGCCAGGGCGGCGCTTCGAGTCCCTGGAGGCCGTGGAGCAGGCGCTGGAGTCCCAGGCGGCTCCAGGCGAGGAGGCCGCCGAGGCCTCGGCTGCTCCCATGCCCTCGCGTTGAGCGTTCCAAGTGCGCTCCAGGTGCGCTGTCCTGCGAGCGGGTAGGGGTGGGCTTGACGCCGAGCATGCCGGGGTTGCCGGTGCGTGCGGGTCTCTCATCTGCTCAAACACGGCCCATCGGGTTTTGCGCGTGACGTGGTATCTCTTGGGGCGTGGGCGCAGTGGGTAGGCAGGGTGGGAGTGGGGTGGTGGGCCTGGCCCGGAGAGGAATTCCATGAACCCGTCTGACCTGCCCGCCGTCCTCTATGTCGACGACGACGCGCTCAACCTGAGGGTGTTCGAGGCGAACTTCGGCTCGAAGTTCCGCATCTTCCGCTGCTCGACGCCGGCCGAGGCGTTGACGCTGCTGGAGCAGAAGCGCAACGAGATCGGCGTCATCCTGTCGGACCAGCGCATGCCGCAGATGACGGGCGTGGAGCTGCTGGAGCGTGCGCGCACGCTGGCGCCGGATGCCAAGCGCATGCTCGTCACGGCCTACTCGGACATGCAGGCCGTCATCGACGCGGTGAACCGCGGCCAGGTGAGCCGCTATTTCGTCAAGCCGTGGGACCGGGCCGAGGTGCTGGCCGCGCTCGAGGACGGGCTGAAGATCGCCCGGCTGGAGCTGCGCATCCGCGAGGTGGAAGGGCGGATGATGAAGGCCGAGCGTCTGGCCACGCTGGGCCAGGTGACGGCCGGCATCGCGCACGAGCTGATGGGCCCGGTGGGCTACCTGTCGCAGAACGTGTCCTCGCTGCGGCGGGATCTCGAGTGCGTGGTGCAGTACGCCTCCAAGCACCTGGCGACGGATGCCTCGCCCGAGGTGGCGAGCGTGCTGGAGGATCTGCCGTCGCTGCTGCAGGACCTGGCCACGGGCGCGGACCACCTGCGCGGGGTGGCGCTGGGCCTGAGGGCGCAGGCGCGCGGCGAGGACATGGAGGTCTCGGCGGATGTGGCCGAGGTGGTGTCCTTCGCGGTGAAGCTGGCGCGCGCCGAGGTGCGTGACCGGGCCCGCATCACCACCATGGGCGAGCCGGTGAAGGTGTCGTTCGGCCCGGTGAAGCTGACCCAGGTGCTGCTCAACCTCATCGTCAACGCGGCGCAGGCCATGGAGGGCACGGGCCGGCCGGGCCGCATCGAGGTGCGCTGGACGTCGCGCGAGCAGAACGTGCTGCTCACCGTGGCGGACAACGGCTGCGGCATCTCGCAGGAGCTGCAGGAGAAGGTCTTCCAGCCGCTCTTCACCACCAAGCCGGTGGGCATCGGCACGGGCCTGGGCCTGTCCATCTGCAAGGAGCTGGTGACGCAGGCGGGCGGTGGCGTGCGGCTCTCGTCGAAGCAGGGCGAGGGCACCGAGGTGGAGCTCACGCTCCAGCGAGTCCAGCTCCCCTGAGTCCGAAGGCGTTGTGCAGCAGGCGCCACACGCGCAGGAGCGCTGCCTGCTCGTGGGCGCCGATGTGCTCCACCAGCACCTCGCGCCGCGTCTCCGCCTCGTCCTTCGCGTCCTTGCCGCCGGGGCGCCACACCACCACCAGGGCGTAGCGTCCGGGGGCCCGCTCCACCACGTCCACCGAGGTCACCTCGTCGAAGGGCACCCATTCGGCCCGGGTGGCCCCTGGCGCCCACCGCAGCCGCTCCAGGCGGAGCCGCTCGGTGGGGAAGTGCAGCACGAAGCGGCGCCGGCCGAGCTGGCCCTCCAGCTGGAGCGCGAAGCCCACCAGCGCCACCGCCACCATGCCCAGCGCCAGCGGCACGGAGGCCACCGCCCCGTCGCCGCCCAGCAGCACCCCCACCACCGCTCCCGCTGAGCACAGGGCCGCCAGCACGAGGCAGGCGCCCGGGAGCTGCCGCCGCAGGAAGGAGGGTGGGAGGGACTCGCCCAACAGGCGTCCCGGCTCGTACCGCAGCCGTACGTCTCCCAGCCGCCGCGGGGCGGGGTTCTCCTCCAGCGCTTCCGTGAAGCTCGCCACGGTCCTCAGCATAGCCTCACATGGCGTTGCTCGAACTCTGAGGCGAGCTGTGCGATTCTCAAACGCATGGACCTCCCCTTCGAGACGGACGAGGGCGGCGGGGGTGAGGAGGGTGGGGGTACCCTCGCCTCGACCGTGCTGGTGGTGGACGACGAGCCCGTGGTGCGCGACGTGTGCGCCCGGTTGCTGTCGCGTGAGCCGGACCTGGTGGTGAGTCTGGCCGAGGATGCCGAGGAGGCGCTGGAGCTGCTGCGCGCCCAGCGCTTCGACGTGCTCATCACCGACAAGAACCTGCCGGGCATGGGCGGCGTGGAGCTCATCTCCGAGGCGCGCGCCCTGCAGCCGGCGCTGGAGGCGGTGATGATCACCGGCTACTCCAGCTCCGAGTCGGTGATCGCCGCCTTCGCGGCGGGCGCGAGCGACTACATCCTCAAGCCCTTCGAGGACCTGCGGCTGGTGCGGGCCAAGGTGCGTGCCGCGCTGGAGCGCCGCTCCGAGCGGGTGAAGGGCCGTGAGCTGGCGCGGCGCGTGGCCCGGGAGGCGTCCGAGCTGCTGCAGGCCGGTGGGCAGGCCTCGCCCGAGGCCCGGGAGCAGCTGGAGACGCAGCTGCGTGCCTACGAGCAGGCGAGCCGGGTGGCCGCCGGCGGGCAGGTGGCGGTGGTGGGCAGCCCGGATGCGCTCCAGACCCTGCTGGACGAGGGGCTGGAGGCCGTGGCGCTGCCTCCGGACTCGCCGGCGCTGATGGGCGCGGCCGTGGTGGTGCTGGAGACGGGCTCGTCGCACTGGTGGGAGATCGCCGAGCGCCTCCAGTCGGCCACGCCGGACGTGGTGCTGTTGGCGGGCCCCCACGCGGACCTGGCGGACCTGCTGGACGCCATCACCCTGCGCCTGGAGCTGGTGGGCTTTGGCACTGCCTCGCCGCTGTCGCTGCCGGAGCGGGTGCGCATGCTGCTGATGCGCCGCAGCCTGCAGCGCTCCCAGGCGAGCCTGGCCTCGGCCCTGGCCACCTTCCGCGCCAGCCTGCGCGGGTAGCCTCGAGCGGGGTGGGCCGGTGCGCTCCGGCCCGCGCGAGCCCGCAAAAGCGAAGCGCCCGCTTCTCGGAAGAGAGAAGCGGGCGCCTCAGTGACCCTGCCGGGATTCGAACCCGAGTTTGTGCCGTGAGAGGGCACCGTCCTAACCGCTAGACGACAGGGCCGTGCTACCAGCCTTCTACTGCGTGCTGCGTGTGACCCTGCCGGGATTCGAACCCGAGTTTGTGCCGTGAGAGGGCACCGTCCTAACCGCTAGACGACAGGGCCGGTATTACAACGACCGGGTACGACGAGCTGGGGAACTAGGATTCGAACCTAGATAAGCAGAGTCAGAGTCTGCTGTCCTGCCGTTAGACGATTCCCCAAGGACTGCCTGCTGCGTGCTGCCGAAGTGCTGTCTGACTACCGCAACCGCTTTGCCGCTGCAACTTCCTTTTTCGAACCGGCCGGCTACCGCGACTTCTTCCCGGACTTCGGTTCCGACTTCTTCGCGGGCTTGGCCGGAGCCGGCGCCGCCTGCAGCGGAACGACGTAGATACGGACCTCGTCGTTCGCCTCGTAAATGTTCAATCCCTCGAAGTTTCTTCCCGAAGGATTGACGATGTGGACGGCCTTCACGCCCGGCTGGTTGACCACCGACCTTCGAGGGAAGGCGCTCGCTGGATAGACCGACTTGTAATACTCCAGCGTCTTCTCGAAATCGTGGGGTGCCCGGTACCGAAGCTCGCCCACCTTCTGCGAGCCATCGGGGATCTGGGCCCCATTCACCACCTCCGCCGCCGCCACCGACACCCAGAGCGCCGCTACCGCCGCCCCGAGCGGGCGCGCCTTATAGAAAAGGCCCTTCAGGCTGTCAAGCGCTCGTGTCATGGGAGCGGAAGGATAGGGCCCACGGGCGGAGGTGTCCACCCCAACCTGTGGGCCCGTTCGAAGGGTTACGGACGGGCCAGCGCCGCGTCCAGGCGGTGGAGCGTCTCGTCCCGCCCCAGCAGCTCGAGCGTCTCGCCGATGCCCGGGCTCACCGTGCCGCCCGTGGCCGCCACGCGCACCGGCTGGGCCACCTTGCCCATGCCCACCCCGGCGCTCTCGCTCACCTTCTTCACCACCTCGTCCAGCGCGGCGGCGCTCCACTGCGGCAGCGCGGCCACCTGCTCGCGCACCTGGGTGAGCAGCGGCTTGGACTCGGCCGTGAGGTGCTTGGCCGCGGCCTTCTCGTCCAGCGCCACGCCGTGCTGGAAGTACTTGAGGGCCATGTCCGCCATCTCCTGCAGCGTCTTGGCGCGCTCGCGGAAGGCCATCACCACGCGCTCCAGCCGCGGGTCTCCCGCCTTCACCTGCACGTCCCGGGCGGCGAGGAAGTCCACCAGTTGCTCGGCCACCACCGCGGGGGGCATCAGCTTGAGCCACTGCTGGTTGAGCCACATCAGCTTGTCCGGGCTCCACACGCCGGAGGTGGTGCCCACGTGGTCGAAGTCGAACCACTCCACCATCTGCTCGCGCGAGATGACCTCGTCGTTGCCGTGGCTCCAGCCCAGACGGATGACGTAGTTGCTCAGCGCCTCGGGCAGCACGCCGTTGCGCTTGTGCAGCATCACGTCCGCCTCGGGGTGCTTGCGCTTGGAGAGCTTCTCGCGGTCCGGCCCGAGGATGAGCGGGAAGTGGGCGAACTCGGGCGGCTTCCACCCGAAGGCCTGGTAGAGCATCAGCTGCGGGAAGGTGGAGTTGACGTGCTCCTGCCCGCGCCCCACCAGGGTGATGTCCATGGTGCGGTCGTCGATGACGCAGCCGTAGTTGTAGAGGGGGATGCCGTCCGCGCGCATCATCACCCAGTCATCCAGGTCCGAGTACTGCTTGGTGATGGGCCCGAGCACCTTGTCGTCGAACGTCACCTGGCCCTCGCCCTCCGGCATCCGGAAGCGGATGACGGCGGTGCGGCCCTCGGGGATGTCCTTGCGGTCGCGGCACGTGCCCTCGTACTTGTAGGTGCCCGGCTTGCCCGTGGCCTTCTCCACCGCGGCCCGGCGCGCGTCGATCTCCTCGCGGGTGCAATAGCAGCGGTACGCCTTGCCCTCGGCGATGAGCTGGTCCGCGTACTTCTTGTAGAGCTCCAGGCGCTGCGTCTGGAAGTAGGGCGCCACGGGGCCCTCCTTGCCCGGACCCTCGTCCCAGTCGATGCCCAGCCAGGTGAGGCCGTCGAGGATGGCCTTCACGGACTCCGGGGTGGAGCGCTCCTGGTCCGTGTCCTCGATGCGCAGGATGAAGACGCCGCCGTAGCGCTTGGCGTAGAGGTAGTTGAACAGGGCAGTACGGGCACCACCGATGTGGAGATATCCAGTCGGAGACGGTGCGAAGCGGACGCGAGGAACAGGAGCCATATCGAAGGGGCGCGGATAGCAGGGACGGGCTTGGGTGGTCAACGAGCGGCCGGGGTTGTCCGACTTCCGTGCCCGCGGCCCGGCCAATGCATTAGACTGCCGCGCATCGAGGGCTCTTGCATGAAACTTCACACCGCGCACCGCGCGCTCCTGCCGTTCGTCCTACTGCTCTCCCTGGCGGCGAGCGCCACCACGATGCTGCGGGCGGACCTGCCGGAGCTCGCCCAGACGTCCGATGCCATCGTTCACGGCACCGTGCGCCGAGTGGAAAGCCGGTGGAGCGGGGATGGCCGCCGCATCGTCACCGATGTGGAAATCCAGGTCACCGAGGCCCTCAAGGGACAGGCCCAGGTAGGGCAGGCGGGCGGCACGGTGCTCGTCACCCAGCCCGGTGGGCGGGTAGGCGACATCGGGCAGCGGGTGAGCGGCCTGGCCGCCTTTGCCCCTGGGGAGGAGGTCGTGGTCTTCCTGGAGCGCCGCGGCAAGCAGGCCTTCCGCGTGTCGGGCATGGCCCAGGGCAAGTACCAGGTGCAGCGCACCGAGGGCGGCAAGAGCGCCATGGCCGTGCCGGAGCCCACCGGTGACGTGCTCCTGCTGGATCCGGACACGCGGCAGCCCACCGCCTCCTCGCTGCGCTCCCTGTCCCTGACGGAGCTCAAGGCGGCCATCCGCACCGCGCTCGAGCAGCAGCAGCCTCCCGTCCGCGCCCAGGAGAAGCGGCCGTGATCGCCGCCTCGCTCCTGGTCGCGCTCGCCCTCGGGCAGAGCGATCCCTTCGTCCGCAGCCGCGTGAATCCGGTCGCGGACGCCCATTGCCTCTTCTGGACGGTGCCCACCATCCCCTGGCAGCTCAGCAGCGTGGGCAACCCGAACACCAGCACGGAGGACCAGAAGCAGCGCGAGTTCGAGGCCATCCGCCGCTCCTTCCTGAGCTGGCAGCAGATCTTCGACTCCTGCGGCAACCTCCGCTTCGCCGAGGGCTCCCTCGTGGACGACCGCGAGGTGGGCTACGAGCTGAATGGCGACGACAACCGCAACCTCGTCCTCTTCCGCTCCCGGAACTGCGAGGAGCTCGTGCCCGAGGACAACAAGTGCTGGGACGCGGACACCTGCGGCAACGACTTCGACTGCTGGGACGGCGACCCGCAGACCATCGCCCTCACGCTCACCACCTACGACGAGAAGTCCGGCATCATCTACGACTCGGACATCCAGCTGAACGCGAACGGCTTCGTCTTCACCACCGTGGACAGCCCGCCCTATCCCGTCTGCCCCCGGCCCATCAGCTCCAACCCCGGCAACTGCGTGGCCACCGACGTGCAGAACACCATGACGCACGAGATCGGCCACCTCATCGGCCTGGATCACACCCGGGCGCTCGGCTCCGTCATGAACCCGAGCGCGCCGCAGGGCGAGGTGTCCAAGCGCACCATCGACGAGGGCTCGGCCGACTTCGTGTGCAAGACGTACCCGAAGGGCCAGGCCAGCCAGAGCTGTGTCACCCCCTCGCTGGAGCGCAGTGGGAACGTGGCCGTCCTGGGCCCGCATGTCGGGTGCTCGAGCGCCGGTGCCGGGGTGTGGTGGCCCGCGATGGCGGGTTGGGCCCTGCTCGCGTGGCGCCGCCGTAGGGGAGCCGCCCGTTCATGATGCGCCCCCTTCCGTGGCTCGCCCTCGCGGCGCTCGTCCTCGGTGCTCCCGGGGCGGAGGCCCAGGTGTACCGGCGCACCCTGGTGCCCGGCCGGCCCTTCTGTGTCGTCTGGCCCGTGCGGGACTACGTGTACCGGGTGGACGCCGCCGGCAGCCTCCGCACGCCGGGGGACTCCGAGTTCGCCGCCCTCGACGCCGCGTTCTCCTCCTGGCGCGCGGTGTCCGGCACCTGCAGCGACTTCACCTTCACCCGCGGCCCGGACATCCAGCATCCCCGCGTCGGGTACGTGCGCGACAGCCAGGACAACGAGAACGTCATCACCTTCCGCGAGGTGGACTGCAACGACATCGTCCCGCCCGAGGATCCGTGCCTCGAGGATGACACCTGCGCCAACACCTACGCCTGCTGGGACCACGGCGGCGCCGTCATCGGGCTGACCACCACCACCTTCAGCTTCCGCACCGCGTACATCCTCGACGCCGACGTCGAGTTCAACGCGAGCACAAACGGCAGGGGCTTCCTCTTCACCACCGTCGATTCGCCCCTGTGCGACGGGGAGCAGTCCACGGACTGTGTCGTCACGGACGTGCAGAACACGGCGACGCACGAGTTCGGCCACGTGGTGGGGTTGGACCATGTGTCCGAGATCGGCTCCACCATGGAGGCCACCGCGCCGCCGGGGGAGACCCACAAGCGCATCATCGACGCGGGCAGCGCCGCGGGCTTCTGCGAGGCCTACCCCCGGGGCCTGCCGCCCACCCAGTGCGGCGAGCGGCCCGACCTCGGCCGCCACTTCCAGGCGGTGTCGCAAGGCCCGGGCATGGGGTGCGGCGCGGCGCCCGAGGCCCTCTTCCCCGTGGCCTCGCTGCTGGGACTCCTGGCACTCGGCCGGAGGAGGCAGCGGCCGGCCGGGCGTGGCCGGGCGGCCTTCCGCTCCCGGAGTGATTAAAGAAGGGGGGCCCATGGCCATCGCCTTCTTCGACCTGGACAAGACGCTGCTCGCGGTGAACTCGGGTTCCCTGTGGATCCGCCGCGAGCTCGCCCTGGGGCACATCACCCGGGTGCAGGCGATCCGGGCCACCCTGTGGCTCGCCCGCTACCACATGGGCTTCGTCTCCATGCAGGACGCGCTGGTACAGGCCATCTCCCACCTCCAGGGCACCGGCGAGCAGCCCATCCGCGAGCGCACCGTCCGCTTCTACGAGGAGCTGGTCCGCTCGCAGTACCGGCCCGGCGCCCTGCGTGCCGTGGAGGAGCACCGCTCGGCCGGGGACAGGCTCGTCCTGCTCACCTCGTCCTCCGGCTACATGGCCGAGCTGGTGGCCCGGGACCTGGGCCTCGACGCCGTGCTCTGCAATCGCTTCGAGGTGGATGCCGCCGGCATCTACACCGGCCGGCCCCTGGGCCAGGTGTGCTTCGGCGAGGGCAAGCGCTCCTACGCCCAGGCCTGTGCCTCCGAGGCCGGTGTCCCGCTGTCCGCGTGCGCCTTCTATACGGACTCGTACTCGGACCTGCCGGTGATGGAGGTGGTGGGCCGCCCCGTGGCCGTCCACCCGGATCGCCGCCTGCGCCGCGAGGCCCTGCGGCGCGGCTGGCCCGTGGTGGACTGGGGCGCTCCCGAGGGGGCCCGTGCCGTGGCCCTCGACTTCCCCTCACAGTGAGAGAGCACGGACCCGGGCACCCTCACCCCGTCCCTCTCCCGGAGGGAGAGGGGAGAGTGGGGCAGGGGAGAGGCGTGTGACGCGGAGGGGGCGTGTGAGGCGGAAGCTCAGCCGCGGCGGCGCGGCGCCACCACCCGGATGTTGAAGACGTAGTCCACCGCCACCGCCTTGCCCTGCAGCTGGATGGGCTTGTAGACGCGCGAGGTCAGCGACTGCACCACCGCCTCGTTCATGTGCGGCAGGCCCTTGATGACCCGGCAGTTCTCCACCTGGCCCTTCTGGGTGATGGTGCACTTCACCACCATCGTCCCCTCCACCCGGGCCATCAGCGCCTCGCGCGTGTAGACGATGTCCTTGCCCTGCACCTGCACCGGGCGCGGCATGCCCTCCTGGAAGGGCACCGGTCCATCTCCCGTCGGCGCGACACCCTTGGCCAGTGCCAGCACCGGCACCGCCAGGCCGCCCGTCCCACCGGGCGCCGCCGCCGTCTTGTCCGCCTGCTTCGGCGCCGACGCGGGCAGGGGCGCCGGAGGCGGATCCGACTCCAGCATCACCGGCGCGGACATGGAGCCCATGGCCGTCACCGTCGAGCGGTCGCCCGCGCTGCCCGAGGCCTGCTCCACTTGGCTCCTCGAGGCGGACGCCACGTTGCGGCTGGAGCCCCCGCGCGCACGCTGCAGCTTCTGGGCGAACACCACCTCACCCGAGCCACCGGTGATGACCGTCTCGGACTGGTAGCCGTCCAGCGAGAAGGTGAACTCGGCGGTGACCGTGTCCTGGCCCTTCTCCTTGGGAACCTCCAGAAGCAGCGGCGTCGTGCCGCGCTCCTCGCCCTTGTAGACGACGCGCGCGCCCGTGGGCTGGCTCATCAGCCGGAAGCGCACCACCTGGTCCGCCGCCTTCTCGGCCGGCTCGGCCACCGGCGCCGCCGCTACCGGCGCCTCCTTGGGCTCCGAGCGCGAGAAGACTCCCGAGGACAGCACCAGGCCGCCGGCGAGCACCACGGCGATGCCTCCACCCACCAGCCCGCCCAGCAGCAGCGTGCGCCGCCGCGTCTTCTGCATGTCCGGCGGCACCACCACGCTGATGTCCACCGCGAGCGTGTTGTTCTCCGCCGAGTCCCCGGTGATCCCCGCGAAGAGCGGCGTCTTGTGCGGACCCGTGGTGTTCTGCCCGCCCGGACGCTTGAAGATGCCGCTGTGGCCGCCCGCGGACATGTTCGCCCCGCGCATCGCCTCCAGCAGCTCCTCCATCGTCTGGAAGCGCCGCGCCGGCTCCTTCTCCAGGCACTTGCGCACCAGCGACTCGATCTCCGGCGGCACCTGCACGTCCGGCCGCACCGAGCTGAACGCCGGTGGCAGCTCCTTGTGGTGGGCGAAGATGAGCTCGATGTGATCCTTGGAGACGAACGGCGGCCGCCCCACCAGCATCTGGTAGAGCATCACGCCCAGCGAGTACACGTCGCTGCGGATGTCCGCCTCGTTGCGCGCCTGCTCCGGCGCCATGTACGCCGGCGAGCCCAGGAAGGTGCCGCTCTGGGTGATCTCCGGGTTGGGCGCGTCGTCCGAGGCGGAGATCGACTTCACCAGCCCGAAGTCCAGCACCTTCACGAGATCCTGATCGGACTCGTTGAGCACCATGATGTTGGCCGGCTTCAAGTCCCGGTGCACCACGCCCAGGTTGTGGGCCTCGCGTAGCGAGCGGCAGATCTGCTGGGCGATGCTCAGCGCGCGCGCCCAGGGCAGCGGCCCCGTCTCCGCCAGCACCTGGCCGAGCGTCCGCCCCTCCAGGTACTCCATGGCGATGTAGTAGATGCCGTCGTCCGTCTGCCCGTAGTCGATCACCGTCACCGTGTTGGGGTGGCGGAGCTTGGAGGACAGCGAGGCCTCGCGCAGGAAGCGCTTCTGGAAGCCCGGATCCTTGCTGGTGGGGAAGTTGGGGTTGAGCACCTTGAGCGCGACCATGCGATCCAACGGGGTCTGCTGGGCCCGGTAGACCCGGCCCATGCCTCCCACGCCGATCGGCTCGATGATGCTGAAGCGCCCATTGAGGGTACGCCCGATGAGGGGATCCGAGCCATTATCGCCCGGTCCCTGCGAGTCGCCCTGCGAGTCGCCGGTCACCATTTTGTCTCTGCTCCCCCGGTCTGGGCCTGGGTCGGAACCATCCGCACGGCCACCCATGAAACCACATCTCCCGGAAACACGCGACCTATCGAGAGGGGTGCTTGCCCGGTCTGCCTGGCGAGCAGCCGGATGTGCCGCCCGCATTGACGGGTCCCGCAATGTCGGACTACCGTCCAATCCTCTTCCCGCAGGTGTACCCAAGCGGGCTCGCGATGGTCGATTCCCCTTCGATGACAGCGGCTGAAGCCCAGGCGAGGCGTGCGTCGGTGCAGAAGCGCCTGGCGCAGGTGGAAGAGGAGATCGTCCGGCTGCGGCGCGAGCTGGCCACGCTCGGCGTGGATCAGCGCCTCCCCGGCCTCTACCTCACGGTGGAGGTGGCCGGCACCACCGCCCTGCTGCCCGTGGAGGCGGTGATGGAGGTGGTGCGGCTGGTGGCCATCGAGCCGCTGCCGGCGGCGCTCCCCCATGTGCGCGGCACCATGCTCTACCGGGGCACGCCCGCGGTGGTGGTGGACCTGGCGGCCCTGCTCGGGGTGCGCCGGGAGCCGGATCTGGACGCCCACCTGGTCATCTGTGGGGGCGCCCGCACGGTGGCCGTCCTCGTGGATAGGGTGAGGGATCTCGTCGAGTCTCCGGTGCTGGTGGAGGGCTCCGTCTCCAGCGAGTCCACCCATGCCTGGGATGGGACGGGGTTGATGGCGGGCCTGTGCCGGACCCCCGAGGGCATCCGCCCGCTGTTGAAGGCCTCCGCGATCCTGGCCGTTCCGGAGGGGGCGTGAAGGAGCCGGTGCGCGTGGAGCGCCTCGACGAGGCGACGCTGGGCGGGCTGGAGTCCGTGCTGCGCATCGCGTGCGGCATGGTGCTGGCCCCCAGTGTGCGTCCCTCGTTGGGCACCGCCCTCACGCGCGCCGCCGAGTCCCAGGGCCTGCCCACCGCCGACTTCCTCCAGCGGCTGCTGGCGCGCGACACCGCGGCGGTGGAGGCCTTCATCGGCTACGCCGTCATCGGCGAGACGTACTTCTTCCGCCACCCGGAGCAGCTGCGCGAGCTGGCGCGCATGGCCACCGCCCACCGCGACACCTTCCTGGTGTGGAGCGCCGGGTGCGCCAGCGGCGAGGAGCCCTACAGCCTCGCCATGACGCTGCTGGCGGCGGGCCTGCCCCCCGAGTCCATCCGCGTGGTGGGCACGGACGTGTCCGGCCGGGCCCTGGAGCGGGCGCGCCAGGGCACCTACTCCCCCTGGTCCGTGCGGCGCATGGAGCCCGAGCTGGAGAAGCGCTTCCTCTCCATCCGCCCCGAGGCCGTCAGCGTGCCCCCCGAGGTGCGTGCCCGGGTGGAGTTCCGCCGGCACAACCTGGTGACGGATCCGCCGCCCGTGTCCGGCGCCCAGGCCGTCTTCTGCCGCAACGTCCTCATCTACTTCCCCCCGGAGGTCATCCCCGTGGTGCTGGAGCGGCTCGTCCGGGCGCTCGCCCCCGGCGGCTGGCTCTTCCTCGCCCCCGCCGAGCTGCCCTTCGCCAAGGGCATGGGTCTGGAGGAGCTCGAGGTGGACGGGATGCCCGTGTTGCGCAAGCCCGTCCCCGGCGAGAAGCCCCCGCCGAAGGCCACCCGTGCCGCGCCCCTCCGGGTCCTCGCCCGGGCCCCCACCAGCCCGCTGCGGCGGGTGCAGACTCCCTCCCGGGCCTCCCCGGCCTCCGAGGCCCCGGCTCCCGCGGCCCCCTCCGTGGCGCAGTCCGTCCGGGCGGGCCAGGCGCTCACGCCTCCTCCGGTTCCCCCGGCGGGCGGCCCGGTGGCTGGCACGCTGGAGCAGGCCGTGGCCGCGGCACGGGCCGGACAGTTCGACCTGGCCGAGGAGCTCGCCCGCCTGGCCGCCCGGGAGCTGTCTCCCGAGGCCTACCTGCTGCTGGCCATGGTGGCCGAAGGGCGGGAGGACGTGCAGGGGGCCGTGGCCGCGGTGCGCAAGGCGCTCTATCTGGAGCCTCAACTGGCCATCGGTCATGCGATGCTGGTGGCCTTGTATGGACGGCTGGGTCAACCCGAGGAGGCGGAGCGGGCCCGCCGCAACGCGCTTCGGGCGCTGGAAGGACTGGATGACGAACACGTGCTGCGCGGAGTGGAGGCGATGACGGTGGGTGGGCTGCGGCGCGCGCTCGTTCCGGGCGTGAGGATCGGAAAGTCGGGTGCGCGATGAACATGAAGCCTCCTGAGATCCAACGGCTGGACATGCGCCGGCTCAGCCTGAGGACCAAGATCGTCGCCATCACGGGCCTCGCGGGCGCGCTGGTGACGGGCCTGCTCGTGGGCGTCTTCTCGCTGCAGATGCGCGACTCGCTCAAGGTGGAGTTCGCCAAGCGCGCCGCGGCGGCGAGCCAGGAGCTGGCCCACCACCTGGGCACCTCCACCTGGTCGCGCGACGAGGAGGGCCTGCGGCAGGCCACGGCCATCACCCTGCGCAGCAACCCGGACATGGCGTACGTGGTGGTGCGCGACCGCAAGGGCGACATCCTCGGCCACGCCGAGGTGCAGCGCCTGGTGAGCCCGGCGATGCTGCCGGCCCTGCCCCCGCAGGCTCCCGCCCGGCGCGAGCTGTCCGTGGGCAAGCGGCCGGTGCTGGAGACGTCCGCCCCCATCTACTTCGAGCCGCGGGGCCCCCGGAGCGATGGAACCGCCTCGCAGGAGGCGCTCGTGGGCTCGGTGCAGGTGGGCCTGGAGCTGGACGTGCTGGAGCAGACCGTGCAGGACATGGCCCTGCGAGGCCTGGGCCTGGGCCTGCTGGCGCTCGCCGTCTGCCTCCTGGGCGTGGCCGCGGTGTGCCGCGTGCTCATCGTCCCCCTGGAGCGCCTGGCGCGCGCGGCGGCCGGCATGGCCTCCGGAGACCTGCGGCAGCAGATCGACGCCGGTGGCAGCGACGAGGTGGGGGACCTGGCGCGCAGCATCGCCACCATGGCGGAGATGCTGAGCAACCTCCTCAAGGATCTGCGCGGCGCGGCGGCGGACATGGAGCGCGAGGCCACCAACGTGCTGGCCACCTCCTCGCAGCAGTCCGCCATGGCCAACGAGCAGGCCTCCGCCATCCACGAGACGGGCGCCACGGTGGCGGAGATCGCCCAGACGTCCAAGCAGGCCACCTCCTTCGCGGACACCGTCATCAGCGGCACCAGCCGCTCGGACGCCCTGGGCGCCGATGGCCAGAAGGTCGTCGACGAGAGCGTGCTGGCCATGGAGAAGCTCAGCGAGCAGGTGAAGGCCATCGCCCTGGCCATCACCGACCTCAACGAGCAGACGCTCCAGATTGGCGACATCATCACCACCGTGAAGGACGTGGCCGAGCAGTCCAACCTGCTCGCGCTCAACGCCTCCATCGAGGCGGCCAAGGCGGGAGATCAGGGCCGCGGCTTCGCGGTGGTGGCCATGGAGATGCGCACCCTGGCCGAGCAGTCGAAGATGGCCGCCAACCAAGTGCGCGCCCTGCTGGGCGAGGTGCAGAAGGGCACCCGCGCCGCCGTGACGGCCACCGAGGAGGGCAGCCGCCGCGCCCTGGCCGCCATGGAGCTGGCCCAGAGCGCCGGTGCCGCCATCAAGGGCCTGTCCGACGTCATCCGCGACTCCTCGGGCGCCGCCCGGCAGATCGCCGGCAACACCCGGCAGCAGACCATCGGCGTGGAGCAGATCGCCGCGGCGATGAACGAGCTGACCATCGCCATGCAGGACAACGTCGAGGGGACCAAGCGCATCGAGCAGGTGGCGGGTAATCTCTCCAATCTTTCCAAACGCTTCTCCGACCTCGTCGGGAAGTACCAGCTATGACCGGGGGCGTGTTCGTGGAGGCAAGGGACGTATGAAGGTTTTGATCGTCGAGGACACGAAGACCATCACCAACCTCATCCAGGTGTACCTGATGGGGTGGGGGCTGGAGTTCTTCGAGGCGGGCAACGGAGTGCTGGGGCTGGCGCGCGCCCGGGAGGTCAAGCCGGATCTGATCATCTCCGACGTGCAGATGCCGGAGATGGACGGGTTCGCCCTGTGCGCGGCGGTGCGCGCCGATCCCATCCTCTTCTCCACGCCCTTCGTGATGCTCACCTCGCTCAAGGATGACTCGAGCCGGCAGCGCGGACGGCTGGTGGGTGCGAGCGCCTTCCTCAACAAGCCGGTGGCGGTGGATGACCTGCGCGAGAAGGTGCGCAGCATCCTGAAGCTTCCCGCCAGCAAGTACTGACGAGGGGTCATGGCCGCCGACCAGTCGCGCGAGAAGATCGACTACACGGCCCTGCGCCGCAAGCTGGACGAGGCGCAGGCCGTGCTCGAGGGCGCCCAGGTGCTCAGCCCCGAGCGCCGCCGCGAGGTGCTCGCCGAGCGGGCGCGCGCGCTGGCCGAGTCGCGCCACGAGGAGCGGCGCGAGACGATGTCGGTGCTCGCCTTCCGCGTGGGTGGCGAGCGCTACGCCGTGCCCATCGACGCGGTGGACCATGTGCTGGAGTCCAAGGGCTTGTGCCCGCTGCCCGGAGCGCCGCGCTACGTGCTGGGCGCGCTGGTGTCGCGCTCGCGCGTGGTGCCGGTGTTGGATCTGCGGCAGGTGCTGGGCCTGGAGGGGGGCGGCATGTCCGACTTGACGCGCGTGGTGGTGGTCGAGGTGTCCGAGGAGTTCTTCGGACTGGCGGCCGAAGAGGTGGACGGACGGCAGGAGCTGCCTCGGGCGGACCTGTCGCACCCGCCGCCTGGACCTTTCACGTTCCTCACCCGGGAGCGGCTGATGGTGTTGGACCTCGTCCAGCTCAGCGATCCCGCGGTCGTGGGGCGGGGATAGGGCGAGGGACGAATGGATCCTCGGGTTCTGCGGAGCCTCTGGCCCATCTTCGCCGCGGAGACGCGCGAGCAGCTGCAGACCATTGGCACCGCGGTGCTGGGGCTGGAGCAGGGCACGGCGGAGCAGGCGTCGGAGCAGCTCACCGCGCTCAAGCGGGAGGTGCACAGCCTCAAGGGCTCCGCGGCCAGTCTGGGCCTGGCGGACATCGAGCAGTTGATGCACGCCCTCGAGGACGGGCTGGCGCGCTGCGCTCCCGGCCATGTGCCGCCTGCCGGACTGGTGGAGACGACGCTGCGGATCCTCTCCTCCATGGAGGCCGCGCTCAACCGCGGGGACTCCGGGGAGATGCCGGCCATCGAGGGCCTGGGCCAGCTGCTGGCCGCGCTCGGGCGTGGCGGCTTCGAGCAGGCGCCCGAGGTGAAGGCGAAGGTGCCGGCGCAGTTCCGGCGCGACGGCCTGCAGACGCTGGAGAAGCTGGAGACGTCGCTGGGTCGGCTGTGCTCGCCGGGCCTGGAGGACCGGCCGGGCGCCGTCTGGGAGGCGGTGGGACTGGCCGAGCTGCTCAAGGCCGCGGCCAACACCGCCGGCATCTCCGCCGTGGAGTCGCTGGCGAGCTCCGTGCGCACGGGCTTCGCGCGCATGGAGGAGGCGGGCGTCGGGGCCAGTGTGGCGGCCTCGGACATCGCGGGCTCGCTGGTGCAGCTGCGCGGCGCCTTGGAGTCGCTCGCCGAGGAGACTCCGGCCGAGCCCGCGGCGGCCCCGGCCGAGCCCGAGGTGACGGCGCGCTCGGCGGCCGGCCGGCGCCAGGCGGACATGGACCGGGCGGTGCGCGTGTCCGTGCGGACGCTCGACTCGCTGGCGCTCCAGGTGGAGCAGCTGGCGGCGGGCCGGGCGCAGCAGCTGCGCCGCGCCGAGGCGCACCGGGAATTGTTGGAGCAGACGCACCAGGCCCTGCTGCAGCTGGAGCGCGCGGCCCAGCAGCTGGCGCTCTCCGGTGGTGGTGGCGCGCTGGAGTCGTTGCGTGCCGGCGTGGGGCAGGTGCGCGGCGTGCAGAAGCGGCTGGTGCAGCTGTCCAAGGACGTGCACCGCGAGGGCGAGCAGCTCGCGCTGGTAGCCCAGGTGGTGCGCGACGACCTGCGCGACCTGCGGATGGTGCCGGCCTCGCAGATGCTGGAGCCGCTCAAGCGCACGGTGCGCGAGCTGGCGGCGCGGCTGGGCAAGGACGTGGAGCTGGTGCTCGCCGGTGGCGACGTGCGCATCGACCGGCGCATCGTCGACGTGCTGAAGGATCCGCTGCTGCACCTGGTGCGCAACGCGCTGGACCATGGCATCGAGACGACGGCCCAGCGCGCGGCCGCGGGCAAGCCGCCGCGCGGGCAGCTCTCGGTGCGCGTGGAGCCCCGGGGCACGCGTCTGGCGGTGGTGGTGGAGGATGACGGCGGGGGCCTGTCCCCGGAGAACGTGAGGGCCACGGCCGTGCGCCGCGGGCTGCTCACCGAGGCGGAGGCCGCCAAGCTCACCGAGATGCAGGCCGCGCGGCTCGTCTTCGAGCCGGGCTTCTCCACGAGAGATCAGGTGACGGAGACGTCCGGGCGCGGCGTGGGCCTGGACGTGGTGCAGACCACCGCCACGCGGCTGCAGGGCGCGGTGGACCTCTCCTACGAGAAGGGCCAGGGCACGCGCTTCACCATCGACCTGCCGCTGATCCTGGCGGGCGCGCTGGGACTGCTGGTGCGGACCGGCACGGCGGTGGTGGCCATTCCCTCGGACGCGGTGGAGCGGGTGCTGCGCCTGTCGCCGGGGGACGTGGGCACGGTGGCCGGGCACGTGGTGGCGCGCGTGGAGGACGAGCAGCTGCCCTTCCACCCCCTCTCCACGTCCATCGGAATGCCGCGGCTGCCGCTGGCGATCGAGTCGGGCAAGCCGCAGACGGCCATGGTGCTGTCGCTCGGCGGCGTGCGCGCGGTGTTTGCCATGGACGCGGTGGTGGGCCAGCAGGAGATCGTCGTCCGCTCGCTGGGGCGGCACCTGCAGACGGTGTCGCACCTGGCCGGGGCCGCCGTGTTGGATGACGGCAGCGTGGTGCCGGTGCTCAACGCGCCCGAGCTGCTGCGGGTCGCCGCCGCTCCGGTGGTGCTGCGGGCCGCCACCGAGGTGCGCCGCTCGCACATCCTCGTGTGCGACGACGCGCTCACCACCCGCTTCGCCATCAAGTCGCTGCTGGAGATCGCCGGCTACTCGGTGGTGACGGCCGGCGATGGCGAGGAGGCGCTGGGCATCCTCGAGCGCACGCCCTGCCAGCTCGTGGTGAGTGACTGGCAGATGCCCCGGTTGGATGGCATCGGCCTTACCCGCCGCATCCGCGCCCATCCCAAGCTGTCGCACCTGCCCGTCATCCTCTGTACCTCGCTGGACAGTCCCCAGGAGCGGGCCGCTGGCCTGGAGGCGGGCGCGGACGGCTACCTCGTCAAGCGCGAGGTGGAGCGCGGCAAACTGTTGGATCTCGTGCGCCAGCTGCTTCCCTCGGGCGCCTGAGCGGGCGAGGGGCCGAGGCCCCCCCTGGAGGGAGGATTCCCTTCTCCCCGTGTGCTGGCGTGTGCATGTTGCCGGGACCAGGAGGCGGCGTGGAGGCGCAGGTCGCACTATGGATCGCGGGGTTCTCGTATCCGGCGGTGTTCCTGCTCCTCGTTCTGTGCGGGGTGGGCGCGCCGCTGAGCGAGGAGCTGGTCATCATCACCGGTGGGCTGGTGGTGGCGCGCAGTGGTGCGAGCCTCCCCGTCATGGCGCTCGCCGCCTATGTGGGGATTGTCGCCGGGGATAGCGCGCTGTACCGGATCGGACGCTCGCTGGGGCCGCGGGTGTTCTCGCATCCCAAGCTGTCGAAGATGCTGACGCCCTCGCGCATCGCGCTGCTGCAGAAGATGTTCGCGCGGCGGGGGGCGTTGGCGGTGTTCCTCGCGCGCTTCCTGCCGGGACTGCGTGCCCCGGCGTTCCTGCTGGCGGGGGCCACCGGGCTGCCCTACCGGCGCTTCCTCCTGGCCGATGCCGCCGCGGCGTGGATTCCCGCCATGGGGATGACGTGGCTGGGCTTCCGGTTCGGCCCCCAGGTGCTCGCGGACGTGCAGGGCGGCTTGCGCTGGGTGCTGCTCGCGGCGGGGGTGGTGGCCCTGGGCGTGCTCGGCGTGCGCTGGGTGCGGCGGCGGGCGGCGGTGCGCGCCACCCGCGTGGTGCAGGCCCCCGAAGGGGAGCCCTGAGGGTCAATCCCTGCGCCGCGTGTACAGGCAGCCCGCCGCCACCAGCCGTGCGGCCACCATCGCCAGGGGGGCGTAGAGAAACAGGTAATCCGTTCTCGTGGGCCTGGAGGAGCCGAGCACGAAGAGGGCGACGGCGCCCATCGCCATGGGTGCGCAGGGAAAGAGTACCAGTCCGAGATAGGAGAAGTGCCGCACGCGCTGAGCCACGGCCTTCGGGGAGGCCGCCAACCACGCCGGCACGAAGGTGGTGCCCACGGAGAACACCAGCGGTACGAGCGGGAATCCTCTGCTCGGGGCGATGTGGAACAGGATGACGTACAGCTCGATGGCTCCTACCGCCATGAGGAGCATGCGCCCGAAGAGCTGCCGGAGGGAGATCCCCTCGGGCAGCGGTTGCTGGGCCTCGTCCTGGCTGTCGGCGGGCTCGGCGGGCTCGGTGGGCCTGGTGGGCCTGGCGCGGGACTGGGCCGCACGGGCCTCGGCCGCACGCATCGCCACGCGGTCCTGCGGGGAGAGCTGCTGTGAATACGGCTCACCCAGCGCCACCATCGCCTGGGCCGCGGCTCCGTGCACCTGCCGGCCCTGGCTCCCGATGAACGAGCGCAGCCGCTTGTCGTCGAGGATCTGACGGAGCAGCTCCGCCCGCTCATGAGCCTCCTCGCCGGGCCGCGGCGGCTGGGCGAGACCGAGCAGCAGTGCGTCCACTTCGGCACGGCCCGCGTTGGGTGAACGTGCCTGCTCCACCAGCACCGTCAGGGGTGGCGGCGACTCCGATTGGGGGGAATTCACTGCCGCAGGCTATCCCAACTCCAGAGGGCGCGGAGGTCAGCCCCGCTTCAACTGCCGGAGCAGCTCCCGCGCGTTCTTGATCGCGTAGCCCTCCCGGTCGTTGTTGAAGTACGCCCAGACGCGCTTCGCCCCGCTCTCGCGGATGCGCCGCACCCAGACCGCCAGCTCCTCCTTCGTGTAGTCGTGGCGGTACCACCGCGACGTCCCGTGAAAACGGACGTACACGTCGTCCGCCGTCCGCACCAGCTCGTCCGGCAACCGCGGCCCGCTGCACGAGCAGAAGGCCACCTTCGCCTCCCGGAACGCGCCGTACACCCGCTCGTTCCACCAGCTCTTGTGCCGGAACTCCACCACGTTGCGCCGCGCCGGATCGAGCTGGGCGAGGATCGTCTTCAGCCGGGCCGGCGAGTAGTGGTAGCTGGGTGGCAGCTGGAACAGGAAGCACCCCATGCGGGGGCCGAGCAGATCCGCGATGTGCCCGAAGTCCCGCACGAGTGTCTTGGTTCCTGTGAACCGCTTCACGTGCGTGATCAGCTCCGACACCTTCACGGTGTAGACGAACTTCCGCCGCCCCGCCTGCCGCACCCACGTGTTCACCGTCGCCACCGTGGGCCAGGCGTAGAAGGGGGCGTTGAGCTCCACCGTCTTGAACTGCCCGGCGTAATGCTCGAACCACCGGCTGCTCGGCAGCCCCGGCGGGTAGAAGCGATCCCTCCAGTGCCAGTAGAACCACCCCGAGCAGCCGACGTGAAGCTCCATCCCGCCGCGCTGCCCCGCTCTGGCCGTCTTCCTGGCGGGAACGTCCCGCTCGGCCAGCTCCCGCTCGTACGCGAGGCGGGCCTCGTGCATCCGCTTCGCCCGGCCGATGTTCTCCGCCCGCTGCTTCTCACGCCGGGCCTGTCTCCGGGCCCGCCGCTCGAGGATCCGCTGACGCTCCGCTTCGGCTTCGGTCACGTGCGGCATCCTAGCGCTGGGAAAAACGAAGGGCCGGCCTCCCGTAGCGGGAAGACCGGCCCTTGTTCATTGCACCGCGTTCAGGGACGCGAGGGGCTCAGGCCGCCTCGAGCAGCTTCTGGGCGTGGGCGTGGGCGAAGATGTTCTGCAGGTTGATGCCGCCCTGGGGGGGCAGCGCGTCGCCGACCTTCTTGGCGATGCCACCGACCGTCTCGGCCAGGTCGCCGAGCTTCTTGATGGTGGGCATGGCCTTGGCCAGCACACCCAGGCCACCCAGCGGGCCGCCGGCCACGAAGGACAGGGCGTTGTCCAGGAACTTGTCGGCGAAGGGCTTGATGAACTTGCCGATGCCGAAGGGCAGCTTGTCCAGCGCGCCGCCCACGAGCTTCTTCACGGGGGCCATGATCGCGTCCAGCGGCTTCTGCAGGAAGTTGGTCACCTTGCCGACCACGTCCGCGACCTTGCCCACCGTGCGCGCGATACCGCCGATTGCCTTACCGATTCCGCCGAGAAAGCCCATGGTCTTGCCCTCGTTCCCCTATAGGGATGACGAACTGCGTTGGTTGAAGTGGCCCGCCGTGCTGGCGGAGACAAAAGGATTATCGGGGGACGCATTTTCGAGTTGCTTCCCGCGAAACTTCCCATTCCCTGAGGAATGAGGGACGAACACGACGAGGAGCCAGCCATGAACGAGGAGTACGGAACCTTCACCGCGCCGGACACGGTACGCCTGGAGCGTGTCCTGCCCGGCCCCATCGAGCGCGTGTGGAGCTACCTCACCGAGCCCGGCAAGCGCGGGACGTGGCTCGCGGCCGGCGACATGGAGCTGCGCGCGGGTGGACGGGTGGAGCTGAACTTCCGCCACTCCCAGCTGTCGTCGGAGCAGGAATCGACGCCCGAGCGGTACAAGCAATACCAATCGGGCCACACCGTGCTCGGCCGCATCACCCGGTGCGAGCCGCCGCGACTGCTCGCGTATACCTGGGATGAAGCGAGCGGGAAGGCCACGGACGTCACCTTCGAGCTCAGCCAGCGAGGCCAGGACGTGCGGCTGGTGCTGACGCACCGGGGCTACGACAGCCGCGAGGATCGGGTCAGCGTGGCGAGCGGCTGGCATACGCATCTCGCCATTCTGATCGACCACCTCAATGGCCGCGTGGCGCCCAACTTCTGGACGTCGTACGAGCGGAACAAAGACGAGTACGAGAAGCGGTTCCCGGCCGGGTGAACCCCGCGGCCGCCGAACGGCTCAGTGCCCGTGCTTGCAGCGGCCGAGGAAACGGACCAGCTCCGCGTGGAACCACTGCGGCGCGTCCAGCATCAGCCAGTGACTCGCGTGAGGCACCACGGAGTGGGGGAGCTCCGGCCGCTGGGCCACCAGCGTCCCCGGGCTGGTGGCCGCCACCAGCGTATGGGTGGGGCCGGTGAAGCGCTCGAAGGCCTCGTTCGGGTCGTGGTGGAAGAGCGACTCCATGTTTCCGGCGATGGCCTCCCGCCGCGACGTCCGCAGCGTCTTCATGACCATCGCGCGCGTCTTCTCCTTCGCCTCGAGGAGCAGGGGCGTGAGCCAGTGCTCGTGGAAGCCGCCGTACTTCGCCTCGCTGAAGTTCTCGAGCCAGGCGTCCACCTCGGCCTTCTCCTGGCGGCGCATGTCTCCCACCGGCTCGACGTAGAGGAGCCCGGCGAGCCGCTCGGGGTAGTACGAGGCGAAGGCCCCGGCCACCGCGGCCCCGAAGCCGTGGCCCACCAGGACGAACTTCTCGGGCAGCAGCGCGTCGGCAACGGCGGCCACGTCCTCCACGGCGGCCTCCACGCCGAAGGGACCGTGGGAGCCGCTGCTCTCGCCCATTCCGCGCAGATCGAATGCGACGGTGCGGGTCTCGAGGCCGTGTTGCGTCTCGGCCCAGTGCGTCCGGTCGGCGGCGAAGTCATGCACGAAGAGGACGGGGATGCCGCCGTCGCCTTCGACTGTCGCCATCAGCCGCCCCGCGGGTCCGGTGACGGTCACCGTCTTCGCTTCCTTGTGCTTCATCGTGTGTGCCCCCAGCCCCCGGTATGGCCCGGGGCCTGCCTGGAGTCTGTCCGACTGCCGCCAGAACGAATAGCGGCCGGGGCCCATGCGCTCACCTTCGAACATCGTGAGCGGATGCCGTGAGCGGACGCCTAGGCGCCTTCCGCCTCGAGCAGCGCCGCGAGGAACAGCTCATAGGTCAGCTCGGCGACCGGCCGTTTCTCGCGGCGGGCCTGGGTGCGCAGCGCCTTCGGCAGGGAGCAGGGCTTGCCGTCCTCGCCATCGCGCATCTTCACATAGCCGCGCTCGGAGAACCCCGTCACCTGCCAGCCCCGTTTGCGGAGCGCCTGGCTGAGGTCATCGGTGAGCTGGTGGTGGACGGCCTTGGCCAGCGGATGCAGGCCGAAAATCTCGCTCGACCAGCCGCCTTCTTCCTCGCGCCAGCCCCTCGCGCGCAGGTAGTTGGCTTTCCGGGCGAGCGAGAGCCCTCCCACGTGGCGTTCGAGCTTCACAGGGACGCGCGGGTCAGCGGGCCATCGAAGCTCTGCCCCTCGCACTCGGCATAGACATGGTCACCGACCAGGGTCAGCGACAGCTTGATGCGCCGGGAGTCGAAGGCGGAGAGCGAGCGCAGCAGGCCGGCGTCGATCGCCGCGAGCTCGGCCTTCGCCACGCGCAGGGCCTTCGCCTCGCGCGCCTCGGTGAGGAAGGCCTCGAGCCGCTGGGGAGACTCGAACAGCACCGACACCTTCGCGTGCGGGTTCTGGTCCACCGCGCGCTGAATCTTCAGCGGGTCCGCCTTGCCCACGCGCACCCAGCTCGTCACCAGGCCGGTGTAGTCGCGGCACTCGAGGTCTGGCTCCTCGGGCTCGCCCAGGCCCTTGCCGAAGGCCAGCCGCTCCTCCCAGAGCCAGCAGTACGCGAGCACCCGCAGCCAGACGCGTTGCATGGTCTCGGAGGGGTGGCGCGCGACCTTGAAGCTCAACTGCGGCTGGTCGATCGCGCGATCGACGTGGCTCAGGGCGATCTGGAAGTCGTACAACGTCGGAGCGAGGGTCATCGGAGCCAGCTATAGCGCATCCGTTAACCCGGCAGGCGCGGGAGCAGCACGGTCAGCTCCAGCTCGGGCGTCTCGCGCACGGAGACCCGGACCTGCCATCTCCGCGAGAACCGCTCCAGGGCCTCGCGGGCCCGCTCCGGCACCGGGAGCTCCGCCCGGGCCTGCACGAGCAGCCGCCACGCATCCACCCCGTCCGGTGAGTCCACCCGCAACACCACCTCGGAGGCGCCGGCCCCCGTCAGCAGCCGCTCCAGCGTCCGCACCAGCAGGGCCGAGCCCGTCCTTGGCATCCGCAGCAGCACCGGCCCCGGAGGCAACTCCAACCTCGCGGCGCAGGGCCGCCCGGGCCCGAAGGTGGCGCTCACCATCGCGCGCAGATCCTCCGCGGGCACGTCCTCGCTCGAGGGCCGCTGCTGCAGGCGGACGTTCATCTCACTCGCCGCCCGGCCCATGCGCTCGAGGTAGCGCTGCATGGCGGGCGTGAGCACCCCCGCCATCCCCTTGGTCATCATGTCGATATAGCCCTGCATCACCAGCAGCGGCGTGCGCAGATCATGCGCCGCGCGGGACCAGGCCCGCTCCCGGTGCGCCAGCTGCTCCATCAACCGCAGCCGCTCCAGGCGCAGCCGCTTGTGCTCGGCCCGGGCCGCCTCCTCGCGCTCCCGGCACGCCAGCAGCGCGCTGCCCAGGGCCGTCAGGCGCGTGAGGTGCTGCCGATCCGTGGTGTCTACGCAGGGCGTGCCCAGCACCAGGGCCGTGCGCCCATGCTTCATCATCTGAAGGGGATGGGCCCGGGCGGGAGCTGGCGGCGCCCTCCCCGCGAGCGCCACGCACTCGCCGTCCGCGTACAGCGCGGCCCCGGGCGTCTCCGTCAGACGCACCACCGACTCCACGAGCGCATGAAGTCCTGCCCTCGCCCCGTGGTGCAGCGCCCGCTCGGCAACCGCCGAGACTGTTCGCTCCACCTCGGAGGCGCTGACACTCCGTCCCACGCGCCACCCGCTCCAAGCACCCGCCTGCACACAAGGAGGAATGGCCACGGTGGGCCCAGGGCGCAACGCAGCCCTGAGTGGGAACCCAAGGGGTGACGGAAGGAAAACCCTTTCCCACTTCGTACCCCAAACCATCCAACTTTTTTACCGGCCTGCGGGGATTCCTCGTTCCAAACCCCCGCATTTCCCTGAGTCGGCGCTGGCCGACCCCTTGCTATCGCTCTCGTCCGGGATGGGACGGGGAATGGGGACACTGGGATACTACTCGACGATCGCACGGCTCGCGCCGGGGGGCTTCGCCCGGGGGATGGCGCGGCGGGTCCAGGGCGTAGCGCGCCAGGCCCTCTATAGGAGGCGCGAGCGGCTCGAGGAGCCGAGGCTGCTGGAGGCCTTCGGGGCCGCCACCGCGGAGGAGCTGGCCGAGCGCGCGCTGTCCTCGCGTCCGGGCGGCGCCTGGTGCGAGGTGCGGCAGCGGGCCTCCGTCCTGGAGGCGCTCGCGGAGCTGCCCGGCGCCCAGCAAAGGGCCCTGGAGCGGGCCCGGGCCGCGCTCCGGGGCGAGTACGACGTCTTCGGTACCCAGGTGTGCTTCGGTGAGGGCCAACCCATCGACTGGAGCAGGGATCCGGTGAGCGGCTACCGCTACCCGGTCCTCCCGGTGGAGCAGCTGCGGGTGGAGCGGCCGGGGGTGGATCCGAAGTTCCCCTGGGTGCTCGGCCGGTTGGATTGTCTGGTGGCGCTCGGTCAGGGGTACTGGGTGGAGCGCGGCGAGGAGGCACGCCGGGGCTTCGCGCGGGCCTTCGTGACGCGGACGCTGGACTTCCTCCAGGCCAACCCGGTGGGGCAGGGGATTCACTGGACGTGCGGCATGGAAGTGGCGCTGCGTGCGGCCAACCTGGCGCAGGCGCTGGTGATGTTCTCGGACGCGCCCGAGGCGCGCAGGCCGGAGTTCCTCGTGCCGGTGCTGGAGTCGCTGGCCGAGCACACCGCCTGGGTGGAGGCGCACCTGGAGGACAAGGGCGCGGTGCCCAACAACCACCTCGTCTCCAACTACGTGGGGCTGCTGGTGGCGGGCCTGCTCTTCCCGGAGCTGCCGGACGCCCCGAGGCAGGTGGCGCGCGCGGTGGCGGGGCTGCGCACGCAGATGGCGGCGCAGGTGCACCCGGAGGGCACCTCCTTCGAGGGCTCCGTGCCCTACCACCGGCTGTCGGTGGAGCTCTTCACCCTGGCGCTGGTGGTGGCGCGGGGCCAGGGCGTGGACCTGGGCGCGCCCTACGCGGCGCGGCTGCACCGCATGTACGAGGCCTCGCGCGCCTGGACTTCCGAGCGGGGCCTGGCGCCGCAGGTGGGCGACAACGACTCGGGCCGCGTCTTCCCCTTGCAGGAGCGGGAGCCGCGCGAGCAGGGCTACCTCGCGCCGCTGGGCGCGGCCCTCTTCGGTGACGCGAAGCTGGCGGAGGGTCCCTTCCCGGACGAGGCCGCCTGGCTGCTCGGACTGTCCGGTCTCGAAAGCTTCCGGGCGCTGCCGGCCGCGCGGCCCGCGGACTCGGTGAGCTACCCGGCGGGCGGCTTCCACGTGCTGCGCGGGGCGGGCGCGGTGGTGACGGTGAGCGCTGGCCCGCAGGGGCAGCACGGGGTGGGCGGGCACAGCCACAACGACAAGCTCTCCTTCGAGCTGCACCTGCACGGACGGCCCGTCATCGTGGACCCGGGCACGGGCACGTACACGCGCGAGCCGGCGATGCGCAACGCGTTCCGCTCCACCGCCATGCACAACACGCTCGAGGTGGACGGCGTGGAGCAGGCCCCGCTGGAGCCGGGCCGGCTGTTCGCGCTGCCCGAGGCGGCGCGGGCCCGCGTGCAAGTGTTTCAGCCCGGCGCGGAGCTGGATCGCCTCACCGTGCGCCACGATGGCTACCGTGCGCTGGCCTCTCCTGTCGGCGTGGAGCGCACCTTCGTGCTCGACAAGCGCGAGCGTGCGCTCGGGGTAACGGATGCACTGGTGGGGGTGGGGCTTCACGATCTGAAGGGGAGGATCCACCTTCCGGACCGCGAAGCGCGAATGAGGGCGCCAACGCCCGAGCAGCTGGCGCGGGCGCTGCGTGTCCCGGAGGCGCCGAAGGGTTTCGAGGCAATGGGTGTGGAATTGGGGCCGGCGGAGGCACCGCAAGCGCTGGTGCTCTTCGCGGCGGGCCTGGAGCCGCGGTTGGAGCCGTCCCGGTATTCGCCAGGGTACGGCCTCGTGGTGGCGTCGCAGGTGGTGCTGTTCGGGGTGCGGGTGTCGCCCCCGGTGTGGCTGAGGTGGGTGGTCGTCTTCAACTGAAGACATGGTCGGGGCATGACGGGGGGACCCGCATGCCTTCAGGAGAGGTGAGTCAGATGCGCGTCATGGTGAGCCCGCTGCTGGAGAAGATTCGTCGGCGGGAGGCGAGGGTGGGCGTGGTGGGGATGGGCTACGTCGGTCTGCCGCTGGGGATGGCGTTCGCGGAGGCCGGCTTCCCCGTGATGGGTCTCGATGTGGACTCGCGGAAGGTGGACAACATCGGCAAGGGGGTGAGCTACATCAAGCACATTCCCAGCGCACCGCTGGCGGAGCTGACGAGCAAAGGCAAGCTGAAGGCGACGACGGACTTCGCGAAGGCCCGTGAGATGGATTGCATCATCATCTGCGTGCCCACGCCGCTGACGGCGTCGCGTGAGCCGGACATGAGCTACATCGTCAAGACGGGCGAGGCGCTGGCGCCGCACGTCCGGCCCGGCCAGCTCTTCATCCTGGAGTCCACCACGTACCCGGGGACCACGGACGAGGTCCTCAAGCCGCTGCTGGAGAAGAGTGGCCTCAAGGCCGGCGTGGACTTCCACCTGGCCTTCAGCCCCGAGCGTGAGGACCCGGGCAACAAGAGCTTCAACACCAAGACGATTCCGAAGATCGTCGGTGGCTTCACCCCGGCGTGCCTCGAGGTGGCGCAGGCGCTCTACTCGAGCGCGCTGAAGGAGACGGTGGCGGTGTCCTCCACCCGCGTGGCCGAGCTGGCCAAGCTGCTGGAGAACATCTACCGCTGCGTCAACATCGCCATGGTCAACGAGATGAAGATGCTCTGCGACCGGATGAACATCGACGTGTGGGAGGTCATCAACGCCGCGGCCACGAAGCCCTTCGGCTTCCAGGCCTTCTACCCGGGCCCCGGCCTGGGCGGCCACTGCATCCCCATCGATCCCTTCTACCTGACGTGGAAGGCGCGCGAGTACGAGTTCCACACCAAGTTCATCGAGCTGGCCGGCGAGGTGAACACGCAGATGCCGTACTACGTGGTCACCCGCACCATGGAGGCGCTCAACAAGACGAAGAAGACGCTCAATGGTGCGAAGGTGCTCTGCATCGGCGCGGCGTACAAGAAGGACATCGACGACATGCGCGAGAGCCCGAGCCTGCGCATCATCACGCTGCTCAAGGAGAAGGGCGCGGAGGTCGAGTACCACGACCCGTACGTGCCCCGCCTCGAGGAGGGCCACGGCTTCCACTTCACCATGCAGTCGGTGCCGCTGAACCCGGAGACGATCAGCCAGTACGACGCGGTCGTCATCCTCACGGACCACTCGTGCATCGACTACAACATGGTGGTGAAGCAGTCGCAGTGCGTCGTCGACACGCGCAACGCCTGCAAGAACGTGGGCCCGGGGCGCGACAAGGTCACCAAGGCCTGAGTTGTCAGGCGTGACGGTGGGCCGGCCCGGTTGCCGTCCCACCTGAACGCCGGAGGCCCCGCTGCGGCGCCGTGAGGGGGGGCGCCGGGGCGGGGCCTCCTCCTTTCTTCACGGGCGCCGGGTGCCAGGCGCGCCGGCCTCGGGGATGGCCAGGTCCTCGGAGGAGTAGTACGCGACGACCTGCTGCCGGTACTCGGGCCGCGAGTACACGTCCGGACGGGGCCGCTCGATGGTGTCCACGAGGACGCTGGCGGTCTCCTCGACGGACTGCGCGCCGGGAATCTTGCGCGAGTCCATGCCGCCGCCGAGCGCGTTCACGCCGAACTCGGTGGCCACCACGCCGGGCAGGAAGGTGGTGACGTGGATGCCCGGGTAGCGCTCGCGCAGCTCCTGGCGCAGGTTGGCCGTCAGCGCGTTGAGCGCGTGCTTGGCCGCGTTGTAGGCCGAGCGCACCGGGACGTACGGCACCCGCCCCAGCACGGACGAGACGTTGATGATGTGCCCGCGCCCGCGCGCCTGGAAGTGAGGCAGCACGGCCTGAATGCCGTAGAGGGCGGACTTGACGTTGACGCGCATCATCTCGTCGAAGTCCTCGTCGGTGAGCTGGGAGACGAGCTTGCTGATGCCGCGGCCCGCGTTGTTCACCCAGACATCCACCTGCCCGAAGCGCGCGAGCGCCGCGTCCATCACCCGCTGCACGTCCTCCCGCTTGGAGACGTCCGCGACGACCGGGAGCGCCTCCGGCCCCACGCGTGCCGCCACCTGGCGCAGCTCGGGCTCGCGCCGCGCGGCCAGCACCACCTTCCAGCCCTTCTTTCCCGCCTGCTCCGCCAGGGCGGCCCCGATGCCCGCGCTCGCCCCGGTGATCACCACCACTTTGTCGTCCATGAACGTCTCCTGGGTTTCCTCTGTCCCCGGCGCTGTCTAGCGGACGCCCCCCGTCCAGGCGAGCGCTTCGGGCGGGCCCTTTCACCCACCGTACTGGGTAGGAGGAGCATGCCTGCTGGAGCGGGCTCGGCTAGAGTCGGGGCGTGCGAACCCGAACCTGGCCCGTCCTTCCCCTGCTCGCCGCCTCCGTCCTGCTCACCGCCGCCGCGCCCGCTCCGGACGCGCGCGTGACGCTGCTGGACGCCATGGCGGAGGAGCTCCAGCGCAACCAGAAGCAGCTCAAGCTGCAGAACCACGAGCCTCCGTACTTCATGAGCTACCAGCTCAAGGAGGGCGAGCAGCACGGCGTCGTCGCCCGGTACGGGGCGATCTTCCTCGATGACTCGTACCGTGAGCGCAAGCTGTACGTGGACGTGCGGGTGGGCTCGTACGAGTTCGACAACTCGGGCCCCGAGGAGTACGACTTCTTCGGCGGTGGCAAGGGCTCCAGCTACGTCGCCAACAAGGACGCCCCCATCGACGACTCGCCCCTGGCGCTGCGCACCTCGCTGTGGCTGGTGACGGACGAGAAGTACAAGGCGGCGCTCTCCCAGTTCCTCAAGAAGAAGGCCGATAACGTCTACGCGGTGGAGGATCCGAAGCAGGCGGCGTCCTTCTCCAAGGAGAAGGCGGCGACGTACGTGCAGCCGGCGGTGGCCTTCCCGTTCGACCATGACCGCTGGGTCCGGGTGGCGCGCGAGGTGTCGGCGCGCTTCAAGGCGCACCCGGAGATCTTCGACTCGGAGGTGCGGGTGACGGCGGACAAGCAGAGGCGCCTGTTCGTGTCCAGCGAGGGCAGCCGCATCGTGACGGAAGAGACGATGTACGGGCTGCACGTGACGGCGGTGACGCGGGCGGAGGACGGGCAGCTGCTGGACAACTCGCGCAACTACTACGCGCCCACCGAGGCGGGACTGCCGGACGACAAGAAGCTGGCCGAGGCCACGAGCAAGGTCATCGAGGAGCTGCTGGCGCTGCGCAAGGCGCCGGCGATTGATCCGTACACGGGGCCGGCGATCCTGGCGGCGGAGGCCTCGGGGGTGCTGTTCCACGAGACGATGGGGCACCGGCTGGAGGGAGACCGGCAGGATGGGGAAGGGGAGGGGAAGACGTTCCGCGGCCAGGTGGGCAAGCAGGTGCTGCCGCCGTTCATCAGCATCGTGGATGACCCGACGGTGCGCACGCTGCGTGACGAGCCGCTCAACGGCTTCTACGAGTACGACGAGGAGGGCGTGAAGGGACAGCGGACGGTGCTGGTGGAGAAGGGCGTGCTGAAGAACTACCTGCTGTCGAGGCGGCCGGTGGAGGGCTTCCTGCAGTCCAACGGGCACGGGCGCAGCCAGGGCACGCGCAAGCCGGTGGCGCGCATGGCCAACCTGATCGTCGAGTCCACCAAGCAGGTGGAGGACGCGGAGCTGAAGAAGCAGCTCATCGCCGAGGCGAAGCGGCAGGGCAAGCCGTATGGGCTGATCATCCGGGACATCACGGGCGGCAACACGAACACGTCGAGCTACGGCTACCAGGCGTTCAAGGGCGTGCCGCGGATGGTGTACCGGGTGGACGTGAAGACGGGCCAGGAGTCGCTGGTGCGCGGGGTGGAGATTGTTGGAACGCCGCTGTCGTCGATGAACCGCATCATGGCGACGGGCCGCAAGCAGGGCATCTTCAATGGCTACTGCGGAGCGGAGAGCGGGAACGTGCCGGTGTCCACGGTGGCGCCCCCAGTGCTGCTGCAGGAGATCGAGCTGCAGCGCACGGTGGAGGGCAAGGATCGCCCGCCCATCCTCCTGAGCCCGACGGAGGGCACCACCGCCAGCGGCGAAGTGAAGTAGAACTCCGGGGAGACAGGTTCAAAGCCTGTCTCCCAGGTCGGTCAAGTGGTTGAAACCACTGTGTTATGGGCTGGAGGCGTTTCTCGTCTCCAGCCCGTTTCCATTTCTACCTGGCGTGCACCTACAGGGCGTAGTCCTCTTATCAGGCCTCGTGCCTGAATCAGGAGCCCTCTGCTTCGGGAGGGCTCCACCGCGCGGGAGGCTCCAGTGCGTCACGTGTCGACTGTGCCACGGAGGAGGCTCCGGCGCCGGATGCTCTCATCCAGGGAACGCGTGAGCTGCGGGAGGAACGGGCCTAGCGGGTCAAGGAGCTCACGACGACTGTATGACCTCTCACCTGGAGGAGCCTGGAATGTTCACTGTTCGCATACGTTACGTCGGAGTCGATGGTGAGGAGAACATTTGTGACGAACAGGTAGAGCAACCACTCTTTCAGCGGATCCAACTCTGCATCGCTCATGATTTAAACCCGCAGGCCAATGAACTGACGATTCGCTTTCGGCCCTCTCACCGGGTCCCCGATCTGGTGCGGTATACGTACGTCAGGGAGCGGTTGACGCCGGAAGGAGTGGTTCCAACTGGAACCCTGTGTCCCCTCAACGGGGCATCACACCCAGGTCTGGGGATCCCGTTGGGGCGTCCCCCGGTTGCAACGGATCTTAATCCCGTGGTGTTCCTACTGGAATCGCCGCACGACGAGGAGATTTCGCGCGAGTTGATTCCCGTCGGTCCGGCCGCCGGAAGTACCGGCAGGCAGATTCATGATAATCGAGTGCCTTTGGCGAATCTGATCGGGGCCGCCTTGGGTGATCGGTATCCGGCGCAGAGCGAATTCGCTGTTATCATCTGCAATCCGGTGCCGTATCCCACATCATGTCGTTTGAAACCGCTCAAGAATGAAGCCCAAGAGTGGCGTGATTTTGTTTACAATGAGTTTATGGGTTTGGCTTCTATTTGTAAAGACTTTCGCTGTCGATTGAGACAGTATAACCCATCAGTCATTATTAATGCATGTACAGGCCGAGAGTTGAAGCCCAGGGACGACGCGCAGGGGCGTCGATTCTTACCGCCCAATCGGCTGGTGGATCGAGAAATCAATCGCTATCTGGCAGGCCAGGATCCCGGGCGTCAATTTGATTATCGATACCTGATTAAGTCGAGAAAAGACCGGACAGGGTTGACCTGTTTCCCGGCATCCGATGTGTATGTCATGGAAATAGCCCACCCAACTGGCTGGCGTGGCCGGTATCCGTTCAGGCTCT
This sequence comes from Archangium gephyra, assembly GCF_042230915.1. Classification (GTDB taxonomy): domain Bacteria; phylum Myxococcota; class Myxococcia; order Myxococcales; family Myxococcaceae; genus Archangium; species Archangium gephyra_B. Next base: position 8,183,906 of record NZ_CP102578.1, on the reverse strand, counting down.
CACCGAAGACATCCCGCGCCACAGTATGGCGCAGCCGCCAGATCCAATCGTGGCGTGCGCTCCTTCGCCGGCTTCACCCTCGCCGCTGTCTCTCGCGGTCGGCTCGCCTCTTTCGGCTTCGGCTCTGCCCCACTCAAAGGAGTAGAAATGGACGTAGTGGCGCGCCCGGAGCGAAGACGCCGTGAACACCGGGAATGGAAGGCACACGTGGCCTAAGCGAGCGGAGCGCTCCTTCCATGGCCCAAACACTCCTTTGTCGTAGATGCCTCCGGCCTCCGGAGCCAGGTGCCGTGCACGATGGATCTGCTTCAACGACGGTGGCGCTTGCTGCATCATGGTGAGTATGGACAACGCCTCCACCCCAGTCTCCCGTGGTCGCATCCTGGTGGTGGGCGACCAGCACATGATGCGCACGGTCACCGCGCTCAAACTGCGCGCTGAGGGCTACGCCGTCATCGAAGCCGCCTCCGGGGAGGAGGCATTGGCCATGCTCGCCAGGAGCGGCGTGGAGCTGCTGCTGACGGACTTGATGAAGCCCAAGGACGGGCTCACCCTTCTTCGGCGCGCGCTGGAGGTGGCCCCGCATGTCCTGGTCATCACCTTGCTCGCCTCCGGTTCTTCCATCGAGAGCGCGGTGGAGAGCATGCGCCTGGGCGCATTCGACTTCATTCAGAAGCCCCTCGTGGAAGGAGAGCTGAGCCACAGGGTGGAGCGAGCGATGCGGAGCCGGCTGATCTCGTAGGTGAGGATCTGAAGGAGTCTTGCGCCATCCGGGTGATGATGCCCTGGAGAAGGTGTCAAAGAACTCGTGGCTCGAGCAATGGCGAAAGTCGAGTCTGACACCCTCCTGGCTGAGGCGCAGTTCGACGCGATGACCTGGGAGATCGGCCGCCTTGCGACGGTCAGTCCTCCAGGGGATCCTCGAGGGGCTCCGGCATCACCCAGAGGGCCGTGGGGTCGCGGTAGCCTGTCTCGAACGAGTCGAGGATCGGCGGCCAGCGATCCCAGAACACCGCCCAGTTGTACTCCGTGGGCGGTGAGGTGAGGGGATTCCCATCCCGGTCCGGATGGGCATACGCGTAATCCGCCAACGTCCACTCCAGCGTGCCGAAGTGCACTACGAGCATCGGCGTCAGCGTCCGCATCAACGCGGAGCGTGACACCTCGCCCGCGTGTGGCAAGGCCGGCGTGAAGACCGCCTGCACCGTGTCGTGCTGCTCGCGCCACGCCAGGTAGTTGTTGGCCATGGCGATGAACGCCTCGCGCTCCTGGAGCGGAGGGGTGAGGCGGGCCTGCTCGTAGAGCGCGAAGGCCGCCACCATCAGGCTCTGGCTGTCCATTCCCGGGAAGATCGCGTCGAAGGCGTGGGGCCTCGGTGTGTCGAGCGCATGGGCGAGCGCGTAGTCGTAGGCGAGCCGGGCTTCCGCGGGACTTGCTCCCGGCAGGGAGAACTCCGTGAGCACGTGCTCTGGAGTCACCTCGCCGGCGGACTGGCGCCACGTCAGGTAATCGGTCGCCGCGCCGCCGATGTCCGTGAAGATGGCCACGTTGCCCTCGTGCAGCGTGCGCTCCATGGTGAGCACCACGGCCTCCGCCTTGTCGAGAGGGTCCAACGCCGGTGCGCTCCAGTAGAGCGAGGCCATGCGTGCCGAGGTGAGGGTGAGGGTGCGGGGGTCCGCGAGCGCCTCGCCGTTCATCGCCGTGGTGAGCGCACCGAGCGAGGCGGCCGCATCCGTAGGCAGCCCGTAGAGTTCGAGATTCAAGGAGAGCTGCACCACGGACAGGTGCAGGGTCCCCGTGATGCCCACCCGGCCGAGCGCCTCCAGGACGGAGAGCGAGGGCCGTCCCCGGGCCGCGTCGAGGATGTGCCGGGCCATGGCGGCGCTGAGCATTCCCTTGCCCGCCTCCTGCGACGCGTGGGGCGCGAAGAGGAACCAACTGGGGCGGACGCTGCTCGTGCCTCCGGGCTGGAAGTCTGGGTCGAGCAGCGCCTGGAACGTTGGGGCGATCTGGATGTAGAACCCGGTGATGCGGCGGTTGTCCTCCAGCGGGGTGGCGCCCTCGAGGGCGCGTGCTGGCGCGGCGGACAACACGGTGCTCAGCAGGAGCGCGGCGAGCACATACCGTGGAGCGCGCGAGGAACCTTCGGTCATGGGTGAGGCTCCCAGTGAGGGCTTCGGGAAGATCCGAAGGTACCATCGCAAGGAGCTCCAGACACACCTCCCTCCACGGCGGGAGTTCTGACCTTCGCGCTCGCCGTCAGTGACGGGCGGGGGTCCTCCGTACCCGATCAGGTGTCCATCACCGTGCTTCCGACCGGCTCGGGCGAAAACCAGCCGCCTGTCGCGGAGGCGGGCCCGGATCAAAGCGTCCCAGAGAGACTTCTCGAGAGAGATGGCGTTGGACGCCGCGGGTCATCGGCCTCAGTCGCGGATGCCGGCGATGCCGTCGTTGACGAGCACCTCGGTGCGCCCGACGCTGTAGCTCTCGCGCAGGTCCTGGTTGTCGATCGCCTGCGAGAACTGGTCGTGGAACGGCAGCGACTCCGACGCCGTGGGGATGTCGTGGTCGAGCAGGCCGACCACCCAGTTGCGGACCGCGTCCACTCCCGCGTCCGTGACCTGGCTCGCCCCCGGGAACTTCATGCTGGGGATGAACTCCTTGGCCTGGAAGACGAAGTCCACCATGCCCTCGATGGCCTCGTTCTTCTTCTCGAGGAGCTCCACGGCATTGCGGAAGCCGTTCTCGATGGTGCCGATGATGCCGCCGAAGCGCGCCGCGTCCTCGCGCTGATCCGGCGTCGCGACGCCGCCATTCTCCTCCTCGGGGACCGCGGCGAGCTGACGATCCAGCCGGCCCAGCCACTGGCCCGTCCACTTGTTGAAGTCGTCCTTGCCCTCGTAGTCCACGCCCTGGAACATGGTCCGGGCCCAGAACTCGTTGAGCGTCCGCTCGGCCCCCGGGGTCAGGTGGCCCGTCTGCGCATCCGAGAACGCCGGGTTCTTCAGGAGGGCATCCCCGTGCCGCTTGAAGAAGTCCGTGGCGCCCTGGAGCGAGGCCGCGTTCTCGCCCAGCTGGGGAACCGCGGCGTTGAAGAGCTCGACGACGCCCTGGGAGACGGTGCCCCCGGTGTGGGGGATGCGCGCGGCCGAGGAGAGCAGGGCGCCCAGCGCCATCTGGGTGTTCTCGTCCCCGTTGCCGTTGACCATGGACACGATGTCCCGCATCTGGTCGCCATGGGTGTCCAGGTACTG